>NC_014960.1:2569002-2890127 GCF_000199675.1 Anaerolinea thermophila UNI-1
TCCACAACGAATGGCGCGATGCTGATCCAGATGCGCAAAACCGCCTACCGATTCAAAAGGCAGAAGCCGTAAGCGTTGCATGGCATCGTTGATATCCATCTCACCACGCTGTACGGCTTGCAACAATTCTCTTAACATTTCTTCTTGCATGGGAATACCTCTATTGGGAAAGATTATACCAGAGCCGGGAACGTTCCCATTGGCTGAGACTCCGTATAATCAAAGAGAATCTATTCAACAAGGGAGCATGGTTTATGGTCATCCTGACACGTTGGCGTGGACAATCGTTGACGATTTCCACCAAACCCAACTGCCTGACTCTGAGTTTGCAATCTGGCAGAGACACGCAGGTATACTCTTTCGACGGCGAAGGGCGTTTCTGGACGGGCATTGTCCAGAACATTTCGTACCGCAGGGGTTTGGATGGCAAAATCGTCGCCAAATGGCAGGAAGGGAACAGCCAGCGTGAGCGGCGTTGGCTGTCTCAAGTCGAAGCCCAAACCTTGCAGGAAAACGCCCGCCGGTTCTGCGCAGACCTGCTCGCCCACCTGCAAACCGGACAGGTTCTTCTCAACCCGCCGCTGGATGAAACCGGCTGGACATTCCTGACCCGTGCCGCGGCGTTCACCCCCGAGCGTTATCGTCAGGATATTGACCATTATCATGCCGTGTATCGTCCAGTAGGCATTCTACCACCTGACCAGTACATGGCAGTGGTTTTGCAAGCCGCTGAAGGGTGTTCATTCAATACCTGCACCTTCTGTAATTTCTACCGTGACCGCCCCTTCCGCATCAAAACCCCCGAAATGTTCCGGGAACACATGAAAGCCGTGCGGGATTTTCTGGGAGAAGGTTTGAGCCTGCGGCGCACCATTTTCCTCGGTGACGCCAATGCACTGGTCATTCCCATGCCGCGCCTTGTCCCGCTCATGGAAGCCATTCATGAACAATTTGATGTCGAACAACTGGGGGGAATCTACGCATTTCTGGACGGTTTCAGCGCCGAAAAGAAAACTCCCGCAGACTATGCCCGCCTGCGGGAGTTGGGACTGCAACGGGTCTATATCGGCATGGAAAGCGGCAATGACGAATTACTGCGCTTCCTGAAAAAACCCGGCACAGCAGAAGATGTGGTACAAGCCGTGCAAGCCATTAAGCGCGGCGGGGTTGCCGTGGGCATCATCCTGCTGCTCGGAGCAGGCGGGCATCAATTTTCTGCTCAGCATGTTGCCGACAGCATCCGCGCTCTCCAAGCCATGCCGCTGGATGCCGACGACCTGATTTACTTCTCCGAACTGGTGGAAGACGAAGGCATGCAATACACCCGGGACGCCTATCAAGCCAACCTTCGTCCACTCACACCGGAAGAGCGCATCGCTCAGGGAGAAGCCATTGAGCAGGCACTTTCATTCAGCGAAGAGGGCGGCACTCCGCACATCAGCCGCTACGACATCCGCGAGTTTGTGTATTGAGATGCGCCTTTCTAGCCAATTGTCAGCAGGACAATTCCACCAATGGTCAGCGCCATGCCCAAAATCGTCTTCAGGGTGAGTGGTTCTCCGGCAAAGAGGATGCCCATCAACGCCCCAAAGAGCGGCGAGGTGAAAGCAATCGGCATCACCCGCGTCAGAGGCGCACCCTTGAGTGCAGTATAAAAACATAACATGCCTGCCGCCCCGGCGACCACGCCGCCGCCAATGACCATATAGAGCAAGGCTTTCGTGCCAGCCTGAGGCAACAATTTCCACTGCGGGAAACTTGCCGCTCCCAGAATCAACAAAGCCACGGCTGTCCGGATGGTGATGCCCAGCGTGGGGGGAAGGTTACCCAAATGCAGTCCTTTCTTTTCAAAGAAGCCGCCCACCCCCCAGAGAATGGCTGTGAGAAGCGCAAAAATTTCTGGTTTCATAATCCTTAACTCTCAAATGTAAAGTAATCTTCAAATCGAATCGAGTAGTTTTCTGGGCGGTATTCTCCCGTGGCTACATCCTGATAGTACACGCCTTCGTAATCCCCCCGGCGGATTGCCGCCAGCGCCTCGACAAAGGCATCAATCTCTTCGGGGGTGTTGTACAGCCCAAAAGAAGCGCGAATCATCCCCGGCATTTCGCGGCGGTCGCCCTTCAGGATACGCTTGCGTACCCGCTCAGCATCGGCGGGAGAAACTTCCAGAAGATGAAGCAGGTAAGGATGCGCACAGAAACAACCACTGCGCACGCCAATACCAAACTCATACCCCAATACTGCCGCTACCAGAAAATGAGGAACGCCTTCAATTTGCATGGGAAGCACCCCCAGGCGTTCAGAAGCCCGCGCGGGGTCACGATCGCCAAACAGGCGCACCCAGGGGATGGCATTGAGTTTCTCCAGCGCGTAAGCCGTCAACTCGGCTTCGTGACGGGCAACCTCATCCATACCTACCCGTTCCAACTGGCTCATCGCCGCCGCCAGCGCCACTGCTCCAATAGTGTTAGGGCTGCCCGCTTCATCACGCTCCGGGGCGCCCGTCCATTCGACCTCATCTTCGGTGACAAACTCCACCTGCCCCCCGCCACGGTGATCCGGCTCACCGCGAGAGAAAGTATCCTTTCGTCCGACCAGCGCACCTGTACCAAAAGGTGCGTACATCTTATGCGCCGAAAGCACCACATAATCCAGATGCGCCGGATCGTCCAGGACCCCCATAGCGATAGCGCGATGGGGAGCCAGTTGTGCCGCATCTACCATAATCTGCGCTCCCACCCGATGGGCTTTCTCGGCTAAGCGATGAATAGGATTGAGATAACCGGTCACATTGCTGGCACCGCTGATAGCAACCAGCGCCACACGCGAACCATACTGTTCCAGCAAAGAATCGAAATGGTCTTCGTTGAGTCTTCCGTCAGAAAGCAACCCCACCCGCAAGACTTTTGCCACTCCACGCCAGGGTAAATCGTTGGAGTGATGTTCCATCAGACTGACAATGACCATATCCCGTTCAGGAGTGAAAGGGAAACGCTTTGCCAGCCGGTTAATCATCTCGGTGGTGTTTTTGCCAAAGATACAGGTATGTTCATCTTCTCTTGCTCCCAGAAATTCAAGCACCTTGCGACGAGCGCTTTCGTAGGCATGGGTGGATAACTGGCTCTTAAATCCCGTCCCCCGATGCACACTGCTGTAATAAGGGAGGAAACGGTCAATTGCATCCTCTACGGCTTTGAGAGGAGGCGTCGAAGCGGCATTATCCAGGTTGATATAAACTTGTTGTTTTCCGTTGAGCAATGGTACCGGAACATCCAGTCCGGAGAAGAGGGAACGATAGTTTTGCGGCGTCATGGTGGAATCCTTTCCTTGCAAATTGGTTAAATTGTGGTTGACGCTGTAACAAACTTGGTGGAGAAAGGGAAAAAAAGGAAGGGATCCTGTAAGATATTGATATCACAACTCCAGGAGCCCTTCCATGAAGATTATACTCCAACTGCCACAGGTAAAACGAAAAAAGCCTGCTCGTCCGAAGCGCTGTCCATATTGTCAGGGGGAGACATTCCAGCGATGGGGAGTGGAGAAAAGGCGCATCGAGGATGTCAAAGTTCGTCATGTCGAGGTGGTGAGGTATCGATGCACACGGTGCAGGCGCACCTTTCGGGACTATCCGGAGGGGGTAGGCAATGGACGGCACAGTGAACGGTTGAAGAAATTGAGTGTGATCCTGTGGTCACTGGGATTGAGTTATCGCAGGGTAGCCGGGGTGTTGAGGATCTTTGGGCTGAGGCTCAGTCATATGAGCGGGTGGCGGCATGTACAGGCAGAGGGGGAAAAGTTGATGGGGGAATTGAAATGGAAAAGCGTGCGGGTGGTGGGGGTAGATGGAGCCTGGGTGGGAGGCAAAGGAGTGATGGTGGCGGTGGATCTGGGAGATGGTAGTCTGCTGGAGGTTGCCGAGGTAGACGAGAAAGACAGCCGGGCTCTGTTCACCTGGCTGAAACGGTTGAAAGAGATGCATGACATCGGCGCCATCGTGAGCGATGATCTGGCGATCTACAAGCAACTGACCGATGAACTGGAGATAGGGCATCAGGTCTGTCAGTTTCATGTGCGGCGCTGGGTAAAGCATGCTTTGAAGGGGTTACAGGCTGAGTTGGATCCAGCCTGGCAGGGGGTGCTTGAAAAGGTCGAGGAAATCCTGCGCGACCTGCCATTGCATGGAGACCGCCTCTTACACCGCCTGTGGAAATCCCTGCCGGGCAGGAGTACACCACCGGAAGGAAAACGCACGCCCCTGGAAAAACTCCGCGACCTGATCCTGCGCTTATCGCGTGATTGGCAACGCTATGTGGCTTTCTATGCTGATGTGGGTATTCCCTGGACCAATAATCGCACGGAACAGATGATTGGCAGGCTCAAGAGCCGCGCCCAGCAAGCCAGGCGATATAAAACCACCGCCGGGTTGCTCCGCGGAAGCACAGTTGCCTGTCAGTTCTGGGCATGAGCCCTCCCGTAATTCCCTCCTCTCCCCCCGTCTTCTCTCTTCCTTCCTTTTTTCGAAAATTCGCCCACCAATTTTGTTACAGTCTCTTGTGGTTTTCCCACTTGCATTTGTGGGATATTTTGGATATACTGTGGATACGAGTGGAAAAAAGTGGATTGTGATGGTAGTCGGCGCCGGGACCTCCGGCGTTTGGCGTATATAACAGGGGTAGAACAAATGTTCCTGGGACGATTTGAACACAATCTTGACGATAAGAGCCGCATCATCATCCCGGCAAAGTACCGGGAACTGATTAAGAGCGGCGCATACGTCACCCAGGGGTTTGACCGCAACCTGATGGTGCTCACCACTGAGGTCTTTGAGCGAGTCGTCACATACCTGAACGAACTGGGGATGACCAATCCGGATGCACGCACGCTGAAACGCCTCATTTTCTCTTCAGCCTCCCCGGTGACTTTCGACAAACTGGGGCGTTTCCTCATCCCCGCATACTTGCGGGAATTTGCCCGGATTGAAAATCATGTCATCTTGGTGGGAGTGGGAGATTATTTTGAAATCTGGTCTAAAGAAGAGTGGCTTAAACAAGAGTCCTCGCTACAAAATGCGGAAGTCAACGAACACCGCTTCGCCGCATTTGAGATTCACACGCGATGAACGATGAGGGAAGTGCATGAGCGAGGCTTCTGTTCCTCATCGTCCTGTACTTTACCAAGAAATTATACTCGCATTACGTCCACACAGTCCCGGCAGGTATGTGGATGCAACGGTTGGCGCGGGGGGTCACGCCGCTGGCATTCTGGAAGCATCCAGTCCCAAAGGTGAACTCTTAGGGCTGGATCCAGATCCCCAGGCGCTGGCACTGGCAAGCCAGCGCCTCTCTATTTTCGGAGAACGGGTGCATCTGGTGCAAGCCTCATACGTGACCCTGAAGGAACAACTGGCAGTTCTGGGATGGCAAGAGGTGGATGGCATTGTATTCGACCTGGGAGTTTCTTCCATGCAGTTGGATACGCCTGAACGGGGATTTTCCTTCAGCGCCGAGGGGAAACTGGATATGCGCTTTGACCCTTGCCAAGACACCACCGCGGAAGACCTGGTTAACCACCTCCCCGAGGAAGAACTGGCGCGCATCCTGTGGGAGTATGGAGAGGAACGTTATGCTCGCAGAATCGCCCGAGCCATTGTTCAAGCCCGCCCGCTCCACACCACCCGTGAACTGGCGGAACTGGTTGCTCGCATTGTAGGCGGCAAACGCGAACGCATCCACCCGGCAACGCGCACCTTTCAAGCCCTGCGCATTGCGGTAAATCGGGAACTGGAAGCCATCGAAACCGTTCTTCCTCAGGCGGTGGAATGTCTGAAAGCAGGCGGGCGGCTGGCAGTGATTTCCTTCCACTCTCTGGAAGACCGGCTGGTCAAACACTTTTTCCGCCGAGAAAGCCGCGACTGCCTTTGTCCACCGGAACAGCCGGTGTGCACCTGTGGACACAAAGCCTCTTTGCGAGAGGTTACCCGTCACCCGATTGAGGCGAGTGACGAGGAAGTTCGGGAAAACCCCCGTGCACGCAGTGCCCGGCTGCGCGTGGCGGAAAAAATTGCTCTGGCATGAGTATTGCAAGGAATGCCGATGAAACGTGAAAAGCAATCGGGAGGAATACAGGGAATGGTGCAGAAAACACTGCAACAGGCTTATCAGCAAGCCCCATGGCGCAAAGCCACCCGAAAAGGGATGCTGTTTTTGATTCTGGCGTTCCTTTCCGTTCTGCTGGTGTGGATTTCGCTGACCATTTCCGTGGAATCGGCAGAAGCAGCCATTGAGATCAGCCGTTTGGAAAAGCAGAAGGAATTTCTGGAATACAAAATCGCTTCCCTGAATACCGAAATTGCCCTGCAATCTTCTGCCAGCGTCATGGAAGAACGGGCGAAACTTCTGGGATACCGCCCAGCCACACCGGAAGAGATTGTGTACATGACTGTTCCGGGCTATCCGGGAAAACAAACTACACTTGTTCTCCCTCCGCCACCTTCCTCTCAGGAGGAGACGATCATTCTTAAGTCCAGTTATCAACAATCACTCTCTGATTGGCTTTTCCAGGGGCTGGCTCAAATTGAAAATCTCCAGAGAGGAGCCCTGCCATGAGTCAGCAGACCTCTTTTACCCGCTATTATCTGATTGGAGGCATCCTGACAGCAGTCGGGTTGTTTGCTTTTATCTGGATGATTCGGATTCTCTCCAATCCCCAAGCCCCTGTGCTACTCGAACAGGGCGAGACTTACAGAATCTACGAACAAACTTTGTATCCGGTCAGGGGCAACATCTACGACCGTTGGGGAAACCTGCTGGCAGGGAATCTGGAAACCTATGAACTGAGCGCCGATCTCCGCTACGCCAAGGATCACGAAACCATTGCAACGGTGCTTGCCACCTATCTGAATTTGAATTATGGTGAAGTCCTTAAACTCTTACAGGAAAATTCTATCGGGGTAACCGAGGAAAACCCCCGGTATGTGACCCTGGCACGGTTCGTACCTGCCGATATCAAAGCCCAGGTGGAGAACGAAGCGAAACGCCTTGAAGAGGAAAACAAAAACCGTCGCTTTCGAAAAGACGAGATTCCCCCCAGTCTGAAGGGATTAGATTGGAATTTGATGATGAAACGCTACTACCCGGAGGGATCTCTTGCCAGTAACGTACTGGGGTTCTACGCCTATCCTCAGGACAATCCTAGAGGATACTACGGTCTGGAAGAAAAGTACAACGACCTGCTGACAGGTACACCTGTCAAGGTAGTGCGCTCTCTAGATCCTTCTTTGGTCACCGAAGTACCTGATTTGCCTCCCGGCGCCAGCCTGGTGACCACCATCGACCGGAACATTCAACGCATGGTTGAAGAGAAACTGGACCTCGCCGTAGAAAATACAGGCTCCCTCTCAGGGACGGTGATCGTCATGGACCCCGAAACAGGGGAAATTCTGGCAATGGCTGTCTCGCCGCGCTTCAATCCGAATGAATACTGGAAACTTGAGGAAATTTTCGGAAAAAAGCCGAATGTCAATCGCGCTATTGACACCACCTATGAGCCGGGCTCAACCTTCAAACCCATCACCATGGCAGCAGCACTGGATGCAGGCGTAGTCGAACCCTCAACCAGTTTTATTGATACAGGGGTCTATTACATCAAAGGATATGCCATTCGCAACTGGGACCGGGGTGCATGGGGACCGCAGGACATGACCGGGTGTTTACGCTACTCCCTGAATGTGTGCATGGCATGGATTGCCGACCAGATGGGAACAACCCGCTTCTATGAATACGTCAACCGTTTCGGATTTGGGCATCTCACAGGCATTGATCTGGCGGGAGAGGCTTCGCAACCTTACTTTACTCCGGGTGATCAACTCTGGAGCGACGTCAACCTGGGCACCAATTCCTTTGGACAGGGTATTGCCGTCACCCCAATCCAGATGATTACCGCTATCAACGCGCTGGCAAACCATGGAAAAATCGTAGCCCCTCATGTGGTCAAAGCCATTGTGCAGAACAACGAAAAATATGAAATCAGCCCTCAGGTGATTGCGCGTCCTATCAAAGCCGAAACCGCCGAAACCATCTCCCAAATGCTGGCAGAGTCTCTGGAAAGCGAAAGTTACAAAAATGCTCAGGTTGCCGGGTATCGTCTGGCAGGAAAGACCGGCACTGCTGAAGTGTATGACCCTATTCACGGGGGGTATAAAGATGGCACAACCAATGCCTCTTTCGTCGGCTGGGGTCCCGTGGATGACCCGCGGTTTATCATCTACGTCTGGCTGGAAGAACCGCGTTCGTCTCCATGGGGGTCGATGGTTGCCGCACCGCTCTTCAGAGATATTGTGCAGAATTTAGTCATATTGATGGACCTTCCCCCCGATGAAGTGCGCTGGCAAATTGCCAACAATCCGTAGAGAGGAGTAAGAAAGAGAAGTGTTGACCCTGACGGACGTTCTGGAAGCCCTGACCGGCAAGCATATAGACATGCAAAAGCCCCTCACCTTCAGTGAGGCGGCAATTGATTCCCGTCAGGTCATCCCGGGGTCTTTGTTTGTGGCGCTTCCGGGAGTGCGCACCGATGGGCATCAATTTGTCGGTGCAGCATTCCAGAACGGTGCAATCCTGGCGCTGGTGGAGAAAGACCTCCCTCAAGACTTTCCTACCCTTGATTTGAGAGCCGTTTCTCCGGAAACCCCCCTGGCCTTCCCGGCTTCGTGGATTCCCGGACAACCGCTTTGCCTGCGCGTGAACAACACGCTTGAAGCACTGCAACAACTGGCACGTTACTGGCGCAGACGCCTGAATATCCGGGTCATCGGCATTACCGGCAGTGTGGGAAAATCCACAACCAAGGAATTGATTGCCGAGGTGCTTTCTCAGCGCTACCGCACTTTGAAAAATCCGGGCAACCTGAATAATGAAATCGGGTTACCGCTGACCCTGTTGCGGCTTGGCAAAGGCCATGAACGTGCCGTACTTGAAATGGGTTTCTACGTGCCTGGAGAAATTGCCCTGCTGTGCGACATTGCCCAACCTCAGGTCGGGGTCATTACCAATATCGGCACCGTGCATGCCGAACGAGCAGGCTCCCAAGAAGCCATTGCGCGAGGAAAATCAGAACTGGTGCAAGCCCTGCCTGTGGGTGGATACGCCATCCTGAACCATGACGACCCATGGGTGCGCTGGATGGCAGATAAAACCCAAGCCCAGATCCTGTATTACGGGTTGACACCCGAAGCGCATCTGTGGGCAGATGAAATCGAAACCATGGGCTTGGAAGGCATTCGCTTCCGCCTGCATTACCGACGGGAGTCTTTCTCGGTGCGGGTGCCTTTGATTGGCCATCACTCGGTACAAACTGCATTGCGGGCTACCGCGGTAGGAATCGTGGAAGGGTTAACCTGGGGAGAAATTATCCACGGGCTTCAACGCTCTCCCACGCAACTGCGCCTGGTAGCCGTGCGCTCTTCCAGCGGTGCACTGATTCTGGATGACACTTATAACGCTTCTCCGGAGTCGACCCTGGCATCTCTGCAAATCCTCCACGAGATGAAGGGAAGACGCATTGCCGTGTTGGGAGACATGCTGGAACTGGGTCCATATGAACAGAGCGGGCATGAGAAAGTCGGTGTGCGTGCCGCCGAAGTTGCCGATGTGTTGGTGGCTGTAGGGGAATTGAGTAAAATCATTGCTCGAGCCGCCCGGGAAGCCGGAATGAAACCCGAGAAGATTTTCTGGGTTCCCGATACTTCTCAGGCAATTGAAGTGCTCAGACCCCTACTCAAGGAAGGAGATGTTGTCTTGATTAAAGGCTCGCACGGTTTACGCATGGACCGCATCGTCAGCGCGCTGGAGGTGGTAGGATGAGCGATTCCACGCTGGCGATTGCGCTCTCCATGCTCTCGTTCATGCTTACCGTGATTTGGGGAAGCCCGCTTCTGCGCATCCTCCATCATTTCCGCATCGGCAAAATCATTCGGGTGGAAGGTCCAGCACACCACATGACCAAGATGGGCACACCCACCATGGGCGGTGTGCTCTTCATCCTGCCGGTGGTGCTGCTGACGGTGTTGTTAAATGCCGCTTCCCTGTTGGGATTGAACGTGTTGGGGCGCTCGGTGCTGCTGCCGGTGCTTGTGTTGCTTTCTTACGGTGTCCTCGGCGCAGTGGATGACTGGGAAGGCATCCGCGGTCCTCGCCGTGGGTTGGGCATGCGGGCGCGCACCAAATTCCTGCTTCAGGTGGTGCTGGCGTTCATTATCGCCTTTGCCTTGAAATACATTCTGGAAGTTCCCGAACTGTACTGGCCCCCGCTGGATGAGCCTATCTCGCTGGGCTGGCTGTACATTCCCATTGCCATGTTCCTCATCGTAGGAGCATCCAATGCAGTCAACTTTACCGACGGGTTAGACGGGCTGGCGGGACTGATTTCCGCCACCGCGTTCGCTGCATATGGGGCAATTGCCCTCTTCCAGGGGCAGGTCTTCCTGGCGCGCTTCTGCTTTACCGTGGTGGGAGCGCTCTTCGGCTTTCTGTGGTTCAATGTCCACCCTGCGCAACTGTACATGGGTGACACTGGCTCGTTGCCTTTAGGGGCAGTGCTTGCGGTGGTGGCTCTGATGACCGGACAGTGGCTGTTGCTCCCGCTCATCGCGATCATCCCTGTGAGCGAAGCGGTGAGTGTCATCATTCAAACCACCTACTTCAAGATCACCAAAGGAAAGCGCTTTTTCAAAATGGCGCCCATTCATCATCATTTTGAACTGTTGGGCTGGAGCGAAACGCAGGTAGTGCAACGCTTCTGGCTGGTCAATCTGCTCTTTGCCCTGCTGGGCATTGCATTTGCACTGGTGTAAGAGATGACAAAGAACTGGAAGGACTCCCGGGTACTCATTCTAGGCGCCGCCCGCCAGGGGCAGGCTCTGGCGCGTTTTCTGTGCCAGCGAGGTGCAGCGGTGACCCTCAATGACCAGAACCCTGCCGAGAAACTGACCTTGGCAATGGAGGTTCTGGCTGAGTATCCGATTGAATGGGTCACGGGCGGGCACCCTCTGGAATTGCTCGAACGTCATGATCTGCTGTGTCTTTCCGGCGGTGTGCCTGAAACGTTGCCCATCGTGCAGGAAGCCCTGCGCAGAGGAATGCCCATCACCAACGACTCGCAAATTTTCATGGAAGAAGTCCCCTGCCGGGTGATCGGCATCACCGGCTCGGCAGGCAAGACCACAACGACAACCCTGGTGGGGCGTATGGCATCCCGCGCAGTGGTTGCCCCCCAAAAAGCCTGGGTGGGCGGGAATATCGGAGTTCCGCTTATCGACCGATTGGACGAGATACAACCTGCGGATGTGGTAGTGCTGGAACTTTCCAGTTTCCAACTGCAGTGGATAACCCGCTCTCCACAGGTGGCGGCAGTGCTGAACATTACCCCCAATCATCTGGATCGTCATGGAACCATGGAAGCCTATACCGCCGCCAAGGCTCGTATTCTCGAGTTTCAAAGCGCCACCGATATTGCCGTGTTGGGACGCGAGGACGCTGGCGCATGGGGATTGCGCGAGAAAGTCCGTGGAGATTTGATTTCCTTCGGGCTGAACCACCCTGCCGAAGGGAAAGGCACGTTTTACGACAATGGCTGGTTGTGGTATCAGGGCGAAATGGTAGAAGAAGCCCTGTTTGAACGCGGCAAGATTGCTCTGCGGGGAACCCACAACCTGCTCAATGTGCTGGCAGCATGTGCCATTGGCATTGCCGCCGGGTTCCCGCCGGAAGCCCTGCTGGATGGCGTTCAGGGATTTGGCGGTGTTCCTCACCGCCTTGAACTGGTGAGAGAATGGCGCGGGGTGCGCTGGTACAACGACTCGATTGCCACCGCTCCAGAGCGCACCATCGCCGCCATCCGTTCCTTCGAGGAACCGCTGGTGCTGATGCTCGGCGGGCGTGACAAAAAACTGCCATGGGATTCGCTGGCAGACCTCATCCATGAGCGGGTGGATCATGTGGTAGTGTTTGGAGAAGCCGCCGAAAAGATCGCCCACGCCATTGGAGAGGTGCGTCCGGGCAAACGTCCGTTCACACTGACCCTGTGCAAAACTGTGCAGGAAGCCGTACAAGCCGCGGCAGCAGTTGCCGAAGAAGGGGATGTGGTCTTATTCTCTCCGGGCGGCACCAGTTACGACGAGTTTCGAGATTTTGAAGAAAGGGGCGAGCGGTTTCGAAAATGGGTACAGGAACTTTTGTGAATCAACCTCTGCAACGCTCGATTTCAAGGCGGTTTCGTGCCGTCCGAACCGGCATTGATTTCGTCCTGGTTGGGGTAGTCATTGCCCTGGTGCTGTTCGGCTTGCTCATGGTGTACTCTGCCGGACCGCTCTTTGCCGCCCTGTTGAAACAGAACGCCGATTTCTTCCTGATTCGTCAATCCATGTGGGCACTGCTGGGATTTGTCGGCGCCGGCGTGTTGATGTTTCTGGATTACCACTTTTACAAGCGCTTTACCCTGCTCATCATGGGCGGAACCATTGCCCTGCTACTGGCAGTGATTGTAATTGGAGACATGACCTTTGGCGCTACCCGCTCTCTGAATGAAGGCTCAATTCGCCCTTCAGAGTTCGCGAAACTGGCAACCATTTTGTACGTAGCCGTGTGGCTGAATGCCAAGAAAGACGTGCTCAACGATATTACCTTTGGACTCATTCCGCTGATATTGATCCTGGGGGTGGTGGGGGCGTTGATCATGCTTCAGCCGGATTTTTCGGCAGCCTTCACCATTGTGGTGCTGGGCGCCATGCTGTTCTTCCTGGCTGGAGGAGAATGGCGGCAAATTGCTCTGGTCCTGGTGATTACCCTGTTTTTGGGATGGGTTATCGTCAACCTTTATCCTACCGGTAAAGATCGCGTTTTAGGCTTTTGGAGCGGATTGCAGGAACCCATCAAAGCGGAATATCAGGTACGGCGTTCTCTGGAAGCCATCATCCGCGGTGGGGTATTTGGCGTAGGCATTGGAAATTCCACCACCAAATTAACCGGTTTACCCGTTGCTCACAACGACTCCATCTTCGCAGTTATTGCCGAAGAAACCGGATTGGTGGGTGCCTTCCTGCTGATTGGGGCATATGTGGTATTCCTCTGGCGCGGGTTAGCCATTGCCAAAAACGCTCCGGATGAATTGGGAAGCCTGCTCGCCGGTGGAATCACCATCTGGATTGTGCTTGAAGCCATGTTAAACATCGGCGTTTCGGTCAATTTATTGCCTCAGGCAGGGAATGCTCTGCCCTTTATCAGTTATGGAGGTTCCAGTTTATTATCTACCCTGGCAGGGGTGGGAATCCTGCTGAACATTGGGCGGTTGGGAAATCAACAAAAGCAAAAAGGAGAACAAACTCTTGGTGCGGTTGTTAATCTGCGCTGGAGGGACGGGCGGCGGCGTGTATCCCGCCCTGTCCATCCTGCAAGCCCTGAAGAATGAAGCCAACCCGGTGCTTTGGGTCGGAGGGGAAGGCGGTATGGAGGCAGAACTGGTGAAGAAAGCCGGACTGCCTTATACGGCTATTCCCGCCGCAGGAGTGCACGGGGTAGGACTGCGTGCCTTACCGGGGAACATACTCCGTCTGGCGCGCGGCGTTCTGGCTTCGCGCCGCATCCTCAAAGAGTTTCAGCCGGAAGTCCTGCTCTTCACCGGAGGGTACCTGGCGGTACCGATGGCACTGGCAGGACGGCACATCCCCAGCCTGCTCTATGTGCCGGATATTGAACCGGGACTGGCGCTGAAAACCCTTTCCCGCTTCGCGTCCACCATCGCCCTGACCGCCGAACCATCACGCACTTTCTTCAAACACAGTAAAGCCCGCGTTGAGGTAACCGGTTATCCGGTACGCCAGGACCTGCTGGAATGGAACCGCGAGCGGGGAGCGGAAAAACTGGGATTAGACGCTCAACAGCCCATCCTGCTGGTCACCGGCGGGAGCAAAGGCGCCCGTTCCATCAACCGTGCTATTGTGAAGGGATTGCCTGAATTGCTCCAGGTGACGCAAATTTGCCACCTGACCGGAGCACTGGATTGGGAAGAAGTTCAAATGGCTCGTGAGGCGCTCTCTCCCGATCTGCAAAAGCGCTACTTTGCCGCACCGTACTTGCACGAGATGGGCGCCGCCCTGGCTTGTGCGGACCTGGTCATCTCGCGCGCGGGGGCCTCCACCCTGGGAGAATATCCGCTGTTTGGATTACCCGCCATTCTGGTGCCCTACCCCTACGCTTGGCGTTATCAGAAGGTCAATGCCATGTACCTGGTCGAACAAGGCGCGGCGGTGATGATCGAGAATCAAAATCTTGCAGAGCAACTTGTGCCCACCGTTCTCAGGCTCATCGGCTCACCGGAAAAACTGGCAGCCATGCGCAAAGCCATGCGCACACTTCACCGCCCACAGGCGGCGGAACGCATCGCCAGCCTGGTGCTGGCACTGGCACAGCCACAGCATGGAGACAATTCATGGTCAGTTTGAATGCTCTCTTCTGGCTCTTTGTGATTCTGTTTGCCATCATTGGCGCCATGCGCGGATGGGCAAAGGAACTGCTGGTAACCTTCAGCGCCATTCTGGCATTCTTTATCGTCACTGTGCTGGAAACGTATGTTCCTTTTGTCAAAGACACGCTGAGAAACAATCCCGACACCCTGTTCTGGTTGCGGATTATTGTACTGATTCTTGCCGTGTTCTTCGGATATCAGTCCCCGAATATTCAGAAGTTTGCCGCCGGGGGAAGGTTTGCCCGTGAAAAACTGCAGGATTACCTGCTGGGTTTTCTCTTGGGAGCAATCAACGCTTATTTGTTTGTGGGCACCATCTGGTGGTACATGGACCAGGCCGGGTATAAACCTCTTCTGCCTTATATCACTCCCCCCGACCCCAACACCGAGGTCGGAAGAGCGGCTCTGGATTTACTGGAACAGATGCCACCCGTATGGTTAAAACCGCCAGGGCTCTTCTTTGCCGTGGCGCTGGCGTTTGCCTTTGTGCTGATTGTGTTCTTGTAAAGGAATGAGTTGATGGAGCGTATTCATCTCATTGGCATCGGAGGAAGCGGTTTGTCCGCCATTGCCCGCCTGCTGGTAGAACAAGGAGTACAGGTGAGCGGATCTGACCGCGCCGAGACTCCATTCACCCGGGAACTGCGGGATATGGGCATTCCAGTCTTCATTGGACATGCTGCTGGGAACATTTCCGGTGCCACAATGGTAGTGCGCTCTTCTGCTATCCCCGAAGACAACCCTGAAGTGCAGGCAGCCAGGCAGGCGGGCATTCCGGTGCTCAAACGAGCCGAGTTTCTGGAAACTTTCCTGAAGAAATATCGGGTCATCGCCGTGGCAGGGACACATGGAAAAACCACCACGACTGGAATGATTGCCTGGATGTTGTCCAGCCTGGCACAGAATCCCTCATACATTATTGGCGGAGTCGTCCGGGATCTGCACACCAACGCCCATGCTGGAAAAAGCGACCTGTTTGTCATTGAAGCCGATGAATATGACCGCATGTTCCTGGGATTACACCCTCACATTGCCGTAATCACCTATCTGGAACACGATCATCCAGACTGCTTCCCCACCATGGCGGATTACAGCGGGGCGTTCGAGGACTTCATACGGCAGATTCAAGCCGGAGGCATCTTGCTGGTGAACGGAGATCATCCCCCCACCCGGGCTCTGGGACAGGCTACCCCAAAGGGCGTCAAAGTGATGACCTACGGTGAAAGTGAGCACAACACCTACTTCCTGAAACACGCCAGTGTCAACCGCTGGGGCGGATTCAGTGCCGATGTCTGGAAACAAATGCCCGATGGGGAAAATCGTCGCCTGCTTCACCTGGCATTGCAGGTTCCCGGAAAACACAACTTGCTCAATGCCCTGGCAGCGCTGGCAGTGGCAGATCAACTGGGGTTGATGCTCAGCCCTGCCGCAGAGGCTTTACACCTATTCCACGGCACAGGGAGACGTTTTGAGGTGCGCGGAGAGGCAAATGGAGTAACTCTGATTGATGACTATGCGCATCATCCAACCGAGATTCGCACTACCCTGGCAGCAGCACGCGCCAGATATCCTGAACGGCATATCTGGGCAGTGTGGCAACCGCACACTTACTCGCGCACACAAGCGTTGATGGAAGAATTTTGCCAGTCCTTTGAGGATGCCGATGCAGTGGTTGTACTGGAAATCTACGCCGCCAGAGAGAAAAACCCGGGCTTTTCTGCCCGCGAAGTGGTCAACCGAATGAAGCATCCGGCGGCGGTCTTTCAACCCACGCTGGAAACAGCGCAGGAATACCTCTTGAATTGTCTTCAACCCGGTGATGTGGTGCTGGTGCTCTCTGCCGGAGACGCCGATGCACTGAACGCCAGGTTACTTGATGTTCTGAGCCAAGGGAGGAAAGGATGAATCCAAAAGACAACCTGAAACGTGTGTATGCCATGGAACTGCAAGCCCTGCCCGTGCAGTTGGTACCGCCCGACCCCATTGGGATGGAACCACCCCGCCGGAGCAAGAAAGCCCTCACCGAAGAGCCACAACCCCCCGCTCCGGAGAATGACCCCAAGGTGGTCAACCGCCTGATTGACCGCATCAAGAGGATTTAAGCGCATGACCTTTGCCCTGCCGATGAACCGTTTGAGAGAAGCCTTTGGCGATGCCCTGCAGGAAAATGTCCCGCTGGCGGCATATACCACCGCACGGGTGGGGGGGCCCGCCGATGCCTTCCTGCCGGTGCACGATCTGGCACAACTCGAACGGGCAGTGCGCCTGCTGTGGGATTTGAATGTGCCTTACCTGATTCTGGGAAGTGGCTCGAACCTGCTGGTGAGCGATGCCGGATACCGCGGAGTAGTGATCTTCAACCGCGCCAGAAACGTCAAAATTGATGTGCATCACCAGCCTCCCTCTGTATGGGCAGAATCGGGCGCCAACCTCTCGCATGTGGCTCGCCAGACCGCCCTGCGTGGGTTAAGCGGGCTGGAGTGGGCAGCCACCGTTCCCGGCACAGTGGGCGGGGCAGTATATGGGAACGCAGGCGCCTTTGGCGGGGATATGGCAGGAAATCTGGCGCTGGCAGAAATCTTGCACCCTGAACTGGGTAAGGTACATTGGAGCGCCGAAGAGATGGGCTACGGATACCGAACCAGCATTCTGAAACGCGAGAAGAGCAAGGCTGTCATCCTGGCAGCGCGGATGAACCTGACCCAAAGCACCGTGGAAGAAGTACAGGCACGCATTGAAACCTTCAGCGCCAAACGCCGAGCCACTCAACCCCCTGGTGCTACCATGGGAAGCATGTTCAAAAATCCGCCGGGAGATTACGCAGGGCGTCTGATTGAAGCCGCAGGGTTGAAAGGGAAACGCATTGGCAAGGCTGAAATCAGTCCGGTACACGCAAACTTCTTCGTTAACCTGGGAGGAGCAACCGCCGCCGATATTCTGCAACTCATCCAGATAGCACAAAAAACGGTGCAGGACAAATTTGGGGTTACGCTGGAACTGGAGATTGAGTGTATCGGTGAATGGGAGAATTTCTAGAGAGGAGCAGAACACAACACATGGAGCGTAAGTTGCGCGTGGGTGTCATTTTTGGGGGCAGGTCAGGAGAACATGAGGTCTCGCTGATGTCTTCACGTTCGGTTTTGAACGTGTTGAGCCCCGAAAAATACGAGGTCACCCAGATAGGGATTACTTTAGAGGGAATGTGGGTTACCGGGGAAAATGTCTGGAAAGCCCTGAAAAGCGGTCAGGTGAAAGGTTTGTCGCAAGCCGTCCTGCTCCCCTACCCTGGCGAAACCATCCTCTACGCCCTGCGCAATGGTACGCTGGAACCTGTAACTACTCTGGATGTGATTTTCCCTGTTCTACACGGCACGTTTGGTGAAGACGGCACGCTCCAGGGATTGCTGGAAATGGCAGATTGCGCCTATGTAGGGGCAGGAGTGCTAGGCTCAGCGGTAGGCATGGATAAAGGACTGTTCAAGGATGTGATGCGCGCTCATGGTTTGCCAGTAGCCGATTCGGTGCTGGTAACCCGGAAGCAACTGGAACAGAACCTCTCAGAGGTCATCGAACAGGTGGAACGCCTGGGGGAATACCCCTTCTTCACCAAACCCGCCAACCTGGGCTCATCAGTGGGCATTACCAAGTGCCATTCACGTTCGGAATTGTACGAGGGTTTGCTGGAAGCGGCACGCTACGACCGTCGTATTCTCATCGAACGCGGCGTACCCGATGCCCGTGAGATTGAGGTGAGCGTGCTGGGGAACGACGAGCCGATTGCCTCGGTGCCGGGCGAGATTGTGCCAGGAGATGAATTCTACAGTTACGAAGCCAAATACCTGATGGAGACTTCCAAACTGCTCATCCCGGCACCCTTGAGCGAGGCTCTAAGTGAGAGAATTCGCCAACTGGCAATCCAGGCTTATCGCGCCATTGATTGTGCAGGAATGGCACGGGTGGACTTTCTGGTCAACCGCAATACCGGTGAATGCTTCATCAACGAAATCAACACCATCCCGGGCTTCACTGCCATCAGCATGTACCCAAAACTGTGGGAAGCCAGTGGGATTTCTTACACTGCACTGATTGACCGACTGATTGAACTGGCACTGGAGCGCAAAGCCGAACGGGATCGCACACAACGACATTACCGGAGGGGAGAATGAATCAGTCCAGGTCATCTAACCGTTCCAGGATTGAAGAACTGCGCCAGCGCAGGGCACAACGCACTACCCAGCGGGCAGATACGGCATCCCGTCGGGTAACTACCCCACCCCCGACAAGACCGGTGGTTGTTCGCAACACCACCTTTGGTACACCCATTCACCGGCAGGTGGCTACCCAACGACCACGGCGTACTTACTATGTGGCTACCGGCATGCCGGGCGTGGAGATGCGCCTCCCTTCGATCCCTGTCATTCGTCCAGGCTGGCGCGCTCTCTCGGCAATGATTGTGCTGGTTGCCCTGATTGGCATCTTCAGCCTGTGGGCTTCCCCCTTCTTCCAGGTGGATAGCGTTGCCCTTGAGGGCATGGAACGGCTCACAACCAGCGACCTTGAACCGGTGTTGAACCTGCGCAATCTTGCCATTGTGGAAGTGGATGCCGGGGCAGTGAAAGAAGAACTCATGCGGTTCTTCCCCGATCTGGAAAACGTTCAGGTGGTCGTGGGGCTTCCCAACACCGTGAAGGTCATTGTCCGAGAACGGCGTCCCATTCTGGCGTGGCAGAAAGAGGACCAGGTAATGTGGATTGACGCCAGCGGGATAATATTCCCCGCCAGAGGGACGGTGGAAGGACTACTGACCGTTTTCTCCAACGATACGCCCCCCCTGGCAGTTGCCCCGGTTGAGAACAATTCCGAGGGCGAAACTCAGGGAAATGCCTCTGCAGGCAACAGCAAACCAAGCCTCAAAACTGCCCCGGAACGCATGGAACCAAAAACCTTGCAAACCATTCAGAAACTGGCAACCCTGCTTCCGGAAAACTCGGTGATTGCCTACGATGAAATGAATGGAATCGGCTGGAAAACACCTGATGGATTACAGGTATACATTGGAAAGGATCTGGCAAATTTTGAGGTGAAATACAATATGGCAGAGCAAATTATCGCTCAGTTATACCAGCGAGGAATTTACCCGGCTCTGCTGAACGTTGCCGACCCCAATGCACCTTTCTATCGCATGGAGCAATGAAAATGGCGGATGAACCGATTGTAGTGGGAATTGATATTGGAACGACAAAAGTCTGTACGCTGGTTGCCCGTGTAGAGGGAGGAAGCAGTTTTCGCATCCTGGGCGTGGGCATTGAGCCTTCACAGGGCATTCGCAAAGGCACGATTGTGGACCTTCAAGCCGCCTCGCAGGCAATCGCTCGTTCCATCGAAAAGGCTGAACGCACCTCAGGGATGGAAATCACTTCGGCACTGGTCAGCCTGGCAGGCTCGCACGTGTCTTCGGTGAACAGCCGTGGTGTGGTTGGGATTGCCGGACGCGTCATTGACCAGGAAGATGTGTTCCGGGCACTGGATGCTGCACAAGCCGTTGCCATTCCCCACAACCGCGAGATCATTCATGTCATCCAGCGCGGGTTTGTGGTGGATGGTCAGGACGGCATCCGTATGCCTGTAGGGATGCACGGCTACCGCCTGGAGGTAGAAGCCCACATCATCACCGCTGCCGCATCTACGGTGGAGAATTTGCGCCAGTGTGTGCAGGCTTCGGGCGTGGAAGTGGTGCAATTTGTCCTCAATCCACTGGCTTCGGCAGAGGTGGTGCTTTCGGACACAGAACGTCAAATGGGTGTAGTGGTTTGTGACATTGGCGGCGGCACTACCGACATGGCAATTTACATTGACGGCGACATCTGGCATACCATGGTGCTGGGCATTGGTGGAAACCATATCACTTCGGATATTGCGCATGGCTTGCGCCTGCCACTCTCGCAAGCCGAAGAAATCAAGAAACTGTATGGACACGCTGTGCAGAGCGATATTCCCGAAAACGAAACCTTCTCGACACGCATTTTCGGGGAAGAGCGTCCGGTTGAAATCAGCCGCCGCGATCTGGCGATGATCATCGAAGCCCGCGTGGAAGAAATTTTTGATTTGATTTTGCAGGAAATCAAACGCTCCGGGTACGACGGGCTTTTGCCCGCAGGAGTTGTTTTGACCGGCGGAAGCAGTCTTCTGCCCGGCATACGCACGCTGGCAAGCCAGGTGATGGGACTTCCCGTGCGCATTGCCAAACCGGAAAACTTGCTGGGGCTGACCGATCAACTGAACTCCCCTGCCTACTCCACCAGTGTGGGACTGCTCAGCTGGGCCATGATGATGAGCGAGACACCGGCAGCAGCCGGAAAACGCTCCCGAAAGAAAGGAGGGTCCTCTGAATTTGGAGACTGGTTTAAATCCTTCCTTAAGCGTCTTTTACCTTAGCAGATTACCCCAATGGGGGATCGAGATGTTCATCAAGATTCGAGTCCAATCATGAGGAGGCACACCATGGACATGAACCAACCTTTGTCTGAATCCTTTGCCCGCATTAAAGTGGTGGGCGTGGGTGGCGGTGGATGTAACGCCGTCAACCGCATGATCGAAGAAGGCTTGCAGGGCATTGAATTCGTCGCCGTCAACACCGACGGACAGGCGCTGATGCTCTCCAAAGCCGATGTCCGCATCCGCATTGGCGACAAAGTAACCCGCGGACTGGGTGCGGGCGGCAACCCGGAGATGGGGCGTAAAGCCGCGGAAGAATCCGCCGAAGAACTGTATTCTGCGCTGAAGGGCGCTGATATGGTCTTCGTCACCGCAGGTATGGGCGGCGGCACCGGCACGGGGGCAGCCCCCATCATTGCACAAATTGCCAAGGAAGTAGGCGCTCTGACCATCGGTGTTGTCACCCGCCCGTTCACCTTTGAGGGAGCCCGGCGTGCCAAATCAGCCGAAGAAGGCATTGGCAACCTGAAGGAACACGCCGATACGCTGATCGTCATCCCCAACGACCGCCTGCTCCAGATGGTGGACAAACGCGCCAGTTTGCAGGATGCTTTCCGCCTTGCCGATGATGTCCTGCGGCAGGGTATTCAGGGTATTTCCGAACTGATCACCGTACCCGGATTGATCAACCTGGACTTTGCCGACGTGCGCGCCATCATGTCGGAAGGCGGCGCAGCCTTGATGGCAGTGGGGCATGCCAGCGGCGAGGACCGCGCCCGCATCGCCGCGGAGATGGCTATCTCCAGCCAGTTGCTCGACATCACCATTGACGGCGCCCGCGGTATCCTCTTCAACGTCACCGGTGGTCCGGACCTGACGCTGTTCGAGGTCAACCAGGCGGCAGCCATCATCAAGGAAACCGCTCACCCGGATGTTAACCTCATCTTTGGCGCTGTGATTGATCCCAAGATTGGCGACGAAATCCGCATCACGGTTATCGCCACGGGTTTTGATCGCAGCGGGGTTCGCCCGGCGGCAGAGCGACCGATGCGGGTGGAAAACAGCCAGGCGCCGCGTCCCCGCCCTGCGAGCACACCGGCGCCAGTGCAACCTGCTCCTGAGAGACCAACCCCTCTGCAAACGCCTGCACCGACAGAACATGACTTCAGCCGTGTTGTCAACACCGACGACTTTGACATCCCGGCGTTCCTGAGAAACCGCAAGCGGTAAATCCTTTCCTGTCCTCAGGCGAAGGATTAAGCACAGGTTGGTCTTGATCCACCACCTCTTTCTCGTGAGAGTGGTTGGGAAAAATGGGCATTGTGCCGTGCCCACTTTTCCCATTTAACCGGTAGAAATTTGCCCTCATCCACAGGGCTGTCTGGTTTCAACGGCCGGACAGCCCTTGAAATTTTTAAGAAACGATACCTAAAGGCAATGAAAAGGCTTTCAGAGGCATTACATTCCTTAAGGTTTTGTTAACAAAAAATGGGAAGAATTTCTCACCGTTTTCTTCCCCTACATTTGGAAGGAATCAGCCTTTGTGTAGCCGTTTCCCATAGATATTTTTTCCACATCTCATTGAGGAAGCCTGACTGCCCGGGTTGTTCAGGTGCATTGCATAAAAATTACATTTTTTTCTAGGACACAATTTTAAGACTGGAACACTTGTACCAGAAATTTGCTCATGCTACAATCTACTTGCCAGCATATATAGGGATATATTTTTTACTACTCCCATATATGGCGATCCATATCTAAATCATCGAGGGAGGAAACCATTTATGCGATGTCCATACTGCCAGAATGAAGACACCAAGGTGCTGGATACCACCCACGACAATCGCGGAATAGTGCGGCGGAGACGGGAATGTCTCTCCTGTCACCAGCGTTTTACTACACTGGAAAGACCCTTGCTGGCAACCCCCCTCATCATCAAAAAAGACGGCACCCGCGAAGAATTTGACCGCGAAAAACTTCTGCGGGGCATTCGCATCGCCTGCGCCAAACGACCGGTGCCTGCTTCGGCAATCGAGCGTCTGGTGGGAGAGATTGAGACCACCCTTCAGCGGATGGGAAAAGCCGAGGTAAACTCCCGCGTCATTGGCGACATGGTCATTGAAGGTTTACGTGGACTGGATCATATTGCCTACATTCGTTATGCCATCGTGTACCTGCAATTAGGCGATTTACATGCTATTCGGAATGAGATAGATCGTTTATTGAGTGAGGAGAGTAACAATGTCAAACCCCAGTAGTTCTACCCAAACCCGCTCGGGATTGCTCCCCATTCCCCCGCTACCGGAGGACTTACCGAAAATTGAGCTGACCGAAAATGCCCGTCAGGTGCTGATTCGGCGTTATGTGCGCCGTAATGATGACGGCACCCCCGCCGAAAGCGTGGATGAAATGTTCTGGCGGGTGGCTTATAACATTGCCAAAGTCGAGGTGTCCTTTGGCAACCCGGATGTCATGACACGGGCTCGAGAGTTCTATATTCTCTTAACCTCCAAAAAATTCTTCCCCAACTCGCCCACTTTCACCGGCGCCGGCACCCCCCTGGGACAGTTAGCCGCCTGTTTCGTCCTGCCCATTGTGGACGATATGGGACGGGACTCCATGGGCATTTTCCAAACCCTGCGTGATGCAGCATTGATTCAGCAAACTGGCGGAGGGAACGGCTTTTCCTTTTCCCGCCTGCGTCCAAAAGGTACAGTAGTCAAGTCATCCTCTGGTCAGGCAACCGGGCCGGTGGGCTTCCTGCGGGTGTACGACCATGCCTTTGGGGAAATTGCCCAGGGCGGTACCCGCCGTGGCGCTAACATGGGCGTGTTGCGGGTGGACCATCCGGATATCGAAGAGTTCATTACCTGCAAAACGGACGAGAATGCCATCACCAACTTCAACATCTCGGTGGGGATTACCGATGCCTTCATGCGCGCGGTCAAAGAGGATGCCGAATGGGAACTGCGCTTCCCGGATGTGACCGACCCGCGTTACCGCACCTTCCGCGGCACACTGGAACAAGCCGAACAGGAAGGCATTCCCATCCGCACCTACAAGAAAGTGCGTGCCCGCGATTTGTTCAACAAAATTGTTAAACAAGCCCATCATAATGGCGAGCCGGGAGTCCTGTTCCTGGATGCGGCCAACCGTTCCAACCCGGTACCTCACCTGTATCAGTTGGAAGCCACCAACCCCTGCGGAGAGCAATATCTGGGTCCCTATGAAAACTGTTGTCTGGGTTCAGTAAATCTGGCTCAGCATCTGGGAGACAATGGAACGGTGGATTGGGAAGGACTTCGCCAAAGTGTAGTGCTGTCCACCATTTTCCTGGATGATGTGGTGGAAGCCAATGCTTACGTTCCTGCCGTACCACAACTGCGCGAAGCCGCCATGCGCGCCCGCCGTATTGGACTGGGCATTATGGGACTGGCTGATTTAATGTACCACTGCGGCATCCGCTACGGATCGCCAGAAGGGCAGGAATTTGCCGCTCAGGTGATGGAATTCATCCGCTACCATGCCATGCAAACCTCTATTGAACTGGCGCAGCAACGCGGCGCCTTCCCGGCAATTCATGGCAGTATCTACGACCCTGAAAATCTGAAATGGGCTCCGCCTCAATCCATTGTGCCATACACCCACGACTACGGTCGTCCCCCCATTGATTGGGATATCATCACTGAAGGCATCCGAAAACACGGCATCCGCAACGCCGCTCAAACCACCATTGCTCCTACCGGCACGATTGCTACCGTGGCTGGATGTGAGGGCTACGGGTGTGAACCGGTGTTTGCACTGGCGTACATTCGCCACGTCAATGACAACGGCAAAGACCTGCAGTTAATTTATGCCTCCCCCGCTTTTGAAAAAGCCATTGCCAGGGCAGGAATTGAAGCCGAAAAACGCCAGGAAATTCTGGAGCAAATCATGCGGGAAGGCACCTGCCAGCACATCAAGGATTTGCCCGAAGCCATTCGCAACGTTTTTGTCGTCTCGGCAGATATCACTGCCGAAGAGCATGTGCGCATGCAGGCAGCATTGCAAGCCTTTGTGGATAACTCCCTGAGCAAAACCATCAACTTCCCTGAAGGCGCAACCGAAGAAGATGTAGCAACGGCTTACATGCTGGCATGGGAACTGGGGTGCAAAGGTATTACCGTGTATGTGACCGGCTCACGCGAGAAAGTAGTGCTGGAAACGCTGAAAACTGCCGAAAAGAAAAAAGGCGAAACAGACGAGAAGGAAGAGGTAGAAAAGTCCCCTGTGCCACAACCGCTGATGCTGTGGCAGGAAACCAAAAAACCGCGTCCACAAATCCTGCCGGGATACACCCTGAATATCGACACCCCGCTTGGGAAAACCTTCGTCACCATCAACGAAAACGGCGGAGGACAACCCTTTGAGGTGTTCCTCAACTCCGCCAAAGCCGGATCCGATACCGCCGCTGTTTCCGAAGCCATTGGCAGGTTAATCAGTTACATTTTGCGTATGGCATCGCCCATCCCGCCCATTGACCGCCTGCGCGAGGTAATTCACCAGTTAAGCGGAATTGGCGGCGGACGCTCGCTGGGGTTCGGGCCCAACCGTGTGCGCTCACTGCCGGATGGAATTGCTCAGGCACTGGAACGTTATTATGACATGTGGCACGAGCGCCATACAACATCACATGCAAGCAAAGAAGAGATGCCGCAAAACGGTAATGGGACGCATACCGAAAGCCCGTCAAGCAGTGCGCTCCCCTTGTTCAAAATCGGAGATTTGTGCCCCGAGTGCGGACAGGCAAGCGTGGTCAACGAAGAGGGATGCAGGAAGTGTTATTCCTGCGGATACAGTGAATGCTGAATAGATGTACAATCAGGTGGAGGGAACTCCACCTGATTGTTTTTTTCGAGGCAAACATGAAAAATCGAATGCTGGTATGGATCTTACTGGGCTTTCTGATTTTGCTGTTTGTATTCTTTCTGCTGTTAGCCTCCTCCCTCTTGCCTGAAGAAACACGCCAGAGCCTTTTCACCTCTTTTCAAGAGGCACAAAAGCGCATCACCGACACCACCAGCCTGATGGGGGAAACCATTGCCGATGGGATTGCGCGCCTTGGGCAAGCCGTGCTGGCAATTGTGGAAGCCGCACTGAATTCCATTCAGTTCAAGGGGGATCCCGCTCCATAAATGCAACTTCTGAAAACGCTTTCGATTTCTGGAAAGTTTTGTATAATATATTCATCCCATTCTGTTATCGGTAACAACATTTCTTATCCCCTTAAACCCAAACTGCTTAAAAAGGAGTGAAAAAAATGGCAAGCAAAGTGTATTGGGGTTCGCCCCGTCAGGCAAAACTGGAAGCCCGCGAAACGTTACCGGCAAAACTGGACCTGATTATTGACGCCCTGCATCTGCGCGATCGGGTGAAAAAAGAACTGGTGGTCATCAAAATGCATACCGGGAATAACATTGGATATTCTACGGTTCACCCGGTATTCATTCGAAAAGTCGTGCAAGCCGTGAAGGACGGCGGTGGTGAACCCATCGTTGCCGATGTGGAATGGGACGTGCATGCCGCTCACAGTCGGGGTTATACTTCCGAAACGCTGGGCTGTCCCATCTATCCGGTGTCCGGACCGGCGGACAAGTACTACTACACCCATCGCCGCCCGTATAAGAGCATTGAAGAATGGCGCCTGGGCGGGCTGATTCAGGATGCCACCTTCCTCATCAATTTTGCCCATGCCAAAGGACATCCTTCCTGCGGATATGGCGGCGCCTTCAAGAACCTGGCACTGGGATGCATGTCTGGAAAGACCCGCTCCGCCATGCACGATGTGATGCATTACGACCAGTACTGGTTCCCCGAAGCCTGCCCCGATGAAGCCTCCCGCAAAGCCATCATCGAGTCCTGCCCGTTTGGCGCAATTGTGCAGGACCGCGACAACCCGGAAGGATTGCATCTGCACTTTGAGGGATGCAATCAATGCGGGCGCTGTTTGAAGGTGGCGCCTCCCGGCAGTCTGAAGATTGATCCGGTGAACTTCCACAGTTTCCAGGAAGCCATGGCCATCAGCACCAGCATTACCCTCTCCACCTTCGAACCGGGGAAAGCGGTGCATTTTGTCCTTGCCACCCACATGACGCCGGTATGCGACTGCTTCGGCTTTACCAGCATGCCCATTCTGCCGGATGCCGGCATCTTTGGTTCGGATGATATTGTGGCGCTCGACCAGGCAGTGCTGGACATGACCGCCAAGACACCGCTGATTGAGGAAAACGTACCTACTTCCATGGAAGTGCACACCCGCGAGGGACACCCCTTGCGCTGGTTACATGGCCCGTACAAAGACCCCTACAAGGTAGTGGAATACGGCGAAAAACTGGGCTTGGGCTCGCGCGAGTACGAATTAATTGACGTCCTGCCCGTGCAACAGTTCCAGCGCACTTCGGTCACCTATATCCCCGCCAACTAACCTTTTGTAACAAAAAACATCCCCCTGCGAGGAACATCTCCCAGGGGGATGCTGTTTTTATGGGACGGACTTATGGCGCAATGGCGAAGGTGAAACGATAACCATTATCGGTTTTTTCCACTTTGGAAGACGCGCCAATCACTTCAAACCAGGTCTGTCCCGGCTTAAAGGGGAAAGGCTTCCCCTGTTCATCCAGCAGGGTCAACGGTGCATCCTGTTTTGGGCGGCTCCACTGGGCTTTGTAGATTTTGCCATCGCGGGCAACATAGGCAGCGCCGGTACCGCCGGAATAGATTTGCCCATCGCACCCCCGATACGAACCCGCTGAGGCGTCCATCTTCATATCCAGCACTTCGATTTCGGTGGATTTAAAGAAATATTCGTGCGGAACACATAAGGTCACGACGGTATCGGCGGCAATGGGCTGACTGGTCAGGGCATCGGTCAACTGCACATACTGCGGATTGTTGCGGTTAACATCGTCCTTGGCGTCCACAAAACGCAGGTAACGCCCGGTCGCAGGATCATAATCCCAGCGATTGTAAATGGCTCCCGAGTAACGCACATAAACCTGTTCTCCGGTTTCTCCGCCCGCCGGGGCTTGCAGGTTAAAGTACATACCCTCCAGCGGCTGGCGGGAGTTGTCCACATTGCGGGTTTTGAGATAAGCGCCCAATTCACGGGTGTTTGCCATCAGGAAATTGCGTCCCTGAGGCTCAAAGCGGCACAACGCCGGGCAGGATTGGGGGTTTTCCAGCACCATGCGTGGGGCAAAATCGGAGTTGGCAAAACGTTCAAAAACCGCCGAATAGGCACTGCCAAAGATAAACACCGCCCGGTACATCTGCACCACATTTACATCGAAAAAGCGCCCGGAGCGAATAGGACCAACTTTTTCAGCATCCTGCCCGTAAAAAATTGCCGCAAAGCGGGTTGTGCCCTGTTCGGTGTAATATTCATACACCAGATCGGCAAGGCTTAAGCCGTACTGCGGGCGATGCTCACGGGGCAAATTTTCCACCTTAATCACCACCGGACGCCGATTCAACAGGTTGGGATCGGCAACGCGCAAGCCGGTCAGGGGATTGACATCGGCAGGGAATCCGCTGGGTCCATAACCTTCCAGGGGATAATCGGGAAGCGAGGTTGCCGTTGGCTCAGGCGTACTGCTGGGCGCCAGAGTAGCGGTAGGCGGAAGGGGAGAAGGTGTTAAAGTCGCCACAGGCACCAAGGTTGCTGTAGGGGAAAAGACAGAGGGGGTCGCCCGGGCACAGGAACTTAACAAGAACACGAGCAGCAATAATCCAACGAGGGGGTATTTTTTTCTCCATTCCATATTCAAACCTCAGGGGTAAACTGGGCTTTATCATACCCCTTAAACGAGATTTTTGCTAATAAAGTTCCGAAACATGAATACGTTTTCCCTCTGTTATAATCCATGCCATGCAGTTCTCCCTGCGCTGGAAAATCGCAATCATTACTGCTACCGCCGCGCTTCTGCTGACCTGGCTGGTCAAAACCCCGCCCGGGTTGCTGGGCAAGATGGATGCGGTGGGTTATGCCGTATGCCACCGCGCGCCGGCGCGCTCCTTCTGGCTGGAGGACCGCCCCACCCCGGTCTGCGCGCGCTGTTCCGGGACTTTTCTCGGGAGCGGGCTGAGCCTGGTATATATTCTGCGGAAGGGCAAGCGTGCGCTTTTTCCTCCCCGCTGGATGATGATGGTTTTTGCCGGGTTTGCATTGTTCTTTGCTCTGGACGGAGCCAATTCTTTTCTCAGCGCCTTACCGGGACTCTCTTCCCTGTATTCCCCGAACAACCCCCTGCGTTTGGTTAGCGGTACCTTGCTGGGTCTGGCAGTAGGCAGTGTGCTGGCGCCAACCTTCCATCAAACCGTGTGGAAAGACAGTTTGCCTCAACCGGCGCTTACGAGTATTCGTGAGGGAGGAACACTGCTGGGACTGGCATTGGCCATGGACGCAGCCATCCTGAGCGAAATCCCTTTGCTGCTTTATCCGCTGGCAGTCTTAAGTGGCATCAGCGTACTGGGTTTGTTGAGCATCGCCTATGCCTTACTCTGGATTCTCCTGGCACAAAGCGAAAACCGCTTCAGCGAGTGGAAGGAACTCTGGATATTTCTGTGGCTGGGTTTCCTGACGGCTCTACTGCAAATCTCATTGATGGATGCCGGGCGCTTCTGGCTTACCGGAACTTGGGACGGATTTCCCCTCCCGTAACCCCGATTAACGCCTCTTAACCTTTCGATTACCTGTTGTTCTCCACCATCCTGCCATTCTTCGCTATCCTGTTAAACAGCAAGTATTGTCTGGGACAGGATCGTGAAAATGAACAGCAAACATGCCGCTTCTCTCTTTTTGCAAAGCCCACAGCCTTCCCTGGAACATCTATTGATAACTGATGTCCTTGAGGCAATCCGCTTTTCGAAATCTCCGCTCCTTTCTGCCGCGCTGACTCGATGGCTTACGCCACCGGTTCGGGAGATTGCCCGGCTTGCCCGAGCCTTTGACGAAGATGTTCATCGGGTAGGCCTCCACGAAGCCGCACGACGTTTTCTGCCACAAATGATCCCCTTACCGGTCTTCAAAGGGGGAGAAGACCTTCCTCTCCAAGGCCCATTGCTTTTGTTAGCCAATCACCCCGGAACTATCGACGCTCTGCTGGTACTTTCCAGAGTTCCCAGAGATGACATTAAACTGGTAGCCAGCGACCGCCCTTTTTTCCGGGCTTTGCCTGCCTTTTCTACTTACCTGATTTTTTCCAGTCGCGTGGACCGTCTGGCAAAAGCCAGTGTGGTACGCCAGGCCATTCGGCACTTACAGTCCGGGGGGGTGTTATTTCTGTTTCCGGCGGGGCGGCTGGAACCAGACCCCGCCAGAGAAGCAGACAAAGCCTTGCAAGCCATTAACGAGTGGTCTTCCAGCATTGAAGCCATTCTTTCCCGAGCACCCTCCACACAAGTCCAGGTAGCAATGGTGTCCAACTTAATCACCCCAAACGCTATGAAGCATCCTTTCACAAAACTTCAAAAAGATACTTACAAAGCGCGCATTACAGCCGAAGTTCTGCAACTCTGGGCTCAAATGCAGTTCAAACGCATTCCTCCCCTAACCCCTCAGGTCGTGTTCAGCCCGGTTTTCTCCCTCCAGGAACTGCAACTTCTTCATGAATCCCCCTGGGCTGCCATTCAAGCCATTGCTCGCAACCTCATTCGTCTGAAGAGTGCCCCACCTTTCCCCGTAATTTCGCCCTTAACATCTATTCCATAAGCCTGAGATTTTGCAGGTTCTTAATCCCGCACACATCAAACCTTATCCTGCCATTAAAAACCGGTTAAACAAAAGAGGGTACATTGATGGCAGAAAACTTCTCAAAATCAGGATAAGGATTATGGGATTAGCCGATTTACACATCCATACCATCTACAGTTACGACGGGACCTGTTCCGTCCCTGCCGTTCTCAAACACGTAAAAACACAAACCCTTTTAGACGTTATTGCCATCACCGATCATGACTCCATTCGTGGGGCTTTAGAAGCCCTGGATCGAGCATCGGCGTATCATCTTGAAGTCATTCCGGGGTGTGAGGTTTCCACCCGGGATGGCCATGTACTGGCATTGTTTATTGAAAAACCCATTCCGCCTCACCTTTCGCTGAAAGAGACCGTCCTGCGCGTGGGCGAACAGGGCGGAATTTGTATTGCCGCACATCCCACCGCCCCCGGGACGTCAAGCCTTGACTTCAAGACCATCCAGGAGGCACTTCAGGATCCTGATGTGCGCCGCATTCTGGTAGGGGTGGAGGCTTTCAATGGCGGGCTGGTTTACACCCGCCAGAACCCCATGGTGGAAAAACAAGCCCAAAGCCTCCCACTGGCAATGGTGGGCAACAGCGATGCCCACATCCTGCGAATGATTGGACAGGGCGCCACCCACTTTCCTGGAAACACCGCTCAGGAACTGCGTCATGCTCTGGAGACGCGAAGCACTGCGGTATTCAAAGGCAATGGATTGAGCGGCTTGAATGTAATGCGCGACTATCTACCCCACTTCTTCTTACGGAAAATAGGCTGGGTGACCCACAATCCCCATCCACAGGCACCTCTGCGATTTGAACGCTTATCCCGCGTGATGACCTCTCAATAAAATCATTCTTCTCCAGGGATGTGCCATGAAACCGAATGTACTTTTGATCTGTGGCTCCCTCAACCAGACAACCATCATGCACCAGATTGGACGGCAACTGGAAGAGTGCCATGTATATTACACACCCTTCTACGCAGATGGATTTCTGGGGTTGCTCAGCAAATTGGGAGTAACCAACTTCACCATTCTGGGAGGACGCCACCGCCGGGATACCGAGAACTACCTCAAAACCCATCAACTGCCGGTAGATTTTGGAGGCAAGTCTCGACATTACGATTTGGTTATCACCGGAACAGACCTGATCATCCAGCGCAATCTTCGTGGGAAACGCATCCTTCTGGTACAGGAAGGCATGCTGGAGCCAGAAGGATGGCGGTATCACCTCACCCGGGCGCTGAGGTTGCCCCGTTTCTTCGCCAACACCGCCGCTACCGGACTTTCTGACGCATATCACCGGTTTTGTGTGGCTTCAAACGGCTACCGTGAGGTATTCATTCGCAAGGGGGTCAACCCTGCCAAAATTGTGGTCACGGGCATTCCCAATTTTGACAATGCGGTTTCTTATCTCAAGAATGATTTTCCTCTGCGCGGCTACGTGCTGGTAGCAACCTCGGCTACCCGTGAGACCATGCGCTACCACAATCGTCTCAACTTTTTACTTAAGGTCAAATCACATACCAACGGTAAACCCGTCATCTTTAAACTGCATCCTAACGAAAATATCCCCACTGCCACACGCGAAATCCGCCAATTCTTTCCAGACGCTCCAATTTATGTGGAGGGGAATGTGCATCACATGATTGCCAATTGCGACATGTTGATTGCACAAAACACGTCTGCCATCTTTACCGCTGTAGCCCTGGGGAAACCCGTGATTTCCGACCTGGACACAGAAACCCTCAGGAAACTGCTGCCCCTGCAAAACGGAGGAAAATCTGCCGAGCGCATTGCCGAAGTGGCTCGCCAATTGCTGGCAACGCCTCTCCATGAACTGGAAAAACAAAGCGTCAGGCCCTCGCTCTCGCCGCAGTGGAAACTACCACCTTTCTTTTAGAGACTTTCCATCCTTGACTTTCTTGCCCTGGAATAAAGGTATAATCATGTTGTACATGTTTCCAGAATAAGAGGTTGACGGATGGAAATTTTTTCGGCTTTCGGGCTTTCTGCCAGCGCGGGATTGAACGCCTATATCCCCTTGCTGATTGTTGCCCTGCTGGCAAAATTCACTCCCTGGATTCGTCTGAACGAGCCATGGGATGCTCTCACTTCCTGGTGGGTGATTGGATTGCTGGTCGTGCTGTCCGTCATCGAGTTCTTTGCCGATAAAATCCCCGCAGTCAACCATATCAACGACGCCATCCAAACTTTCATCCGACCGGCAGCCGGCGCCATTGTCTTTGCCGCCTCCACCAGCGTGGTAAAAGAAATTCACCCTGTGCTTGCTATCTCAGCCGGGATTCTGGTTGCCGGAGGGGTGCACGCCGCCAAGTCGCTGGTACTGCGCCCGGCAGTAACAGCCGTGAGCGGCGGGACGGCAAACGTTCCCGTCAGCATGGCAGAGGACGTAATTTCCACCATTCTCTCCATCCTCTCAGTGGTTGTCCCTGTGCTCATTGCATGTATACTAATATTGGTAACAACCACCATCCTGTGGATGTGGCTGCGCAAAATCCGCTCTACCTCATCTGTGCCAAAAACCAGAACCTGAAGGAGATCTCTATGAGCGACGAACCCAAACCGCTTGACGCTCTGACGCCGGAAGAACCGCCTTCTCAGCCTGAAACCGGGGAAACCGAAACCCCTGAACTCTTCACACCCCCACCTCTGGATGCCAGCCCGGAGCCTTACACAGCGCCATCGCCTGAAGAAGCCAAAGCCCCCGAGGCGCCTTTTGCCCCCCCAGAACCCCCGCCCACACAGGCACCTTCCACAATTCCCACCCCTTCACCCCAGAAGAAGGGGCTTGCCTGGTGGGTCATCGTGCTGATAGTACTGGTGGTGCTGTGTTGTTGCTGTGTCGCCACAGGATTAATTGGTTGGGGGCTGTACCGGATGCTGGAAGAACAGGGGGTAGTTTCCAATCTCCTCCTGTTCATCAGACTCGTTTAGGCGTGAATTTCATCCACTTACAGAGCAGAGGGATTTCCCCTGCTCTGTTTTTCTATGCGAAAGCCACGGCGAGGGTCAACCAGTTGTTTGAGATCTTCCAGCGCCTGAGAGGCTTGTTTTTTTACCTCTTCAGAAAGGTTCAATTCGGCAAACTCGTCTTCATCGAGTACCTGTTGCCTCCCATTCGGGTAGACCAGTAAATCCAGCGCCAGATCTACGTAACGAATTTCGCCATCCACGATTTCCGGCGGAAGACAAACATTGCAATACCACCCTTTGATGGCCTCACTTTTGCCGTCATGAATCTGGAAAATGTTGTACCATCGGTAACGAAAGTAAATCTCTACAAAGCGGTCACCGGGGTTCAAGAGGATGTCCTTCAGCCTCCACACCGGACGGTCAAAGTAAGCTTCGACCAGAATTGCATCTTCTGTTTCCTCTAAAACCACGGCGGGATAACGCCATTTTTCCATGCCGGAAGGCTCTAACTTTCGCACAATCACCTGTCTCATTGCTCCTCACTCTCTGGATACACCCGAACGGCTTGCGGCTCAAGCGTTACCCCAACTCGCTCACCCACACGCACCGAGTGGCTTATATGGAACAGCAACCGTCTGTGGTGCCGGGTAAGCAACTCCACCCGAAAACTATCCCCACGAAAGGTCACATCTTCCACCACTGCCGAAAAAAGCGCTCTGGAATCGTCTGGAGCCAGCAGTTCCACGCCCACCCATTGCAAAAGCACGGCCACCGCCTCTCCCGGCGACAGGAAACGTCCATCTGCAGAAACACCACCCAGCCTGCCTTCAGGGGTTTCCACCAGCAAGGGATCTGACTGAATCACACGCCCCGGCAGTACATTGGACTGCCCGAGGAAACGCGCCGCCCACAACGACACCGGCTGACTGTACACATCCTGCGGAGTTCCTTCCTGCTCAATTTTGCCCTCATGAAGCAAAATCAGCCGGTCTGCCAGGGCAAAGGCTTCTTCCTGGTCATGGGTGACGTAAATTGCAGGAATACGGGTGGTATGCAACAGATGGCGCAAATCTTCCAGCAATTCCTCGCGTAAGGTGCGATCCAGAGCCCCTAAAGGCTCATCCAGCATCAGCAGGCGCGGACGCGGCGCCAACGCGCGCGCCAGGGCTACCCGCTGTTGTTCACCGCCGGATAAATCGGTCACGCGGCGCCGGCTGAAGGCTTCCATATTCACCAGGCTTAAGGCTTCGGCTGTGCGCCGATGAATCTCTTCGCGCGGTAACCCCGCCATACGCAAACCAAAGGCGACATTCTCAAACACATTCAAATGAGGAAATAAAGCATAATCCTGAAACATCAGCCCAAACTCACGGCGGTGAGCAGGGATACCGCTCAGGTCTTCCCCATTCCAGAGAATTTGTCCGCTTTCAGATTCTTCCAGCCCGGCAATGATGCGCAGAAGCGTGCTTTTCCCACTGCCGGAAGGTCCCAGCAGTGCCAGCGTTTCCCCTTCTGAAAGGGTAAAACTGACCCCCTGAAGGAGCGGTTTGCCTTCGTATTGTTTATAAATTTCCCGCACTTCAAGCATGCAGGCAATTATAAATCAGCCCCTTCAGTCGTGATATAATCAATACAAAGATCCGCCCAGGAACAGCGTGTTAAGCCCACTTCTCAGAGAGCCGCGGAAGGTGCGATGCGGCAGGCAGGGAAACACTCTCCACCCCGGCAGTCGCCAGGAGTTCTGGCGGCAGATTGTCTTCGCAGGAGCCTGAACGGCTGTAAGAAGACCGGCGCATCCCGTTATCGGCACAAAGAGGCTGGATTTTCTCCAGCAAAAGCAGGTGGCACCACGAGCGCCCCCCTCGTCCTGCATCGCGATGGGGGCGTTTGATTTACGACCATCAAATTTGAGTGGAGGTGCTGATGTTGGATATCAACCTGTTTCGAGAAACCCCCGATGTTGTTCGCGAAGCCCTGCGTCACCGGCAAATGGACGACAGCGTGGTGGACCGCGTCATCGAACTGGATCAGCAACGGCGCGCTAACCTGACGCGCGTGGAAGCCCTGAAAGCCGAACGCAATGCTGTTTCCAAAGAAATTGGCAAAACTAAAGACCCCGCAGAACGACAGGCAAAAATTGAAGCCATGCGCCAGGTGGGCGATGAAATCACCGCACTGGATGAAGCCGTGCGCAAAATTGAAGAGGAACTGGAAAGCACACTGGCGCAGATTCCCAATCTTCCCCTGCCTGAAATTCCTGTAGGAGAAAGCGAACACCAGAATCAGGTCATCAAGACTGTCGGTACGCCCAAAACGTTCGATTTTACCCCCTTGCCCCATTGGGAATTGGGTCCCAAATTGGGCATTCTGGACTTCGAACGCGGGGTAAAAATCACCGGTTCACGCTTCTACGTCTTGAGCGGCGCCGGCGCGCGCCTGCAGCGTGCGCTCATCGCCTGGATGCTCGATCTGCACATCCGCCAGGGGTACCGCGAAGCCTACCTGCCCTTCATGGTCAAAGGCGATACCCTGTATGCTTCCGGACAACTGCCCAAATTCCGCGACAACCTCTACCACGACATTGAAGAAGACTTGTGGATGGTGCCTACTGCTGAAGTCCCCCTGACGGGATTGCACATGGGTGAAGTGCTGGACGAAAAGCAACTGCCCCTGCGCTACACGGCTTACACCCCCTGCTTCCGACGCGAAAAGATGAGCGCCGGGCGCGATGTGCGCGGCATCAAACGCGGGCATCAATTTGACAAAGTGGAGATGTACATCTACAGCAAACCCGAAGACTCGATGAAGGAATTGCAAAAAATGCTGGCAGATGCCGAGCAAACCTGCGCTGAACTGGGACTGGCTTACCGCGTGGTGCAGTTATGCACCGGTGATCTGGGCTTTGGCGCAGCCATCACCTACGATCTGGAAGTCTGGGCGCCTGGATGCGGCGAATGGCTGGAAGTCTCTTCGGTGTCCAACGATACCGACTTCCAGGCACGCCGCGCGGGCATCAAATACCGCCCGGAAGACGGCGGAAAGCCGCGTCTTCTGCACACCCTGAACGGCTCGGGATTGGGCTTGCCACGCACCCTGATCGCAGTGATGGAGAACTACCAGCAAGCCGACGGCTCCATCGTCGTACCGGAAGTGCTCCGCCCATGGATGGGTGGAGTCGATGTCATTCGCCCGGAATAAATCTTATGGAATTTACGGAACTGCTACGCTACTCGTTTTATGCCATCATCCTCTCGGTGATGCTCTTTGGGTTACTGGGGCTGATCATCCCTATCCTGCCCGGACTGGTAATTATCTGGGTTGCTGCGCTGGTTTTCGGCATCGTTGAGGGCTTTTCCTCCGCAGGATGGGTTTTCTTTGCCGCCATGACTGTGCTGATGCTGGTCGGAAGTGTCATTGACAACTTCATCATGGGTGCCAGTGCCCGCCAGAAAGGCGCGCCGTGGACAACTATCCTGGTAGCCCTGGTGCTGGGCATTGTGGGCAGTGTCCTTTTGCCCCCCTTTGGCGGGGTCATTGCTGCCCTGCTGGGGCTGTTCGGGCTGGAGTATTACCGCCAGCGAGACTGGCGCAAAGCGCTGGATACCACCACCGGCATGGCAGTAGGATGCGGCGGCGCAGTGCTGATTCGCGCCGGTATGGGGGTGATCATGATTATCCTGTGGTTGATCTGGGCGTTGCGCTTCTAAGTTTGACGGAGATGAGGACCTCCCTCATCTCCGTTGTTTTTCAGCGCAGGGGGTCAAGGTCTTAAGGGCACGCAGGCTTTCCAGAAGCGCGGTCTCTCCATCCGGGTAACCGGGGAGTTCGTTATAGTACTGCCCCATCATGCGTACATGATGGGAGTCGGAATTTTGAAACAATCCCAAGCCATACTGACAAGCCAGGCGGATGATGTCCTCCTGGCGTTCCACTGGAGTGTTGTGCGAACGGAACTCCACGCCATCGGGAGGATATTTTTCCAAATCCACATGGATAAGCGGTTCCCAGCGGAAGGGGTGCGCCAGGATGATCACCCCACCGCGGTCACGCACAAAGTGCCACAAATCCGGGTACGTCCACAAACGGCGTTCAATTCTGGGGTCCTGAACCCCAAAGACGAGCCAGTCCTCTTTATCCGCGGTAATCTCAATTCCACTGTAAACACGAAATGGAGCAAATTGCTCGTTAAACGCAGCCAGTTCACCTGAAGGCACCAGGCGAAAATGGTCGGTAAAGGCGATGGCATCCAGCCCGTGTTCAATGGCGGCGCGAATCTGGCTCTCGGCATTGCTCACCGCGCACGAGGAACGCTCACTGCAATGAACATGTAAATCAATTTTCAAATTCTTTCCCTCACGACTTCAGTTTCAACACTTCTACCACCACAACCGGCTCGCGCTTGCCGTAAGCCTGGATGGGGAACACACCGCTGACCTCTACGGCATCGGCGATGCGTTGATAAGCACTGCGGCTGATAAGCACCTGCCCGGCACTGGCATTTTCCTGAATACGGCGGGCGGTATTGACACAATCGCCAATGGCGGTGTAATCCATGCGCTTTTCGGTGCCAATAAGTCCCAAAATGGCTTCGCCAGTATGAATGCCCACCCCAAAAGAAAGTTTTGCCGCGACGGGTATTTCTTGATTGAGCCGTTCTACCGCTTCTTTCAGTCGCAGCCCTGCCCGCACTGCCCGCAGAGTATGATCGGGTTGAGGAACGGGAGCATTAAACCATGCCATGACGGCATCGCCGAGGAATTTATCTACCGTCCCGCCTTCAGCAAGGATAATTTCCGCTGCCAGTCCCAGGTAACGGTTCAGCACCTGAACCAGTTCTTCAGGCGAAACCATTTCCCCATAACTGGTAAAGCCACGAATGTCGGCAAACAGGGTAGTGATTTCCCGTTTTTGCCCGCCAGGTTTGATTTCTTCCGTATCGATTTGTTCGATGATTGCCGGGGAAACCATGCGCTCAAACAAACGTTGCTGGGCTTCGAGACGACGCTGTTCAGTAAGGTCTTCCACCACAATGGCAACACCCTGTAAGATCCTCTGTTCATTGCGCAGAGGAGACAGGTTGAAGCGCAAGGCAACCCGCCCTTTTTCTTTCAAGTCGGGAGACATCTCCAACCCCATCACCGTATGCCCGAAGCGCAGAACCTGATTCATGTGCTCATCCAGCGCAGGCAGGATGGCAGAGAGATTCGTCCCCACCAGCGCGGAGATAGGCTGACGCAGGATTTCGGCGGCGGCGCGGTTGCAGAGCAAAATGCGTTTATCAGGGTCAACGGTAATCACTCCGCTGGGAATGGACGCCAGCACGTTGTCCATCAGTGTTTTCAATTCAGTCACCTGTTTCAAGGTCTGGCGCACCGAAGCAAATAAACGGGCGTTTTCGATGGCTACAGCGGCTTGATTGGCAAAGCCGGTAAGCAATTCAAGATGGCGGCGGGTAAACACCCCACTGCGCACCCGGTTGTCGGCATAAATCACGCCAACCAGTTCCTGTTTCACCCAAAGCGGCACGCAGAGAATGGCGCGTAAATTATGGGCAACCACACTGTCCTGGGTATGAAAACGGGGATCTTCCTGCGCATCGGTGGTGATAATCGGCTGTCCTTCTTTGACCACCCGATTGATAATGGTACGGCTTACGGCAAACTCAGACCTGGAAAGATTTTCACGCTCCCAATTTCGCCCGATGAGGACTTCCAGTTCTCCCGAACGTGCATTGCGCATCATCAGGAACCCTCGCTCTGCGCCGGTCAGGCGAATGATCGTATCCATCACCACCTGCAAAACCTGATCCAGTTCCAGCGAAGAATTTACTACCTGCCCCACCTGCGCCAGAGCGCGCAGATTGCGCCATTCCCCTTCCAGGGCATTGACCTGCTTGCGCAATTCAGGGAGTTCCTTTGCCATCTCCCCCACCGCCTGATAGACGCGATCGGGGATGAAAGCAGGACGATGCACAGAAAGATAGGAATGCACCTCATTAAACAAGGCAATCAGCGCGGCTAACTGCGCATCCAGCGATACCAGTGTGGATGTTGTCAGAGAACTGATCAAGGGGACCTCTCCGCTTCACCGAATTCCCATCAGCCGCGCTATCCAGCGTTGATAGCCTTTTAACCGCAACGTTGCGGCGGCTTGACGAGCCCGAGGTATATTATATCCCCGCTGGCTGTACATGGCACGCTGATACTCTTCCAAAAGGGTTTGAGCCTCCCCCGCCAGTTCCGGCAAGACCCGTTTTAAGTTTGCTACCTGCTCTGCAGGGGTGAGGTCCATACGAGGAGGAACACCCCAAACCCACAACAATTCAGGAACTACGGCGAACAAACGCTCCATGGGTGTACGAATGGCACGCTGTGACCAGTGTTTAAGCCACGCAGGAATCTGGAGTCCGCGCTTTTCGATGACCTGTTCTAACCAGACTGGGAAGGGCGTCTCTCTAAGCACCGTCTTCTTCCAGCGGCGCAAACCAAAGACAAGCGCCGTTGCCGCCGACACACCCAGCAAAACGCTCAACCCGCGTCCCGCCGCCTCTGCCGGGGTAGGCGGTTCTTCAATGGGAGCAGGCGGCTCTACCTCGCCAACGGGTCCGGCACCACTGGGGATAACCGGTGTTGGCGGGATGATGACTCCCCCCACAGAGGAATCACCTTCTCCCAGTGAGAAACGCAACTCCGGTTGAGACGCGGTTGGCTCAAAAGGCACCCAGCCAATGCCGGGGAAATACACTTCAGGCCAGGCGTGATAATCCTTGCCAATCACCGAGAAGACTTCTTCATCGCGCAGGTACGTTCCCTCGGCATAGCCCACCACCATACGCGCTGGTACTCCCACGGCGCGCAACATCAACACCTCGGCGGTAGCATAGTAGTTGCAGAATCCCGCCCGATATTCAAACAGAAACCATTCCATAGGGTCTTCGCCTTCAGGAATGGGAGGAATCATGGTTTGATAGTTTATACTGGTGCGCAACCAGCGGGTAATGGCATCCGCTTTTTCAAAGGGGGTATTTGCTTCGGCGGTAATCTGCTCTGCCAGTTGGCGGATACGCGGTGAGAAATCGGGTGGCAGTTGCAGATAACGTTGCTCCACCCAATCAGGATAGGGAAGGCTGGCTGAGGCTTGCAATTGCAACTGCGTGGGCACCGGAACAGACACCCGCAGGGAGTATGACTCCCCGGCGCCGAGGGGTGGACTGAGAATCAAGGCAGTGATATCGGGTCCCTCTGCACCGTCAGGCCCCACCATGGCTGTGACCACCCGGTTAATGGAAATCGGCGCGCCAGGAAAGTACAGCGTCCGCAAAAGGGAAATGCGATTGGTAATGTCTACCCCTATCTCGGTACGCCCCTGCCAGTCATACTGCGCCAGAGCATACCCGGCACCAAAACCCTGAGCAGTGACATCCGTAGTCACCCATTGACCGTCCAGGTAAGCGTCGTAAATGCGCCCTGCCCAGTAAAAGCGTCCACCTGCCAGCCTGCCGCGCTCGGTTTTGATGCGCAGAACCTCATCGTCACTTAACTCAGAGCCCTGTCCCAACGCCAGGGTTTCACCCAGACTTTCCACATATACCGGCGCAGGACTGTTCAGCGAGAACACTGCGTTGGAAATACGCTCCCGGAAACGGCTGAAGCGCTGAGAAAGTTCGCGCTGCTCTCGGGTGCCGGGGATGAAAGAGTTGACCAGCGTCGGACTGTACCAGCCCATCAACACCAGAACCAACGCTACCAGTGCCGCTCCCCGGCTGATATCAAAGCCCACCTCTCCTTCTACCATCTCCCCGCGTTGTTTCCATTCGGCATGAGCATTGAGATAAAATACCCGCCCAGCCAAAATCAACGCCACCAGGAAATACAGGAAACTGAAGGCTGAGCCGGTGTCAGGCGCGGCATACATTTCGAAGGAATAATCCACAATCAGCACCATGATTCCAGCCATGCCCAATCCCCACCATGGACGCCCATAACGCGCCAGTTGATACCCGCCGATTATCCCTGCCAGCCAGAAGATGAGGCACATTAATCCCAGGAAAAAGAAAGGATCGCGCACCGGCTGATTCAGAGCAATGGCTTCGGCAGCACTTTGCAATCGAGAAACCATGAGCAGCACGCGCTCGAGCCAGGTTTCTCCGCGCAGAAGACTTGCCAGAGTCCAGGGGAGCAGGGTCATCGTATACAGAAACCCCATGAAGGTAGCCAAACGTGGATAAAAACGGCTTGCCCCCAAGGCTAAGCCGATGATAACAGAAAGGAACACTTCAACCTGAATCAGTCCTAAGTTGACCGTCCAATTCGTGGTTTGTACCCGAACCGCGGCAAAGAAGAGCGCCAGCCAGAACAATAACCCCGCGGAGAAATCCCACATGCGTTCTTTCGTGTCTTTCATAATCTCAGTGTACAATACGGTAAACGCTTCCGTCAACCATTTGCGAAATCTCTACAAGGAATGACACAGGATGGAAAATCTGCAAATTCCCATCAACCTGTTCTTTCAATCGTTAGGCATGTGGCTGGCACCCATCATGCAGTTTTTCTCTTTTCTTGGAACCGAAGAATTTTTCCTCATGGTGATGCCTGCAGTGTACTGGTGCATTGAACCCAGACTGGGAATCCGGCTGGGTTGGATGCTGGTGCTGACCAACTGGGTGAACGGAATAGCCAAACTGGCGTTCCATGCACCGCGCCCATACTGGGTCAGTGCAGAGGTAAAAGCCCTTTCCAGCGAAACGTCTTTTGGCATGCCCTCTGGACACGCCCAAAACGCGGCGGCATTATGGGGGCTGGCATCCACACAGGTGCAGTGGCGCTGGTTCCGCTGGTTGAGCCTTGCCATTATCCTGCTGATCGGTATCTCGCGCATCTACCTGGGCATGCACTTTGCCGGGGATGTGCTGGTCGGGTGGGCAATCGGTGCGGTGCTGGTATGGCTGTTCGTTCGGCTTGAACCGGGAATCCTCGAATGGGCAAAGCGACAGTCCATACGCAACCTTGGAATGGTGATTTTCCTGGCTTCCCTGCTGATCATTGCCGGGTTTAGCCTGAGCAATGTTCTGTTTGGAGACTGGAACATTCCAACCGCATGGGTAAGCCTGGCGGCAAAACAAACCCCCAACACCCCAATTGATCCAAGAAACATTGAAGGCGGGTTTACGCTTGGTGGCATTTTGTTCGGGTTTGGGCTGGGTGCTGTATGGCTCGACCGCAGGTACGGACTTCCTACCGGTGGCAGCCGGGAACAACGCATCCTGCGATATCTGCTGGGAATTGCCGGGGTGATGATATTGTGGTACGGGTTGGGAAAACTCTTTCCCGACAATGCCAATGCCATCAGTTACATGCTTCGATATCTGCGTTACGCCCTGATTGGTAGTTGGGTGTCGGTTTTTGCCCCGCTACTCTTCCGACGATTGCATCTGGTAAAATAAAAACAGGAGGTGGTTTGTATGTCCCGTGCAGTCAATCTTCTCTTAGGGTTTTTGACCGGCGCAGTGATGGGGGCAGCGCTGGGTTTGCTGTTAGCCCCAACCTCGGGGCGACAACTTCGCGAGGAAGCCCGCGAATACGTCGAGGAAATGAAGCGCGAAGTTGAAGAGGCAGCGCAGAAACGTCGCGAAGAACTGGAATTGCAATTAGCCCATCTGCGGGGTGAGATTCGCTCGGAGTAACTTGACTCTCTTAACTTTACCTACCCAAACCTGTTAAATTGTGGTATCTTTACATTAGCCCTGCTGTGCTCGTGATGCCGCAAAACCGGTTTTGAGCCAACACCTATAAAAAGGGAGCCAATCTCACGGGCGCGATGCGATAGGCTTAGGCCAAGGCAGAGCCACCGGGGCGGCTCCCACCTGCGAAAGCAGGTTCAAAACTTCGCAGCACACGGCACGGTGGGGTGTTTTCTTGTCCAATGCGGTTTTCACCCACGCGGTTTGCGGTGACGTTTCTCCAGTTCGTCAGCAATTTGCTCCGGAGTCAACCCACGGCTTGCCAGCAAGACCAGCGTGTGATAGGTCAAGTCAGCAATTTCCTCAATCAATCTTTGATCGCCCTGTGCTTTACCCGCCAGAATCACTTCCACGGCTTCTTCCCCAATTTTCTTGAGAATTTCATCCTCGCCCTGTGCGAGCAACTTTGCCGTATAAGAGTCGGGCAGGGGGTGATCTCGCCGCTCACAAATAATGGCATAAAGTTCCCGAACGTTCATTCTCCCTCCAATTCTTCAAAAAAGCATGAAACTGCACCGGTATGACAGGCAGGCCCAGCAGGGATGACCTGTACCAGCAGAGCATCGCCATCGCAATCCAGCATGATCTTTACCACCCGCTGGGTATTTCCGGAAGTCTCACCTTTGTGCCAGAATTGCTGACGACTGCGCGACCAGAAAACCGTTTCCCCCAATTCCAGCGTTTTCTGCAAAGATTCGCGATTCATGTATGCCAGGGTCAACACCTGACCGGTGCGGGCATCCTGTACAATAGCCGGGATCAAGCCATGTTCATCGAAACGAATCTCTCTCATGCCGGCCCCCTCCGCACGGGAATCCCCTGCTCCCACAAGGCTTGCTTCAAGTCGGGAATGCGCAATCTACCCTCATGGAAGAGCGAAGCCGCCAGCGCGGCATCGGCTTTTCCCGCAGTCAGCACTTGCGCAAAATGCTCCACCGCCCCTGCCCCACCAGAAGCAATCACCGGCACGGAGACGGCTTCTGCCACCGCCCGGGTGAGTTCCAGGTCAAAACCCCGCAGTGTGCCATCGGCGTCCATGCTGGTCAGGAGGATTTCACCCGCACCGCGTTGCACCCCTTCCACCACCCACTCCAGCACATCCCTGCCAGTAGGTATACGCCCGCCGTGGATGACCACCTCCCAACGGGGGGAGCCCTCCAGCGGGTTCACCCGCCGGGCATCCACCGCCAGGACAACGCATTGACTGCCAAAGCGTTCGGCGCATTCACTGAGCAGGTCGGGATTGCGCACCGCCGCAGAGTTGATGCTCACTTTATCGGCCCCCGCCAGAAGAATTCGGCGCACATCTTCGACCGTGCGAATCCCCCCACCTACTGTGAACGGCAAAAAGACCACATCCGCTACCCGGCGCACCATCTCCAGGACAGTCTCCCTCCCTTCCTGCGTGGCAGAGATGTCCAAAAACGCCAGTTCATCTGCACCCGCCTGATCGTAAATCTGCGCCTGCTCCACCGGATCGCCAGCATCGCGCAAATTGACAAAATTGACGCCCTTGACAATACGTCCGTTGGCAATATCCATACAGGGGATGATGCGTTTGGCTAACATGCTTCCTCCCGCAAAGCCTCTTCCAGCAGAATTTTTCCTTCATACAGTGCCCGCCCAAGGATGACGCCTGCCAGTCCCTGCTCACGCGCCTGACGTACCTCTGCAAGACTGCGCGCCCCGCCAGAGGCAATCACCTGGAAGCCGAATTTTTCCGCCAGCGCGCTGGCTTCATCCAACGCCAGCCCCGTCTGCATGCCATCGCGGGAAATATCGGTAAATACCACCCAGCGCACACCACAAGATTGAATGAATCGCGCGGCATCTTCCAGCAAGATTCCACCGCTTTCCTGCCAGCCGCGCACGTACACCATGCCATTGCGCACATCCAGGCTCACGGCGATACGCTCTTCGCCCCATTTCTGAACGGCTTGTTTCAGCAATTCCGGATGTTCGATAGCCATGGTTCCCACCACCAACCTGCGCACCCCGCGAACAAGCAAATCTGCCACGGCTTTGAGTGAGCGCACTCCCCCGCCCACCTGGAGGGACGCCGAGAATTCCGGAGTAATCTCCAGCATTTGTTCAATGGCGCGCAGGTTTAAGCCCGCAGATTTTTCCTCTCCAAACGCGCCATCCAGATTGACCACATGAAGCCAGCGAGCCCCCTGACTGAGAAAACGGTAAGCCACTTCGGCAGGGTCATGGCTGAAGACGGTCTGGCGGGAAGGATCGCCTTCCTGCAAGCGCACCACCTGCCCGGCGCGCAAATCAATGGCTGGGAAAACTGTAAATGTGTTCATAGGTTCAAAAAATTCTCCAGAATTTTTCTTCCAACCATCTGGCTTTTCTCCGGGTGAAATTGAACGCCCAGGAGAAATTCCCGTTGAACGGCGCTGCAAAAAGTCAAACCGTAATCGGTTTGAGCAATGCAGTCTTCACCCCACTCCGGCAGGCAGTAATAGGAATGGTTAAAGTACACGTATTCGCCGTCATCGAGGTTTCGAAAGAGCGGAGAAGAACGGCAAAAATGCAGTTGATTCCAGCCGGTATGAGGAACTTTCATGCCTGGTACTTGAGGGAATCGTACTACTCGCCCGGGCAGGAATCCCAACCCGGCAATTTGACCACCTTCTTCGCTCCATTGAAACAGGGCTTGCATGCCCACACAAATGCCCAGCAAAGGGTAACCACGTTCTACATGTTTGTTCAGCACCTCCAGCCAGCCGCGTTGAGACAAGCCATCCATGAACGCAGAAAACGCCCCTACTCCGGGCAGGACCGCTCGCTGTCCTCTCAAATCAGATGGCTCGTGTGTCACCCGCAGGGAAACGTTCAAACGAAGCAAGGCATTGGCTACAGAGCGCAGATTCCCCGTACCAGCATCAATCAGGACGACCTCAGACATACCCCCTCCACGAGTCACACCAGCACCCCTTTGCTGGAAGGCACTTTGCCCTGACGGCGGGCATCTACCTGCGCCGCCTGAGCCAGTGCCCGCCCCAGGGCTTTGAAGAGTGCCTCGGCTCTGTGATGATCATCCCTGCCATACAACACCCGCGCATGCAGGGTACAGCGAGCCGTTTGGGCAAAACTCTGGAAAAAATGCTCCATCAAGGTCACCGGAATACCCCCAACTTCTGGAGCATTCCAGAGGGCATCGAACACGCAAAAAGGTCTGCCGGAGAAATCGAGCGCCACCATCGCCAGGCTTTCATCCATCGGAACAGTGAATGACGCCATACGCACAATGCCCTTGCGATCCCCCAGGACTTGCTGAAACGCCATGCCCAGCGTGAGAGCCACATCCTCCACTGTGTGATGGGGATCAATGTGCAAATCTCCACTGGCTTGCAACCATAAATCAAACAAGCCATGCACCGCCACCTGTTCCAGCATGTGGTCAAGGAATCCCAAGCCAGTCTGAATCTGGCACACCCCGCTCCCATCCAGATTGAGACGCACCTTCACCTGGGTCTCGCCGGTATTGCGCTCCACTGCCACTTCTCGGGAGGAATAAACCGTCTCTCCTGATCCTCCCTGAATGGATTGAAGCGGTTGATTCAAGGCAATTGCCGCGGCAATGGCTTCACCAAGGGCAAGCACTGACCTGCGATCTACCGCCGTGAGGTAATGGGAATCCATCACACTGGGTTGGCGTACAGGAACGGCTCCATCTTGACGGAGACGCTCCTCCCACTCAGGCAGAGAGGCTACCGTCCTGCCCTTCAACAAGCCCGCTGCCGACGCCAGCAAAATGCCTTCCCGCAAAGCCACCAGATGCCCGGCATCGGCGGCGGTGCTCAACCAGTCTAGAAACGCCGGATTGTCGAGCAACTTCCAGACTCCCTCACCGCCCGGGATAATCAACCAGTCATAGCCGGATAAATCCGGTGCGAGCCGGGTGGCAAACACATGCAAATCGCTGGAATCGTACACCTCGCCCACCCGGGCACAGATATCCAGCCTTTCCAGATAGATTTTTTTGGGGGAAAGCAATGGCTCAACCACCATGTAAAAATCCAGACTGGAAAAACCCTCGAACACAACAACACCTGCTTTCATGTTAAGCCTCCCGTTCCAAGTTACGCAGTGCGTCCATCAGGGCTTGATGATCCTGTGGGCGCCCTACGGATATACGAATATAATTACGCAAAAGCGGCGTGTCATAGTAGCGGATGAAAATACCTTCTTGCATCAGGGCTTGCTTCACGGCCCTCGCCTCTTTTCCTTCCACCTTGCAAAGAATGAAATTGGCTTCCGATGGAATAGGTTTCAGGAAAGAAACAGCACACAACTGCTCAAAAAGTTCCTGACGTTGCTGCCGAATCTTTTCCACGTTTTGCGCCAAGCCTTCCAAATCCTGTAAAGATGCCAGCGCCGCGGCATTAGCGGCAACGTTTACGTTGTAAGGCTGTTTGGCCTTCCACAGGACAGACAAGAGCCAACCAGGAAACGCCCCATAGCCCACCCGCAACCCTGCCAACCCAGCCCACTTGCTGAAGGTGCGCAACACCACCAGATTATCGCGCTCCAGCACCTGCCGAATACGGCTCAAACGTTCCCCCAACCTACCTCCAGCGCTGGTAAACTCAACATAGGCTTCGTCCATTACCACCAGAGCATCGGTTGACAGCAGGGCTTCTACTTCTTCCGGAAGAGGCAATTGCCCATCGGGATTGTTCGGTGCGGTCAAAAAAATGACCTTGGGGCGATAACGGCGCACGGCATCCAGCACGCGCTCAAGGTCGAGGGAAAAATCTGCGCGGCGGGGGATTTCCACCACCTGACCGGCGTTCAAGCGAGTATCAAAGGCATACATTCCAAAAGTCGGCGGGAAGTTCAAAACGCAATCGCCGGGTTCAAGCATAACCCGCAGAATCAAATCAATCAATTCATCTGCACCCGCCCCAGCCATCAGGTTTTCCACGGGCACGCCGGTAAATTCTGCCAGTCTTTCCCGCAAGGCACGGCTTTCGGGATCCGGATAGATGTGGACAAACGGCAAAGACGCCAGGACTTTGCTCACCTTCGGAGATGGCCCATAGGGATTTTCGTTCGCATCCAGTTTGACGATGCGCTCCATGGGAATCCCCATGCGCGCAGAAAGCACTTCAAACGGTTCAATCGGGGTGTAGGGCGGAAAATCGTTGAAGCGTGGAGATGGGCTTAACATCGCAACCTCGCTGAAAAAGCATGAGCATCCAGTCCTTCACGCTCGGCAATAATCGCCGCCGCCGGGGCAATCTTTTTCGTGGTGGCTTCATCCAGCGCCACCAGATGTATCAGGTGAACAAAGTCCCAGACATTCAAGGGTGAAGCAAAGCGGGCAGTCCTGCACGTGGGCATGACATGGCTGGGACCTGCCACGTAATCTCCAAGAACTTCAAAACTGTGCTCACCGAGGAAAATTCCACCCGCCGCAGTGATTTCAGGAACCAGCGCCCAGGGCTGGGTTACCGAAAGACACAGGTGTTCCGGTGCGTACTCGTTAGCAAGCGCCACAGCCTCGTCCAGGTCTGCCGTCAACACTGCCCCACTGCGAACCTCCAGCGATTGACGAATGATCTCTGCCCGCTGACGTTCCTGAAGTTGACAACTTACGGCTTCCTGCACCTGCGCAATCAAGGGCTCTGAGGGAGTGAGCAAAATCGCCGAAGCCAGCGGATCGTGTTCCGCCTGCGCCAGCAGGTCTGCCGCCACCCATTCGGGATTAGCAGAGTCGTCGGCAATGACAACCGTTTCAGTTGGTCCTGCCAATCCATCAATGCCCACCGTACCGAAGACTTGCTTTTTGGCTAACGTAACAAACAGGTTGCCGGGACCGAAAATTTTATCCACCGCAGGAAGGCTTTCAGTGCCATATGCCAGCGCGGCAATGGCTTGTGCCCCACCCAGGGCATATACCTCGTCCACGCCGCACAGGGCACATGCCGCCAGGATTACGGGATCTACCTTCCCAGTACTGCGCATGGGCGGAGCCACCACGACAATTTCCGGCACACCGGCAACCTGCGCCGGGATGACCGACATCAATACTGATGAAGGAAGCGGTGCGCTACCCGCCGGCACATAAACGCCAACCCGACGAATGGGGCGCACCAGTTGCCCCAGCGTACCTCCCATGGACTGGGTCAGCCACGAAGTCAGGGGTTGCGCCAGATGAAAGCGGCGAATGCGTTCGGCGGCAAGGCGCAGAGCGTTCAACTGAACATCACTCAGGGTTTGCAGAGCAGATCGAATTTCCTCTTTGGGCACACGGAAATTTGTCAGGGAAACACCATCCAATCGTTGTGTCCATTCCTGCAGAGCGGCATCACCGCGCCGGCGCACGTCGCGTAAAATCCGCATCACGGCTTGTTCAGGAGAAAGCGGCTCGCCAAACAGTGCAGTAATGCGGTCCAGAATGAGGGGAGAAACTTCCGCCTCATCCAGGGGAATACGCTTGAGAATGGCATTTCGGGCTTCGTCAACGGAAAATTTTCGTAACATGGATTCCTCCTTATCCTTCTGCCAGGGCTTTCAGCATGGCAGTATATCGGGGGGGTTCTTCCTCAAAAATGTAATTCACCGGCACCACAACGACCCCACTCCCCCCAACGGCTCGTAATTCGCTGATAGCCTGGAACAAACGCGAACGCGGCACAATTACATTAACCGCATACCAGTTGGGGTCACCTGAGCGCACAATCACCCGGGAAATGGTTGGTCCCTGCAAACCGGCAATGGTGGGCTGAGTGAAAATGCGGGTGGCAAGTTCTTCCGGAGAAGTGCCCCGCATATTGGCAAAAATGGCTACTTCATCGCGGGCGCGCAGGTAGGCTTCGATGTATTCCAGCAGTTGACGAGCAATTTGCAAAGCCTCAGGAGAGCGTTGCAAAGAAGCGCGATTGGCAATCAGAGCCGCCTGCGAGGGTTGAATCACTCCATCAGTAAGCGGACGAAGACGGTTATCCCTTAAGGTTTGACCTGAAGAAACCAGGTCGGAAATGATGTCTGCATATCCAATGGCAGGAGCAGTTTCCAGCGTGCCTTCCGCAGAGATTAGCACGTGAGGTATACCCGCATTGCGCAGGAAGCGACCGGTTAGCACAGGATATTTGGTCGCTACCCGCAAGGGACGCCCCAATTCTTCCACATACTGGCGCAGTCGGGCAACGCTGTCCACACCGTTCCAGATTTCCGGAACGGCAAGGCAAAGTGCGCAAGCCCCAAATCCCAGGGATTCATGAAGTACCATGAGACTGCCGTTTTCTCCGCGTCGCTCTTCGATGACGTCTATACCGGTAATGCCAAAATCCACACTGCCATCGCGCACACTGACGACAATATCTGCAGGGCGCTGGAAAAGCACTGTCAACCCGGGCAGGCTTGGGATGGTAGCCTCATACTGGCGGGGATTTGGTTTGTACACGCTCAAACCACACGCCTGCAGAAAAGCCAGGGCATCCTCAGCCAGCCTGCCTTTGGAAGGTAATGAAAGCCGCACCAAATTTTGCAAAGGTTGTACCATGTTCATAGAATCCGCTTCTTGAGTCCCTTTCTTCAAAAATAAAATACCCCCGGCGGACCGGGGGTATGCATTCACGGGTATAACAGATAAGCGCTACCGACCTCCGCCCCAAAGTTCGTGGAGGTTGGTATGATGATGCAGTGCAAAACGAATATTCATCATGGGCAGTATCTTAACCAATAAATATGGAAATGTCAATGAAAAATTTCTCACTCAATGGGTCAAATCCAGTACAATGAAAAGGTCAACTTATTACCCTCTGTCATCGAACGATATGCCAAAACCTGCCCGCATTCATCTTGTCCTATCCCTTTTCGTTTTTCTTTTGCTTTCCACCTGTACAGGCGTGGAATTTACTACTCGAAAGCCTGCCACAGAGCTTTCTGCAAACATCAACCAATCATTGGGCGTACAGCAAGTAGAGCGAAGTGGTGTGGGATTTGCACTAATGGGAAAAATTTCACCATTCACCCCCACGCCAATCCCCACTTCCACTCCCACTCCGTTTCAACCTGTTCCGCCAACAGCCACTCCCATCCCACCTACTCCCACACCCACCGCTACAGCAACCGAACCTTCCCCACCCTCATTTCCAGAGGAACATTTTATTCGTAATATTTCAGGACATCCACAGTACTTCTCTTTAAGTTGCGAAGCGGCGGTGGCTACCGACTGGGCGGCATATTTTGGCGTGACCATCTCAGAGTACAACTTCCAGTTTGAACTTCCCCGCTCCGATAACCCCGAAAAGGGTTTTGTGGGCGATGTTAATGCCCCTTGGGGGCAGATTCCACCCTATGGATACGGGGTACATGCCCAACCAGTAGCAAATTTGCTCAACCAGTACGGTCTCCCCGCCCGTGCAGTTAAAGGCTGGTCTGTAGAAGAAATAAAAGCCGAACTGGCAAACGATCAACCAGTGATTGTCTGGGTCATCGGCAACGTCGAAGGGGGTATACCGTATGAGTACACCGACAAAGAAGGCAACATGGTCATTGTAGCAGCGTATGAGCATGTCATTCTGGTAACCGGTTACAGCAAAACCCACTTGCGCTACATCAGCAATGGGGCTTTTTACGATGTTCCCATCGAAGTGTTTGAGAATTCCTGGAAAGTGCTGGGCAACATGGCAATTTACTACGATGATTAATCGCAAAAACGCCTTAACTTTCCCGTTATAATTACCGCGTGAAAACCTGGACCCGTTGGATACTTTTCATCAGCCTTCTGGCAATTTTATTGTCCTCTGTATCACCTGCACAGGCAGAAGACGAGGTAAAGCTCAACGCGCCCTCAAGCGAGGTCACTGCCTACGACCTGATTCTCGCTATGAACACCCTGCGGGTGTCAAACGGCTTATCCCCTTTGATAGAAGACCCCATCATCAACGCTGTGGCGCAGTCCACGGCTGAAATTATGGCGGCAAATCAAATGTCGTGGCATATTGGCAACGTCTCCGGGCGCCTGCAGTCGGCAGGGTACGGCGGTGGAGCTAAGGTGTTTGCGACTGAGAATTTTGCCGTTGGCAGTACCTTCACCATTGACGAAATCATGCTGGCATGGGCAGACCCTGACCACATGATTCCAGCCGTCAACCCGGCTTACTGTCATGTTGGCGCGGGAGTTGCCAGAGCGGCAAATGGCATGACCTACTATGTCCTTCAAGCGGCATACGTAGCGGGGAAATCCTGTGGAGAGTACCGCCCACCCGCCAACTACACCCCCAAGCCCGGCGAAACGCCGGTCAATCCTGGCGTGCCGCAAATCATCGTACCGGTTAAAGTCGCAACGCCAGACGCGGACGGTAAAATCTTCCATGTTGTCCAAAGCGGGCAATCGCTGTGGGCAATTGCCGTAGCGTACAAAGTCACCATCAAGGATCTGGAAATCTGGAACAACCTCTCCCGCAATGTCCCCCTGCAAGTAGGGCAAAAATTGTTCATCCCCAGCAGCAATACCGCTGGATACGCCACCCCCACCCCGGCATGGATGATTCAGAAAGCCACCCCGGATGCTGACGGAAGAATCGTCCATGAAGTTAAGGCGTACCAGACACTTATCCGCATTGCCGAGGCATACGGAACCACTGTGGACGCCCTGCTGGCGTACAACGGCATCCAGGCAGACTGGCCCCTGCAAATTGGACAGAAACTCATTATCTATCCGGGGAACATCACTCCCAGCCCAACCCCGCGTCCGCTGACGCCTATCGAAAAACTTACCCCCGCCGCCGATGGCAAATACTATCACACCGTTCAGAGTGGGGAAACGCTGGCGTGGATTGCCAAACTGTACGAGGTGAGCCTGAACGACCTGATGGCATGGAACGGGTTGAACGCCATGTCCATCATCCATCCCGGAGACCGCATCCTGTTGCAGGTCACTCCACCCGTGACACCGACCTTCACCCCCAGCCCTACCCTGCCGCCCACCGCTACACCCGTTCCACCGACGGCTACGCCCAGTCCCACGCCCACGGTGGTAGAGGTAACCCCGACCCCGGAAGGGACAGAATCAGGTATGTCCTCAGCGCCGTGGTTATGGGTGTTTCTGGCACTGGCTGTAGCGGGCGGTGTGCTGGTGTGGGTCTTTTCAAAAAAGAAAACAGAGTAAAACGATGGACGACAATTCTGCACCTGCCAGGAAAATAGAAAGCACGCCTTCCGGTACGCCCATTTACCGCTATGAACCACGCTCAAAACCGGCTGAGAGGGTAGTGGATTACCCCGATATGGAAAAGATCCAGCAGCACGTTGAGCGTTTCATCGGCAAAGTTGACATGGTTTACCACGAGATCATCTCCGATCTTGTGCATCTGGACATTTTCCTGGTAAATCCCACCCCTGAACGAAACTTCTTTACTCTGGTAACCAGCGGGATGAGCCAGCGCCCGATGAAAGCCCCGCCAGGTGCAGAGAAATTCCAGTATGCCGAATTAATGATTTGCTTGCCTTCCTACTGGCTTCTTACCGATGAAGCACTGCAGGATGAAACCTTCTACTGGCCCATCCGGCAGTTGAAAACCCTTGCCACATTTCCCCATGAGTACAATACCTGGCTCTGGTTTGGTCATACCATCGCCAATGGGGAACCTGCACGTCCATTTGCGCGCAACACAAAATTTTCAGGCATCATTCTAGGCCTGCCAGTTTTATCACCCCAGGATTTCTGGACGCTGGAAATCGCTGAGAATAAAACGGTATTCTTCCTCAGTGTCATTCCACTATACAAAGATGAAATGGAGATGAAACTCAAAAAGGGCTCTGAGGATTTGTTCGAACGCTTTGACCAACAGGGGGTGAACGAATTGCTCAACCTTAAGCGTCCCAGTGTGTATAAAAAGCGATGGTGGATTTTCTAAGTACGCGTTCGAGGACTGGATAGCATCCCCTCGATGGGGACCCTGAACCAAGTTTACCAATCGCTTCCTCTTTCGGGATTTTAAAATAAAAAGTGAGCGTGCAGGGATTCGAACCCTGAACCAATGGCTTAAAAGACTGCCTCTTCCTTTTACTGGAAGAGGCAGATTGCTGAAATCAGTTAGTTCATGATCTTATCGTAGATTTCCTGAAGTTCATCGTGAGAAAAACGTCCGTAGAAGTCAATCGTAACCTGAACATTAGAATGTCCCATGAGATGACTCACTATACCGATACTGACACCCTCTGCAAGTAATTTGCGGGCATAGGCATGGCGAAAGGAATGTGGGTTCCATTTTCCGGTTATTTCTGATTTGCGAGCCAATCGTTTGAACAACTGGTAAATTCCGTTTGGCTTCAACAAGAAGACACGTTGATCTTCCGTTTCCCCTCTCTTTTCTAACCAGTTCTCCAGGGCAATCGCAGTGCGAGAAGAAAAGAAAACCACACGCTCTTTTTGCCCTCCCCTCCCTTTTTCTAACACGATAGCACGCCGCTTATTTATATCCAAGCGATCTACGGTGAGACCGGCTACACCGCCTAATCTTACACCCGTGTCTGCTACAAATAAAACCAGCGCCAAGTCTCTTTCTGGCGTTCCTGTTTTTGATGCCGCATCTAACATTTTTGATAAATCCTCTGCTTGAATTCCTGCCGGGGATTTCTGGGGAAGAGGCGGACGCCTCAATTTTTTTGCTGGATTCATAGCAATGTATCCCTCATCAACTGCCCAGCGAAACAGCCTTTTCCATCCTCTAATAAAATTAAAAAGGGTATAAGGCTCACGATCATCTGTTCTCATCAAATGAAACAGATTGATAAGGTCGCTTGTAGTTATAGAATTTGTTTCTCTGTCTCCAAGATGAGCCACAAGGGGACGCAGATAGAAGACATACCATCTCAGCGTAGAATCTGAAATAAAACCCTTTTGTGACTCCAAAAATACGTCAACCAATTCTTTGACAGTGGGGGTTTTGTTTGTAATCATATTTACCTCCTCGACGATGTAAGTTTTGGTATCGAGGAGCGATTCTCCCACCTCAAAACGGCTCTGAAAGTTAAAAAATTTGCTATACTAATACCCAAAGACAAATCAGCCCCGCCGGTCTCCGCGGCGAGGCTGAGAAGGCAACGCGGTGAAGGCGCGTTGCGGCAAAACCTAGCATAGCAAATTTTTGCCGCCCGCGCAAGTGAACCGCAACTGCGCGGGCGATCATACTTAACAGGTAAGGACTTAATCAAATTTTTTTGATTTTGGAGTAACCGATGAGCGAGCCGTTGCAAAAATTTCAAAGCCTGCTCCGTGAATTGTTTGAGTTCGACAGCGCCGACCTGGATTTCGGCATCTACCGCATTATGAACCGCAAGCGGCAGGTCATTGAGCGCTTTATCACCGAAGACCTGCCAAAAGCCGTTGCCGAAGAATTGCGCAGCGGCGCGCTGGCCGAACAAGAGCAGGCGCGCAAGGCTCTGGAGGAGGCCCGCCGAAAAGTGCTGGACGCCTTGGGTGAAGATGCGCTGGACGCAAACGGTAACCTAGCCGAAAAGTATCGTGAGACCAAAACCGGCAAGGAGTACCTGGAAGCCCAAACAAAAGCTGCGGATACTCATCCCATCGAGGCGCTGGAAGCCGCCATTTACAATCACCTCTACACCTTCTTTAGTCGCTACTGGCAGGACGGCGACTTTATCTCCAAACGCCGCTACTCCAAGAAAGAACGCTACGCCATCCCCTACAACGGCGAGGAGGTGTATCTCTACTGGGCCAATCACGACCAGTACTACGTCAAAACCGGCGAGTACTTCACCGATTACACCTACAAAGCCCCCAACGGCGTGACCATACACTTCAAACTCCGGCAGGCCGATGTGGAGCAGAACAACGTCAAGGGTGATAAACGCTTCTTCCTGCCCGCGCTTTCGGACATTACTTGGGAAGAACCAACCCGAACGCTGATCATTCCTTTTGAGTTTCGCCCGCTCACCGAACAGGAGAACATTGCCTACGGGCAAAAGAACCAGCAGGAGGCCATCATTGCCAAAGCCGTTGCTGAAATTCCCAAGCGCGTCAAAAACACCGAAGCCCTGACTGCGCTCAGCGCGGAATGTCGAAAGAACGAGGACGACACCCCCGTGTCTCTTTTGGAGCGCCACCTGCGTCGGTACACCCGCCGCAACACTGGCGACTTTTTCATCCACAAAGATCTCAGGGGGTTTCTCTCCCGCGAATTGGACTTTTACCTGAAAAACGAAGTGCTCAACCTGGAGGAGATAGAGGCGGCCGGGGAAGATCTGGCCGAAGGTTGGTTTCAGCTACTGCGCCTGATCAAGCGCGTGGGAAACGCCATCATTGACTTTCTGGCGCAGATCGAGGACTTCCAGAAGATGCTCTGGGAGAAGAAGAAGTTCGTCACCGAGACCTTCTACGTCATCACCGTCGGCAACATCCCACAAGCCTTTTACCCGGAGATTGCCGCCAATGACGCGCAGTGGAAGGAGTGGCGGGCATTGGGGTTTTTGGAAAAGAAACCGGATGATCCAATTACCTTTCTGCAAGCCCACCCCACCCTGCCGCTGGATACGCGCCACTTCTCGCCGGACTTCACCGACCGCCTGCTGGCTTCCTTCGACAACCTAGACGAGATGACCGATGGCCTGCTGGTGCACTCCGAAAACTGGCAGGCGCTCAACCTGCTCCTGGAAAAGTACCGCGAGCGGGTGAAGTGTGTCTATATTGATCCGCCCTTCAACACCGGAAAGGACGACTTCTTGTACAAGGATGGATACCAGTATGCTTCATGGCAAAGCATGATGTCGGACAGACTGGGCTTATTGATAAACCTGTTTTCAGAGAGTGGTGTTTTCTTTTCTTCGATCAGTGATCATGAAATTTCTTCACTCAAATACTTGCTTGACCGAGTGTTTGGCCGGGTAAATTTTGTTGGCAACATTGAATGGAACTCTACTAAGACTGTAACAAACACAGCGTTGATTTCTGTGGGACACACCCATAACTTGGTATACGCTCGCCAAATTTCATATTTTACTCGTAATCGCCACCACTTTCGTCTACCAGATCCACTCGAGGGCTTCGAAAACCCCGATAACGATCCCAGAGGACCATGGAAAGCTGACCCTTTCCAAGTGGGAGGGATACGTCCCAACCAACAATACGAAATTGTTAATCCGAACACTGGTCGGGTTTATCGTCCCAACCCAGGATGTAGCTGGAAAAACGATTACGATACGTTCCAAAAGCTACTTAGAGAAGGCCGCATCGTGTTTGGTAAGACAGGTGAAGGCGGTCCACAACGTAAGCGATTCTTGATTGAGGCCGAGGAACGCGGTCGCGTATCAACCACTTGGTGGAATGATGTAGAAACGACCGCAGACGGTACAAGGTTATTACAAGACCAATTTAACTCCATAGTTTTCACTAACCCGAAGCCAGTTTCTCTAATCTCTAGAATCGTGCAACTTGGGACTCATGACATCAATCAAACTGTTCTCGACTTCTTCGCCGGCTCCGGCACCACCGGTCACGCCGTGATTAACTTGAACCGCGAGGACGGCAGGCGGCGTAAGTTCATCCTGGTAGAGATGGCGCACTACTTCGACACCGTGCTCCTGCCGCGCATCAAGAAGGTCACCTTCTCGCCGGAGTGGAAGGACGGCAAACCCAAGCGCACGGCCACGGCGGAAGAGGCCGAACGCTCCCCGCGCATCGTCAAGGTCATCCGCCTGGAGTCGTACGAGGACGCCCTCAACAACATCGCCTTCGACGAGGAGAGCGGCGCAAAGGCGCTGGAACTCTTCAAAGACGACTACCTGCTCCGCTACATGCTCCGGTGGGAAACCCGCAGGAGCGAAACCCTGCTGGATGTGGAGAAACTGCAAACGCCCTTCTCCTACAAACTCCACCTGTACCGCGACGGCGAAACCCGCGAGCATCCGGTGGACTTGCCCGAGACCTTCAATTACCTGCTGGGCTTGGATGTAGAAACGCGCCGGGTTTATGAAGACAACGGACGGCGGTATCTGGTCTATCGCGGACGTCTGCGCAGCGGCCGCACGACCGTTGTCATCTGGCGGGAGACCCAAGGGTGGATGGAAGAGGACTATAAGCGGGACGCAGATTTTATCGTTCGGCAAAAACTAAACGCAGACGCGGATGATGTTTTTGTCAACGGGGATTCCTTCGTTCCCGAAGCGCAGTCTTTGGATCCGGTGTTCAAAGAACGCATGTTTGCGGAGATATAGGTGTACCATGACAGACGTTCTTTTCAAAAAAGAAAGACAAAAGAGAATGGCGCAGATTATCCGAGAAGGCTTTGAGAGCATCAAAGGAGAATGAACATGCTGCATCGCAGTCGGACACTGCAACCCCAATCCCACACCGGCAACGACACCCGGGAATATACCAAACTGGAAAACCGGTTGATTCTTCTTGCCTATCTCAACCGCCTATTCGGATACGAGACCAACAAAGAACTGCTGTCCGACACACGCGATGTTGCGGAGGGTTTTGATGCTGAGGGGCGGAGTTATCTTTATTACCACCTCATCGCTCGCGGAAGCAAGGTCAAAATACCCGAGGATGCTCTGAAACGCTACGATGACAACATTCGCAATTACCTTGTAGCTGTCAATCGCGGTCGAGCCGAGCGGATCACCCTGCGGTACTTCCAATATCTGGCCGCGCTTTACACCGAAATCGTCCTGGACAATTTGTTCAATTACCGCAGCGAATTTCTAAAACGACTCAATACTTTCGTCCACGAGCAAAACTCCAAGAAAATTCCCGAAGAACAACCCTTTGAAGAATTTTCCGAAGACAACCTGACCAAGCTGGCTTTTTGGATGGCTACCGGCAGTGGGAAAACCCTGCTTTTGCACCTGAACTACTACCAGTTCTTGCACTACAACAAGGAAAATCTGGACAACATTCTACTCATCACACCTAATGAAGGGTTGAGTGAACAGCATTTGGCCGAACTGGCGGTTTCCGGTATCCCGGCCCGGCGCTTCGACCTAAACACGGGTGGACTGTGGAGTGACAGCCGGGACGTGGTGCAGGTCATCGAGATCACCAAACTGGTGGAGGAAAAGCGCGGCGGCGGCGTGAGTGTCCCGGTTGAGGCTTTTGAGGGGCGCAATCTCATTTTTGTGGATGAGGGACACAAGGGTTCGGGCGGCGAGGCCTGGCGCAAGTACCGCGACGCGCTGAGCAAGACCGGCTTCACCTTCGAGTACAGCGCCACCTTTGGGCAGGCGCTCTCGGCGGCGCGCAATGACCCACTCACCGCCGAATACGGTAAGGCCATCGTCTTCGACTACTCCTACCGCTATTTTTACGGCGACGGCTACGGAAAGGACTTCCGCATTCTCAATCTGCGGGATGAAACCGACGATGAAAAAACCGATTTGCTTCTTCTGGGAAATTTGCTTTCTTTTTACGAACAAAATTGCCTATACCGAGAACAACGCGAAGCATTGCGTTCCTACAATCTGGAAAAACCCCTCTGGGTGTTTGTGGGCAGCACCGTCAACGCGGTGTACAGCCAAAACAATCAAAAGCGCAGCGATGTGCTGACGGTGGCGCGTTTTCTTCACCGCGTTTTGGAAAACAAGCAGAATTGGGCGGTTGAAGCCGTCAAAAAATTGCTGGACGGTAAAAGCGGATTGGTCACAACGGATGGCAGTGACGTCTTTGCAGGTCGATTTCCGTATCTCAATGAAAAAGGCATCAAGCCCCAAGCATTGTACCAAGACATCCTCAACAGCGTGTTTCATGCGCCCGCAAGCGGAGCCCTGCATGTTTTCGGCATCAAGAACAATGCCGGGGAGTTGGGACTCAAAGCGGCCGGTGCAGATAAGTATTTCGGTTTGATTTACATTGGAGACGCAGCGGAGTTCAAGAAGCTTCTTGAAGAGGACTCATCGGGAATTACCTTGGGGGAAGATGCCATCTCTGCTTCGTTGTTTGAGAAAATCAACCGTCTCGACTCCGAAATCAATATCCTCATTGGCGCAAAAAAATTCATGGAGGGTTGGAATTCCTGGCGGGTTTCCAACATGGGATTGCTTAATATTGGCCGGAAGGAAGGCTCGCAAATCATCCAGCTATTTGGCCGCGGCGTGCGTTTGCGCGGAAAGGATTTTCTGCTCAAGCGAAGCTCAGCGCTTGGTGGCGATCACCCAAAACACATCAAATTACTGGAAACTTTGAACATCTTTGCCGTGCGTGCCAACTACATGGCGCAATTTCGTGATTATTTGGAACGAGAAGGCGTTGAAACGGATGAAGTCATTGACCTTCCGCTTTTTGTGTGGGCAAATGAGCAATTTCTCGAACGGGGATTGGTTGTGCCGCGCCTGGCCGAAGGGCGGGAATTTATCAACGAAGCACAATTTCGGCTCGATTTTGACTCCGATGTGAAAGTTCACGTTGATTTATCGACAAAGGTTCAGGCCCTGGAAAGCAGCGCACCGGGACTTTGGGAATCTCAACTTCGTTCGGGAATTGAAGGTAAGATACCCGCCGATAACTTAGCCCTGGTGGATTGGGAACAAATCTACCTTGATGTGCTTGCCTACAAAGAAAATAGGGGGCTTACCAATCTGGTGATCCCCAAAACAAATCTGCGCCGAATTATTGAAAACCCGGACTTCAATTACACCCTCGTCGCCGATGAATCGGTATTCAACCCTCGTACTTTCACCGATCGTAATGCGCTTCAACAAGCGGTTGCCGATATTTTGCGGAAATATGTTGACCGTTTCTACCGCCACAAACGGGAAGAATGGGAAAGAATGCACTTGGTTTACAAAACTCTGGATGAAAATGATCCGAACTTGGCTTTTAACCGCCATGTCAACGAAAATGGCAAACCGGCTTATATTGTCAAAGTTTCAAGATCAAAGCAAGAGATCATCGAAGCCATCCGAAAACTTAGCGATGATCTGCAAAATCTGATCAAGGGGGAAAACGGAAACCTGCCGCGGCTGAACTTCGACCGTCACATCTACTTACCGCTCTTACTGAAAAAGAATGATCTTGTGATCACTCAACCGCCTGCGCTGGAAGAGAGTGAAAGCCGCTTTGTCAAGGATTTGAGGGATTATTGGCAATCGGAGAGCAAAAATTCACCACCAGAGAAAGAAGTGTTCCTTTTACGCAATCTAAGCCGCGGCAAAGGCATCGGATTTTTTGGGGAAAACAATTTTTACCCCGATTTTATCCTATGGGTGCTGGACAATAAAGGACAGCGGATCATTTTTGTTGAGCCTCATGGCATGATTTACGCCAAGCCGTATAATCTTGACGATAAAGCGCGTCTGCACGAACGTTTGCCGGAATTGGCGGTAGACATAGCAAACCGAACCGGACGAACGGATATTCGTCTCGATTCTTTTATCATATCGGCCACTCCATATCCAGAACTAAGGATTAAATACGATGACGGTAGTTGGGATTTGGATCGTTTTACACAAAAGCACATCCTCTTTCCAAATCGCCCCCTTCTAGATGGAAAACCTTACGATTACATAAGAATAATCCTGGAAGGATGAATTCCATTTGCAAAAAGGGAACTTTTATGGCACCTCCACAAACCAAGTTATGGAAAATCGATCCGCATACCAAAGCCAAACATGAAATTTTGCGCCGTTATTTGGGTGCATGGTTTGGCATTCTTGGACAAAAGATTCCCAGGATAGTCTATATTGATGGCTTCTGTGGGCCGGGCGAGTACGAAGACGGAGAACCTGGTTCGCCCCTCATCGCATTACAACAAGCCAGGCCGCTTGCCACCAAGTATCAAAACACTGAATTCGTATTTATATTTATTGATGAGAGGAAAGACCGCATCGAGAACTTAGAGAGCAAAATTAGATCTGAACAGTATCCACAAAACATGCTTATTTTCCCCATCAATGGAACGTTTGAAGAGAAAATGTCTGAACTCTTCAGCGATCTTAGCGATGAAGGTGCTCTTTTAGCTCCAACGTTTGTTTTTATTGATCCATTCGGTTTTAGTGGTATCCCCTTTGACATAGTTGCAAAATTCTTAAGCAACCCTAAAACAGAAATTTTTATTAACATAATGGTAGATTCCATCAATCGCTTTCTAGACCATCCTAATCCTGAAATAAAAAATCATATTATTCGAATGTTCGGTACGTCTAAAGTAACAAAGGTTTTATCCGGTTCTGGAGACCGATTTCAGGCTTTAAGATGTCTATATCAAGAGCAGCTCCTAACTCACGCTAAATTCGTTCGATATTTTGAAATGAGAGATCAATATAATCAGCCCATATATTATCTTTTCTTTGCTTCATCTCATCGCCTAGGTCACCTGAAAATGAAAGAGGCTTTCTGGAAGGTGGATCCCCAAACAGGATACTTGTTTTCAGACGCAACCGATCCCAATCAACTTGTATTGTTTCAGGATGCCCCAATTGTCGAGTTAGCGAATATTTTAGCGAAAAAGTTTTGTGGACAAACGGTGACAACAAATGAGATCATTCACGATTTCGTTGAAGATCAAACTCCTTATACTGCCTCTCATGCCAAAAAGGCTCTCAGCATTTTAGAAAACGAACAAAAGATTAAGGTGTACGCATACAAAATGGACGGCTCACCTCGGATACGGAATTCATTTCCTGATGGAGTATCAGTGGAATTTCTTGTATAATAATAGAAACGATGTTCGAAAAGGTTGTGATATGGCTGGTAGCCGAATTGAATGGACTGAATCCACATGGAACCCTCTTACAGGTTGCAATAAGGTTAGTCCGGGTTGCAAACACTGTTATGCTGAACGGATGGCAAAACGCTTGAAAGCAATGGGTCAGGAAAAGTACAGGGATGGATTTCGATTAACATTGCATCCAGAAGTTCTCGAAGAACCCCTATCCTGGCATAAACCTCAGATAATCTTCGTCAACTCGATGAGCGATTTATTCCACGAGAACGTTCCTGTTGAGTTCATTCAAAGCGTTTTTGATGTCATGCGCCGCGCTTACTGGCACACTTTCCAGGTTCTTACTAAACGCGCCGAACGATTGCTTGAACTTGATCCAATTCTTGAATGGTCTGCAAATGTCTGGATGGGGGTTAGCGTTGAAAATCAGAATTACACCATCCGTATTGACCGTTTGAGGAACACTCATGCAAAAGTAAAGTTTCTATCGCTAGAACCTCTCTTAGGTCCAATTTCAAATTTGAATCTAGAAGGGATAAACTGGGTTATTGTCGGCGGCGAATCTGGACCGCATGCCCGTCCCATCAAGCCTGAATGGGTGCGTGAAATTCGTGATCAATGCCTTGCGAATCATGTTCCCTTCTTTTTCAAGCAATGGGGCGGAACGAATAAGAAAAAATCGGGGCGGTTGTTGGATGGTGAGAGATGGGATCAAATGCCGATACTTGTCCCTTCGGGGGACTAAACTAAAACAATCACCCAATCAATTTTGAAATAACATAAAAACGCAAGAGAGGGCTTTTCTGCCCTCTCTTGTGTTCCGTAGTTCGCGGATGCTCTGTCGAAGCGCTTTTATCATAGCAGTTATCTCGGAAAAATTCAAGTTTTGCAACAAAAAAGAGGGCTGGGTAAGCCCTCTTTTTCGGCAAGTGGGTGCCCCCGGCGGGATTCGAACCCGCATCTTACGCTTCGACAGAGCGCTATTCTATCCCTTGAACTACGGAGGCACGACCATTTGCCAAGGTCACCCTGGGCGGAGTTGCGCCGCCCCAAGACACTACGCAGGGTGAGGAAAAAGCCGGACGGGGTCGTCCGGCTCAGTTCCCGCAGGGGGGTTAGCCCGCATAGGCGGCTTGCAGACTGAGAAACGCCCGCGCCATGCGCTGCAAGCGGATGTTTTCGGGCTTGCCCTGGGGGTCAAATCCCTTGCCATCCGTGTTCGCAGCCCAGCGGATCCAGCCTTTTCCCGCCGCGCCGCTTGCCCACACCTCGGCAAGCGTTTTGTCTTTCATCTTGCCGAAGTGGATCACGGTCTGACCGGGGTCAGCCAATTCACCTTCCGCAGCCGGTTCAGCGGCAGGCGCAGGCTGTGGCGCATTCACTTTGCCGTTGCCGTTCGGGACGTTCTGGAAGTCCTTGTGAGACCGCAGCCCGAGGTACACGCTTTCCTGGAAGCCAATGTTGGATACGGCGTTCCCCAAAGCGTTGGTGATCGCTCCCTTCATGGCGTAGGCAATGTTGGCGTTTTCGCTGGCCCCGGTGGCATGGACGGAGCAGTTGTACTGGGTGTTCCCGTCAACAAGCTTGTACCAGAAGCGCAGGTGGGTGAGAACGGCCACATAAACGCCGTATTCATTGCCCCTCGCATTGGTGCGGGACTCGTAGCGGTGTTCCAGATCGCCGGGGGAAAATTCGTACCCCCAGCCGTAACCGCACAACCCGAAAATGTGATTCAGGACTTTCCGCATCCAGTTCGGGTCAATGTCGGTCAGGTCAACCGCTCCCGGTACCGCCTTGTACGCTCCGGCGGGCAACTCTTGGTCTAATTGCTGAACGGCTTGCTCCAGCGTCAGACCGGTCAAAGTGAAGATGGAAGAAAGAGTGGACATGGTAAAAACCTCCTTTTGCGCCCCCGTCCGCAGCCGGGAGCAATAACTAGTGTATTGCCCTGCTGCGTCAGGGGAGAGCCTCACGGCCTCGCTCCACCGCCTACCTTGGGTAAGCGGCAGAGGGAGACCGTGAGACCGGGAGATTTACCCGTCCCTTCCGCCTATGCGGTTGTTAAAGTTCTGCCCCTTGCGGGAAATCACCCCGGCGGACTTGCACCGCCTTATGCACTGTGCGGGGTGGAATTTTCATTGGGGCAGGGCTGGGTAGCCCTGCCGGTGTTACTCGCTCGCCTAAAATGGGATTTTGGTAGGTGATCCCATGACCCATCCACGTTGGGTTTCTATGAAAACCGCAAGGTGGATTTTTTGTCCTTTAGGACGGGTCAGGTAAACAATGACCCTGCCGTTGTCCTGGATGCGGATGATCTTTTGGATGATCCATTTCGTCCGTCTAGAGACCACCAGGCTGCCGGGCCGCCACTCGCCCCGGTCTGGTGTGGGAAGGGATTGGATTTCCACGACTGCCGAGGACGCCGAGGACATTGTTAACCTCCCTGCTGCACGAACAGAATATGCTTGCAGGGGAACCACTGCCCGTTAGATTCAAAGTCCGGGCAGGTGCAGCCAAAAGCAATACGCCCCTGCGCTTCTACCCGTGAAACCACATACAGCCGGGGATACCGCCGGTGGGTATGGCTCGACCATACCTCCCAGAGGGTGATGGTTTTGCCCTCACCGCGATAAAACTGCCGAGACTGAATTTGAAAGCAGTCTTTTTTGACAGCATCAAGCATTCGCTCTCGGCGTTTTGCAGCTTCGCTGCCGATAAAACCTCTTACGTTCATGGTCATCCTCCTTTGGGTCAGTGCCGCACCACTGACCCGGTGAAATGAATGGGTCAGTGGGCTGGAGCGGCAGCCCAAATTCGGACTAGATCGGACTAGAACGGGACTTCTTCGGCTTTGGCAGGTGGCACGTTGTAGTAGCGCATGACGCGGTACTTCCAACTCCACCACCCGCGCTCGATCACCTTGAAGCAGTCGAGACAAATCACGTACTCTTTGATGTCGTCCCAAACCCCAGCGGAGTAAGAGTAGTGATACCCGCCGGTACTAGCCACAATTGTGCGCCGATGAGGGCAGCGTTTCATAGCAATCCTCCTTCGGGTCGGCTCCGCGCCGCCGACCCAGGGGTATGAGTCGGCGGGTTGGCGCGGCAACCCGAAAGAGAGACAGGCGAGCGATATAACCTTGTTAAGGTGCGGGGGTTGACATTTGCAGCCATCTGTTATAACATCGTTATAACAAATGACCGCTCGGAGACATCTTGATGAAGATCAAAGGCTTTCGGCTTTCTGACGAAACTCAGACCCAGATTGCCTGGCTGGCTAAACGAAAGGGGGTGACAGCCACCGACATCGTCCGCATGGCCGTTGCTGAAATGTTCCAGCAGGAGATTGCACGCCTGCCCCGCTTCCGGTTGCGTGAACAGGTCTTGTATCTCAACGACCAACCTGTGGTGTTCTGCACCGACCGCTTGCTGACCGAACTCCCCGAAACGTTTCTGCTCCAGCTGGAGCACGGTACGGCTGACCCGATGGAGACGATGATCTATCTCATCTTCACTATCGCCCGCATCGGGGAGCCTGTCCAGATTGATGAACAGGCTCTGAATGACTTGATCGGCTGGTCACTCCCGTCCCTAAAAGGCGATCAGGATGAGGGGCGCGGGTAGCGCCCCTCAGGGGGCAAGAGTCACATCTTGGGGCGCATCATCGCGATGGACACCAGGATAAGGCGGAGGGTCTCCAGGGCTTCAGGCGAAATCTCGACCTGCCGACCTGCAAGAAACTCTTCCACTTCCTTCCTGACTTTCGGGTCTCGAATGCGCTTGCGAATCTCACACACGAGTTCCTGCGCTTCTTTCTCCGAAAGAACACGCCCACCGATGCGCACCCCACGCTCTTGCCAGTCACGGTTTCTTGGCATACCGCACCTCCAGAAGGAATTGGGGCGGCAACCGTCCTGGCGGGTGACCTTCCCCCGTCTTTTCGAAATAAGACGGCGGAACATCACGCTTCCGAAAACCTTTGTGGGTTGTTAAGGTGCAGTCCGGGTTTATCCGCCCGGTCGGGAATTTGGCATGGCGGGCAGGATGGGTATCCTGCCCGGCGGGGGATTGGACGCCGCAACCCGTTCCCGGCTGTGCCGGAGTTTGCGCCCGCTCCCCCAATCAAATTTGGGTATTGCAGGCTCTCACCTCCTTTCGGGTGGATTTTGGCGTCCGGCGGGCAGAGCCGGAATTGTGGAATGTGCGGCTTCCGTTTTGCCGCACACATCTCCCGGTCTTGAAGGGAATGTTTGTGACATTCCCTATCTTGCAGGAGACGCCTGTTTATTCCGCCCCGCCAAAACCGCCCTGCCGGAGTTGCACCGGCGGAACTACGAGGGCGGATGGCAGACTTGTTGCGTTTGTAAGGTTCTGCGCCCCTTGCGGGCAGGTCACTCCTGCGGGACTTGCACCCGCACATGGCACTGTGCGGAGTGAAGATGGAGATGAGCGGGTAGCCCACCTCATCACGGAACTTACGGATACTTGCGGTACAGGATGATTTGCCTCCCGGCACGCAGCAGCACAATCAACCTCAATAGGTTGAACGCCCCCATCATCACCACAGTGGCGATGACGGATACGATCAGCAGCAGTGCCAGAAGCAATATCACGCTTCCCGCTGCGAGTAAATAAGGCATCATCTTGACCTCCTTTCTCCCCTTCCGCACAGCAGTTTCCTGCCGCACAGAGAGGGAGAAAGGAGATTGTGCTATTTACCCGTGTTAATGTTCCGTGTTCTCACAGGGCTTGTGGCCACCGGGAGAAGTTGACCCGTGCGGACTTGCACCGCATTCCGGCACTGTGCCGGGTCATAACAAAAAAGCCAGAACCTGCCGCATCTGCGGGAAAGGCTCTGGCGGGTAGCCATCGCATCGGGGAGGCTTGTGGCCGTCCCTGAATTGTTGTTGTTCTGGTTGTATTATAACAATTTTTTGGTCGTGTGCAAGTAAAAAAAATACGCAGGCGGGTAGCCTGCGTATTGGCGTCAGCGCCGGACATACCGTTGCAATCTCTCTTCGATTGGGTAGTCGCGCTTCAGGTAGATCAACATCCAAATCCACCAGCCAACCATGCCACCGATGAGAAAAACAGCCAGAATGGTTTCCATCTCTGCCTCCCTGTGTAGTCTGAAATTGGTGTTTCAGACCGCCCGCGGCGGTCTCCACCCGGCGGGGAACACAACTCTCCTCACCCGGCGGAGAAACCGCCGGGACGGGGAGACAGAGATTGTGAAGATTCTGCTTTTTGGCGCTTCCGCCAGTCGCACCGTAGGGACTTGCACCCTGCTCCGCACTATGCCGGTGCGCTCACCATTCCTCCGCCCACAGCGGATCTTCCTCGTTCACCTCCGCAAACTTGCCCGCAATCAGCGTCTCCACGTCCGTGGCACAGCCGTGCGCCGCTACGTGACGGCAGTCCGCCGCCAGCACCCCGCGCTCCTCCACGTTGCGCGCTACAAGCATCACCCGTCCGCCGTTGAGTTCTGCATTCATGCGCCACTTGGCATTCCCCTCATGCAGGCGCGTGCCGGTTTCCACTTCGACGTACCCTCTCTGCCCGTCCTTTGAGATGCACAGATCCGGGCGCGCGTTGCCCTGCACCTCGGGCAGAATCTCCACCGTCCATCCCCGCAGTCTTGCAGCGGTGGCAAACAGCAATACTGCCAGGGTATGCCCTTCCTGCTTCTCGCCTTCGTGGTCCTTCAGCAGGCGCTCCCACTCGCCCTCCACCACCTGCCAGCCCAATGCACGGCAGAACTGCCTGCCTTCCTCGCTCAGCCGCGCCACCGCCAGCCGGGTGGGCATATTCCCGGTGACGCTCATCGAAAGCGTCTGCCGCACAATCAGCCCGCTCTCTTCCAGCGCCTCGAACACCCGCCGGATGGCGCCGCTGCGGTACTGCGCACCGGTGGCATCTCCCACGTACCGCCCAATCTCGACCTGCACGTTCAAGCCCTCCGCCAGGCACTTCAGCACCATCCCCCGCCGCTTCAGGTGCAGTTCCTCATCCGCCCTGCTCATCTGCCCGCGCACCTGCCAGCGGTATTCATACGCTCTGGGGATTTTCGGCATCACAAACCCCGCCAGCCGCCCCTCCGACGCAACCGGGACCGGAGGGGGTGCAGCGGGCAGCAGCGGATTGTCCACATCCACCCTGCGCTGGTAGGGTGACGCCTTTGCCAGCGCCAGTTCCCGCTCCAGCGCGGCAATCTTCGCCTGTAAGGCGGCGATTTCCGCCGCATGACCGTTGCCGTTCCCGTTACCGTTGGACTTGCCCCAGCCTGCCTGCGGTGTCAGCGAGACTGCCAGAAAGAAACTGCGCCAGTCCTCCGGCTTCCACGTCCCCGGCGCGCCCGGGTCCAGTTGCCGCATCCGCTCCAGACGCTCCCCGTCCAGCCGGTACGCCAGTTCGGTCAGCACCCCCACCAGCGCGCGCACCTTGCGCTCCGCCATGTCGCGGAAGCCGCGCTCCGCCGTCAGCAGGTCATCCAGCATCTTCAACCGCAGATCATCCGCCGCCATCCAGCGCCTCCAGCGCCGCCTGTACCGCCGCCACTGCGGCGTTGTACTCCCCGATTCCGCTCGCCCATTCCAGCACCGCCTGCGCCGCCGCATCCACCTCTGCCCGTGCCGCAGCCAGGCTCTCCACCTTCTGCGTGGACAACCGCCGCCGCACAGCGCCCACCTCAACCTGCACCCGTGCCGGGTCGGGACGCTCCCCCGCCAGCAGTTCTGCCAGCCGGTTGGTATCCTCCAGCAGCTGCAGGCGCTCCGCCCGATACGCCTGCTGGAGCTTGCGCACCTGCCACTCCTGCCAGGTGAGCAGCCGCCCGCCTTCCGGGGTAAACACCCGTCCCAGCGCCATCAGCCCCAGCAGCGCCAGAAGTGTCATCACCGCGTACCATCCGCTCTCTTTCTTCACACCGCTCAAATCAATCTCCACCTGCACCTCCTCTTGAGAAAACGGCTGTGGTCGAGGGGTGCGCCCCCAGTGAGCGCCTGCCCTCCCTTGCCGGTCACTGCATCAGGCGCAGCAGGGTGCGGGTCAGCCCCGCGTAGTATCCCGCCAGCGCCTCGGTCAACAACCGTCCCACCATTGCCGTAAGAGCCACTCGAATCAGCATCGCCCACATGGCGCCTGCCAGACTTCTGGTCATCGCTCACCTCCAGTATGGGATGATGAGCGTCCACGCCCCGGTGACGTCGGACTGCCCCGGGGGTTCCTTCCGACGTCACTGCAATCCGGCAAAGCGCATTCGGGCGTTTACAGCCGTCCGAATGGTCACCTCCTGTCCGAATGTAACCATGAGAGGCACACGGGCCTGTGCCCGGCACTCCGCCTGTCCGTTCTCCCAGTCCAGCCGCAGGGAAAGGCTGGGGGAATACTTCACCGCGCTCTTCTCCTCCAGCATCTGGTAGAACGTGTTCTGCGCCCGTCCTACCAGATACCAGTTCTGAAGGTAGCGGTCGTCCCTGATCCGCTGCCACGTTGTCCGGTCGGAAATGCTCCAGGACACATCCTCACAGGCGGCATCCGTCGCCTGCGCCAGCCGTCCGCGCACGTACAGCAGTCGTGCGCCGTCTCCAACCAGCATCAGCAGCGGAATGAGCACCAGTCCCAGAAACGCCGCCGTCCATGCCAGGCTGGAGCCGCGCTCCCGTTCTCGCCGGGTTTTGGGAATCATCTCACCAGCCCTCCTGCCGGAATATAGCGTTCGCCCGTCCCTGAAACTCTGCCGGGGTGGATACCCCGAACAGCCTGCCCAGCCCGCCGAAGTAGTTCGGCACCCGGTAGGTCACCGATACGGTGATCGGGCTGCCGGGCTGTCCGCCGCCCGTCACGGATACGGTGTAGTTGCCCACCCGCACCGCTGAGAGTTTGTTCTGCGCCGCAGCGTAGGCGGCGCTGACCGGCGCAGTCTGCGCCATGCTTCCCATGCGCGCTCCGTACTCGGCGGCGTTCGCGGCGTTGATCGCCGCAAAGCCCAGCAATGCCAGGTTCACCAGTCCCAGCGAGACCAGCAGCAGGACGGGCAGGGCGAAGGCGGCTTCGTCCAGTTCCGCGCGGCGCGATCCCAACCGTTGTATCCACCGTCTCATCCCTGCCCTCCTTGCGCCTAACTGCCCAGCGTGGTTGCTAGCTGCTGGAACTTGGCAGCAATCGCCTGACCCAGCGGGGACAGACCCACAATTGCCGCGATGACGAACAGGGCGATGAGCAGGGCTTTTTCGTCCAGCTCAGCCCGCGCAGATTGAAGACGAACGTACAGTTTAGCAAACATACAACAACCTCCTTGAAATGAAATGGATTTAAAGCAAAACGAGCACCACCCCGGGGCAGGGGCTTTTGGTGCACGTCTGCCTGTATCATACCGAAAACGAACCGTTCGCGCAAGTTGCGCAGTTGTACTGCGTGTTTTTTACATCCCTCGTATAATAAAGATATGAATCCGTCAGGCAGAATTTCATCTTCTCCTCGTTTAAAAATCACCCCATCCCTGTTGAAATGGGCCCGAGAACGCTCGCTGCTGGATTTCAATACCCTTGCTCGAAAAACAGGGGTAAAACCAGAAGTGCTCCAGTCGTGGGAACAGGGTGAGACAGCGCCTACCTACCGTCAGGCTGAGAAACTGGCGCATGCTCTTCACATTCCTTTTGGATATCTTTTCCTCTCCCAACCCCCCTTTGCGCCTTCTGCCGTCCCTGACTTCCGCAGATTACCCGAATCCCAGATTGGACGTTTCAGCCCCGAACTGGAATCCGTGCTGAATGATGCAAAGCGTAAACAAGCCTGGCTGCATGAATGGCGGGTTGAGGAAGGCTTTTCGCCTTTGCCTTTTATCGGAAAATTTTCTCCGGAAGATAGCCCTCAAACGGTTGCAGAACAGATTCGTTCCGTCCTGGATCTGCCTTCCCCAACCGCTAAAGGGTTATATTCCTGGAACGAGCATTTACAAAAGCTGGTGAAACATGCCGAAAAAGCCGGTATAGCGGTAATTCGCAACGGCGTTGTCCTTTCCGATAACCGCCGTCCGTTGAGTGTGGAAGAGTTTCGCGGTTTTAATTTACCTGACAATTATGCGCCGGTCATTTTCATCAACGCTCAGGATAGTATTGCAGGGCAGATCTTTACTCTTGCCCATGAACTGGCCCATCTTTGGATTGGGGCAGGGGGCATCTCCAACCCTTTGACCGCCGATAACCCACTGGATACTTCCGAAACCGAACGGTTTTGTAATCGCGTTGCCGCAGAACTTCTGCTCCCTCAGAACCCTTTTCTAGAACACTGGCCATCTGGAACAACAACGCTCCCTGAAATCCTGAATGCGGCTCAACAGCTTGCCAGAGAGTTCAAAGTCAGCGCACCCGCTGTTTTGCTCCGGGCCTGTGAATTGAACAGACTGGATGCCCCTCTTTTTCGTGCTGCATACGAAGAAATATACCGGCAGGTAATTCCACTTAGAAAGAAAACAGGCGGTGGAAGTTTCTATGCTACCTGGCAGGCCCGCAACAGCCAGACCGTTGTCACCGAAGTTCTTCAGGCGTTGAGACAGGGAAAGGTCCTTTATCGTGACGCGGCTCGCCTGCTCAATACCAACCTCGCTACCCTTGAGAAAGCCCTGAACAGGATGAAAACAGGTCGACTATGAAGTATTGCCTGGATGCCAATGTATTCATTGAGCCCAGCAAAGGGTGGTATGCTTTTGACATCGCTCCTGCATTCTGGGATGCCTTACTGGAATGGAGGCAAAAGCAAATCCTGTGCAGTATTTTGCCCATTTATGATGAGATTGTGGAGCACAAAGAGCAAAACGCCCTGGTGAGGTGGGTAAAAGAACATGGGAAGGATTTCTTTCTCCCCCTTGACGAAGATGCCTGGATTGAATTCGGAAACATCGCCGATTTGGTAAGGCGCCGCTATGAAGATCACATCGCAGAGGATTTTCTCGACTGTTCAGATCCCATGGTGATCGCATATGCCAGAGCGCACGGCCTGATCGTTGTGACTGAAGAGAAGTGGAAGAACGAGGACCAAAAATCTAATGGTAAGGTGGGCGGAAAGAAAATTCATATTCCCAACGTTTGCCAGCTTGTTGAGGTGCAGTGGATCAGCACCGTGGAAATGCTCAGAGATTTGAAGTTCCAGTTTAGGTGAAATTTTAGCCGGTCAGAAAGTATTGCGCAGTTGTACTGCGTGTTTTTTGCCCCTTACGGGGGCAAAAACGGGCAGTTTTACCGCGTTTTCGGGCGTTTTACGCAGTACAACTGTAGTTGTACGGAATGTTTTGCGTTATAATCTCAACTGGAAAGTTCATCTGAGCCCATGCCTACCGTTCTGGTTATTGGCCCTTATCGCTTCTTTTTCGTTTCTCTGGATTACGGTGAACCGCCTCATATCCATGTGCAACGGGAAAAGTTTGTCGCTAAATTCTGGCTGGATCCGGTCCAACTGGAAAAATCCGGTGGGTTCAAAGCACAGGAACTTAACCAGATTGGTAAACTGGTTCAGGAAAACCAGACGTATCTCTTGGAGCGTTGGTATGAGCACTTTGGTCAATGAAATCCAGCAGGCACGTGCCCAGTCCGTTCGGATTACTGAAGATATGCTCGTCGTGGAACTGACCGACGGACGTGTTATCAGCGTCCCGCTCGCCTGGTACCCCAGACTGTGGTATGGTAGCGAGAGCGAGCGCGCTCATTTCGAGATTATCGGCGAAGGGGAGTACATCCATTGGCCAGAACTGGACGAGGATTTGAGTGTAAGCGGAATTCTTAAGGGACGCCGTTCCCTTGAAAACCCAGAATCCCTCAAGAAATGGCTGGCAAAACGCCAGAAATAATCATCCACCCCACCACCCCCACCAGAAAGCCCACATAGCCCGGCATGCTGCGTTCGCGGCGCACCAGCCACCACAGCAGGTACACTCCAACCGTCCCCAGCCACGCCGCCAGGTACAGGCGCGGGTCAACCAGCGCCAGCCGAACGCCATCCCGTAGTCCTCGTACACCGCTCCCCGCCAGTCCTGCGGCACTTTGCCGCGGTTCACCAGTTCAATCCCGATACTGCGGCTCTCCGGTCTACCGTCCCCGCACAGAAACGCCGGGCAGGACGATACACAGCCTTCCACCCCGCAGGCGACATGGTACGCCACCGCCCGCTCCGGGACTAACTGATACACCGTCCCGTCCCGATCTACCACGTAATGCGCGCTCACCCGGCTCTGCGGGTCGCGCAGGTGCGCCAGGGCTGCGGGCAATTCGCCCTCCGTGGCATGCACCACCACCGCCTGCGGACGGTTCTCCCCGCCGTGATTGCAGGACGCCGCCACCACCGCCCCGGCGTAGTCCGGCGTGAAAGCCGCCGCCCCACCCTTTCGACATCCCTCCAGATAGGTCTGGAGGTTGTCCGGCACAGCAGTGGGTGTGGGCATGGGTGTCGCCGTTGGCACAGCCATCGGGGTGGCGGTCGGTTCAAACACCGCCGCCGTCAGCAGGGGTGTGGGGGTCGGAGAGGGCAGGGCTTGCGCCGCTGCCGCTCCCTGGGGGACGTGCACCAGCCCCCACACCCCGCCTACCAGCAGGATCAGCCCTGCCAGGAAGGTGACAAACTTCACCGGTGAGACAATTTCCACCTGCATTTACCGCACCTGCATCGTCACCGCCTGCTTCGGCGTTGGCGCCGTCTGAAACAGCCCGTGCGCCTCCCGTCCGTCCTTCAGCCGCACCGTAAAGGCGTACCAGTTCCCCGCCTGCAGCGGTTGGCGTGGCACCAGCAACACGGCTCCCTGCGCCCATAACGCCGCGCGCCCCTCCCTCTGCACTTCCGGATTGGGGTGGGTGTAGGTCGCGGCGGTGAGGACGCAATGCTCCAGCACCTCACTCCCGCGGTTCAGCGTGCTCCACTCCACCTCTACCTCGCCCTCACCGAAGGCCGCTATCAGCACGGTGCCGCTCGGGGCAGTGTAGCCCGGGCAGGACGTCAGCGGGTCGGGGATGCCCCGCCCGTCGTAGGTCAGGTACTCCACCGTCTTTCCCCAGCCCGGGAACACCCAGGGGGTCACGCTCTGCCCGGAATCCAGCCCGTGAAAGACGTCCAGCGCCGCCGCCGAGAAGACCCCGCCCCAGATATCCGCATGGCGGTAACTGCCAAAGCCCACCTCCACCAATCGCGGATCCAGCGCGTACAGCGCATGGAACGGCGAGACCAACAGCGCGTCCACCATCTGCTCGTCCGAGGGGTACACTTCTGCTCCCAGGCTCACCACCCCCGCCTGCCCGCAGAAGTCGCCCTCTGCGGTGTAATTCGGCAGTTGGGGGTCTTCCACATGCCCGAGCAGGGCGTTCTGCGCCGTGTAGCGCGCATGCGCCCGACAGCCCGCGTGCAGTTGCGGATTTCCCTGCACCACCGGCACTCCCGCCAGCCTCCGCCACGCATTCAGCCGGTTGAGGGCTGCCTGCGGGTCGTAGGGCGGGATTACCACGCTGTTCGGCTGGAGCACCAGCGGCAGGAAGACGCGGTACGTCTGCCCCTGGCCTGCCTGCGGCTGCAGAAAGACCAACAGCACGCTCACCGGTTCCAGTCCCGTCCCCTGCCGCACCGTGCTCTGGTAGCCAGCCGCGCGGATGACAAACTCATACGCCTCCAGCCGCGGCACCACCATGACAAAGGCTTGTCTGTTAGGGTCGTACGCTCACCCACACTTCCACCGTCGGCAGGCTCTGCGCCCGAATCGGGGACACTCCCGCCACCAGCAGGGAGAAAAGCGCAACCAGGAAAAGAACTCGCCTGCCCATCCTCTAGCCCTCCAGGAAGACGGTCAATATCGGGTTCAGCGCCGCAAACAGCAGCAGCGCCACGAACGGCACGAAGAAGAACAGCGCCACCACCAGCACCAGGCGGGAGTCCAGTTTCTCCACCTCGCTTTGCAGTTTGGCGCGGTACTCCTGTCCCAGGGCGCGGGCAATTTCGCTCATCAGCGCCGCCCCTGCCACGCCCTTGCTGGCGACCAGGTCTAACTGACTGCCAAAGGCGTGCAGGGCGGGAATGCCGCTGGCGCCCATCGCCTCGACCAGCGTCCCGGAGATAGGCTTGCGCGAGAACAACGGCCTGCCCGTCCCGCGGCTCATCTCCACCGCTTCCCGCAGGAGCGTTGAGAGCGGTCCCGGAATCGCCGCCGCCCGCGCTACCGCCACGTCCGGAGCGGTGCCTGCCGCCAGTTCTGCGGCAATCAGCGCCGCCGTCTCCGGCAGGGTGCGGAACACCCGCTTGCGTACCGTGTTCGCCTTTGACCGCAGCCGCACCAGCGGGTAGGCGAACGCCATCACCGGCACCAGCAGACTCAGCGGCGCCGGGTTGACCATCACCACCAGCAAGCCTGCTCCAGCAAACAGCAAACTCTGGAACACCACCCCGCCGAGCGACTGCCCGACGTACTGCCCGCCCCGCTGCGCCCAGCGCAGGTGATCTTCCCACGTTTTCACCGAAAGCAGTTTGCCCGCCACCGCTTCGCCGATTGTTTCCTGCTTCGTCTTCTTCTCCGTGCGTTCGGCGTAGTATTCGCTCAAAGCTTTGGCGGCTCTGCCTCCGCCCACCTTCACGTTCTGCGCCACGCCCCACACCAGCAGGGCCAGGGACAGTGGGATGAGAATCTGCGCCGCTTCCATCCCTCACCTCCGCTCCATGAAGAAGTCCCGCAGCACCTCAAAGGTGTAGCCCAGGGCAAAGCCAATCGAAAGCCCCAGCACCAGGAATCTCACCGCTTCGCTCATTCCATCACCTCCCGAATCATGTCGCCGATCACGTTCCACCCCAAGGCCGCCCACGCCAGGGCAAGCAGCAGTCCCAACTGCACCGCCGGGGTGTTGAACAGCCCTCCGCCCGCGCCGCTTGACATGGCCACCACCAGCGAGCCGCCCAGGGCCAGCAAAATCACCCGCACCGTCCCCCAGGCGCCGTCCGCCTTCGCGGCTGCCATGGCGCGCCCTTCCAGGATGGATGCCAGGTTGTCGCTGGCCAACCGGAAGGCTTCCACGTACCCGCTCCCGCCGGTCTCCCACAGGCGTTCCAGTTCCATCACCGCCAGCATGAGGGACGGGGAGATGGCTGCGGCTTCTTCGCGCATCTCCTCCAGCCCTTTGCGCCCGCCGGTCTGCATGGCGGTAAGCAGGCGTTTCATCCACGCCTGCAGCGGTCCCGCCGGATCCAGCGAGGCGGTGACGTCCGCTACCGCCTCCGGGACGTTGGGCGTGGCTTGGATGGTCGCGCTCATGCGCAGCAGAAACGTGGGCAGTTCCTTCTCCAGCGCCATGCGCATTTTGCTCCACGCGCCGTTCACCTGCCCGCTCACCACCACCCAGCCCAGCACCGGCGCCAGCAGGTACAGCGGCAGGGGCACGCCCAGGAACATGAGCGCCAGCAGCGCCGCCAGCGCGACGACCACCATCCCGCCGTAGTAGTACGCCTTCTCTTTGCCCACCACGTTCAGCCGGTACTGCACCCCCGCCAGGCGCACTTTGTGTTCCAGCGACCCCGTGCGGATGGGCTTTTCTTCCTGCGGGGTGAGCGGCTGGTAGTAGTCCGCCAGGGTCTTCGCTGCCCGTCCGCGGTTTTTCGCCACCGCTTCCAGGGCATAGTACGCCAGCGCCGCAAGCGACACGGCCATGAGAAGTTGCGCCAGTGTGTGGGTCATTTTTCCTCCACGTACATTCTCTCGTTGTGTCTCTCGTCCTTGATGAAAATCGTCGTCAGGGATACCTGCGAGGGGATGATCTCCGTCACAATCTCATCCACCAACCGGTATTCCCTGGCCTGTTCGGGCAGCAGCGTCAGGGCGTGGAACAGGTCCCGCTCCACTTTTTCCAGCGCTTGCCCGGTTGACTCGGCCAGCACGCGGCAGATATTGCGCTGGTCGGTCTCCATCTCGCCGACGATTTCCCGTAACTGTTCAGTGGTGTAAACGCCCCTCTCCAACGGCGTTCGAATGCCGTGCAGCAAAAACCGCGTCTGCGGCGCTGCCAGACGCCGCTTTCCGGCGCAGTACACCACGACCCCAATCGAATCCACCTGCCCGACGTTGTACGTCCACACCTCGATGGGCAGTCCGCGCAGCAGGGCGTAGAGCGTCAGACCGTAGGATACCGTGCCTCCGGGCGTGGAAAGCAGCAGGTGCACCCGCTCCGTCCCGTCCAGTACAGCGTTCTGCAAGAGGTTCACCAAAAGCCCAAAACTCTCGCCGTTCACCGGCGCAAAGAACTGCACCCAGCGCTCCCGCTTCATCCTGCACCTCCTCTCCGGCGGCTAATCTCCGCCATCTGCGACTCTCCCGCCTGGTAAAGTTTACGGAAGGTGACGTTGCCCGCTTTCAACTCCGGGTTCACCTCCCACACCCCCAGCACCTGCCGCCGCCCGTCCTTCCAGCCCACCTGCACCACCAGGTCTACCGCCATGGCAAACATCTCCTTGGCGGCTTCAATGCGCACCTGCGCGTCCGCCCACATCAACACCCCCAGGCGGTGGATGGCGGCTTCCGGCCCTTCGGCGTGCAGGGTGGACAACCCCGGATGATCGCTCATCTGCGCCCGGAACAGCGACAGCGCCGCCGTCCCCGTGCGCACTTCGCCCACCATCAGCCAGTTCGGCGCCATGCGCATGGCGTCATCTACCCCATCGGAGAGTGAATAGCCAGGCACGTCGCTCCCCACCACCTGCGGTCGGGCTTCCAGCGTCACCACGTTGGGGTGCGGCAGCCAGATTTCCTCCGGGTCTTCAATCTTCACAATGCGCGCCTCTTTCGGTATTCCATGCGCCAATGCCGAAAGGAAGGTCGTTTTACCGGTCGCCGTCCCGCCGATCACCAGCACGCGCAAACCGCCCGCCACCGCTTCCAGCAGACCATCCATCACCGCCTGCGGGCAGGCGCCCCAGGCGATGATCTGCTCCGGCGGCACGGGGCGCGGCTCGAACAGGCGGATGTTCACCGCCGGATACCCCAGCCCCGGCGCCAGTACGGGATGGACAATCTTCACCCGCGCCCCGCCCATGCCTTCCATGCGCGGCAGTTTGGCGTCCACCGAGGGTTGGGCTTCCGAAATCGCCCGCCCAATCGGCGCCAGCAAGGCTTCCACGCTGCGCCACACCTCATCCAGCCCAGGCTGGCGGTTGTATTTTTCGAAAAAGCGTTCCCCCTTGCGCAGAATCCAGAGCGTCCCGTCCGGGTTGAGGGTGATCTCGCTCAGATCCGTCCTCGCCGGGGGCAGGAGTTCATCGAACGCCCCCAGTCCGCCAATGCGCGCCGCTACCGTCTTGGCCAGCGCGGACTGCAACTGCGGGGTCAGCGAGACCCCCAACCGCGTTGCCGCGCTGGATACAGCCGCCTGCGCCCGCGCCTGCAACTGCTGCCGGTCACGCAGGACCGCCAGCGGCAGGTTCTTCAAGTCCCCGGACGCCAGTTCCACAATCCGCGCTTCCTGCTCCGGGGTGGTTTGTGCCATCAATTCCAGCCAACTCATACCTTCACCCTCACCCCGAAAATCTCAAAAGACTTCTTCCCGTTGCTGCCGTTCTGCGGCGCCTGCGCCCCCTGCGGCGAGAACAGCGCATCCGCCAGCGGTTTCACCCCCCGCGCAAAGCCGTCGCTCACGTTCAACGGCAGTTTGCGCCCGTCCTGCGCTTCGCCGACCTTCGGTTCGTCCGGGATTTGCGCCACCACCGGCGGGAAGGGTCTGCCCAGCAGAGCAGAAGCGGCTTTGTGCCACTCGTCCGCACCCATGCGTGCGCCGGTGCGGTTCAACGCCACGTACACCCCCGCCGCGGGAATGTGGTGTTCACCTGCCAGCCGCTCCACCACCGTGCGGTAGGCTTCCACCGTGCGCATCACCCCTTCCAGCGAGGGACGCGCCACCAGCACCAGGGTGTTAGCCGCCGCCAGCGCCGCACTGGCTAATGCCGTCGGCGGGGCGTCCAGAACAATCACCGCATACCCCATGTAGGCGGCTGTCAGCACCAGTTTGGGAATGCTCTCCGGGGCATCCAGCGGGGTGGTAATCGCCCGCGCTTCCGAGAGCACATCCGGGAAGCCTGCCAGCACGTCCAGCGTGTCCACCTTCTGCAGCGCCAGTTTCAGCCCTTCCGCCGTGGGATTGGCCCGCCAGTGGTTCAGGTTGGGTTCGGGCTTCAAGCCCAGAATCAGCGGCAGGTCATCCGGCGCGCCCATGCCCACCAGCAGGGTGGGCAGTCCCCGCCGCGCGGCTTCGTACGCCAGGTTGGTGGCGATGGTGGTCTTGCCCACGCCGCCCGCCTGGTTCCACACCGCCACCACCCGCAAGCCCAGCGGCGCGCCTCCGGCTCCCATGCCGCTCTGCGGGCGGTTCCACAGCGCCTCCATACCGGCGCTCATGCGCGCCTGCCGCTGCGCCTGTGCCGCGGCGTACATCTCCCCGGCCATCCCCACCAGGTTCATCTCCCCCTTGTACACGCCCTTCACGCAGGGGATTTGCGCCACGCTGTCCATGGCTTCCCGCGAGGCTTCCATGGGCAGCAGCACGTATGCCGCGCCGTGGTAGCGCGTCAGGTCCTCTAACAACGGCTGCGGGCCCGGGTAAATCCCTGCGTCCAGCACCAGTACATCCGGGCTGGTCACCAGTTTGCTCTTCAAGTCCTGCGGGTCGCTGGCCTGCATGGCTACCCGGAAGCGCGCATCCGCCGCCAGCGCCGTGTACCAGGCTTGCAGGCGCGGGATGGACCCCGCCAGCAAGACCGTCACCGCATCTGCCGCCTGCTGCAAATTCATACCTGGATGGTTCCACATGGCTGCACCTCCCTCAGGGTTTCTTCGTGGGTTCAGGAGTAGAGACCGCTTCCGCATCCTGCGCAGGCGCCGCGCCGGTCGGGGTGGGCGTCAGGGTCGCCCCGGGTGTGACCGCAATCCCCTGCAGAGAAAGCCCGCTGGTGATCACCTCGCCGTTTGCCTTCTCCGGCTCCAGCACCAGCCCAAACTGCGCTCCCTGCGCCGAGAGCGCCGGAAGCAGATCCACCAGATACACCGGCAGGGTTTCGTTCATCGCCCCCAGCAAACTGAAGTCGTACACCACGCTCTTCGCCTCCACCGGCACCGCCAGCACCACCAGCCCTTTTGCCGTTCCGCCCGTGTCCACCGCTCCGCCGGTGGATGACCCACCGCCGAACAGTCCACCGCCCGCGGCAGGCGTGCCCTGCGGCGCAGGGGCTTCCTCACGGCGGAAGGCGGGATCAATCCACAGCACCCGCAGACCGCCTGCAATGTACTTGGCAAAGGTCTGCTGGCTGGCGTTCACGATCACCGTCACCCCCACCCGGTCGCCGGGTTTGAGCAGTCCCGCCAACCCCTGCGCGGCAGTGACCGAAAGCGCCACGGCGCGCTCGTTGGGCCGCAGTTCCAGCGTCTCTCCGCCCAGGTGGACGGGCAGTACCGGGTCTCCGGCGCTGCGCGCCACCCGCAGCCGCTGCCCCACCAGGCTCTGCGGGTCGCTCACCGCCCCCTCCGGCGCCAGGCTTTTGGGCAGTTCCTTCGCCGTCAGGTCGCCCTCCGTCAGTACCCGTCCTTCGGGCAGATCGCCCGCTGCCACCACCACACTCACCTGCGGCTCGGGCTGGTTCAGCGCCAGCGCCACCGCAAACACGACTATCGCCAGTACAAGAGGTATAAACTTCTTCATGCTTTCTCCTTTTCGCTTGTGTATTTTTGTTTCTGTACGGCCAGCCATGCGGCTACGTCGGAGATTTCTCTCATGCCGTAGTCCAGCAGTTTCCAGTCTCCCTGCGGTTCGCGCTCCAGAATGAGCACGAACACCTCATCGAACAGCCGCCGTTCCCGCAGTCGCTCCAGCAGGTGCGTCAGTTCTTCTTCGCCCATTTCACGGTCTCCTCGTCCATGTGGGTTGTGGGGTCGGCATCTCCACCGTGCGCACCGGCGGGATGTCCAGCTGCGGCGTGGGCGTAGACCGTCCCTCCACCGTCTCCGTGACCTCCCGGGTTGGGTCAGCGGTCGGGCTGGGCGTCCAGGTCGCCACCCCGTTCCACCATCCGGGGGTGCGCGTTGCCGTGGCGGGCTGCGTCTTCAGGCTCACCGGCTGCGGATCCACCGGTCTGTCTGCACCGGACAGTTCTCCCGCCAGCAGTCCCACCAGCAGGACTCCCGCCAGCAAAAGAAAGACCACGATCGGTTTGTTCATTTCCAGCCTCCGGCATTGAAGACAACCCAGACGACATACGCCACGGACAGCAGCAGAGTGAGAACAACCCAGATGAAACACGCCGTGGAGAGCGTCAGGGTCTCGAATGTTGTTTGTTTATCGGTTCTCCAATCGCTCATAACGTAATCCTCCCCAGTTTTGCGGCAATCTCTTCATCCGTCGGTTCGGGAGCCACCACCGCCAGCGGTCGGAACAGGAACGGCTGCTGCATTTCCCGCTCAAAGGCATACGGGAAGCGCCCCAGGAACATGCCGATCTGCAAGTCCGCCAGAAACCGCCGCCAGGGCTCATCCACGAAGCCCTTCTCACTGCGCGCAATCCCGCTCAGGACAATGTCCTTGTCTTTGGGGTTCTTCAGGAAACCCACCACCAGGTTGTTGCAGGAAGAGATAATGTCCTGCGGGATCAGGCTCGGCGCCTGCGTGATGACGTGCAGGCGTGCTTTGTACTTGCGCGCATCCCGGAACATGTCCCCGAAGCGCTGGCTCAAACTCACTCCGCCGCTCTCGTCGTCTCCGCCTCCGGCGTCCACCCCGGCAAAAATCTTGTTGGCTTCTTCGAAGAAAATCTGCAAAATCGGCTCGTCTGTGTTCACCTCATGCACCCGCCGCGCCACCATGTCCGTGTACAGGTGCCAGCCTGCCCAGCCCAGCAGGAACGCCTTGCCGAAGTCGTCCAGGAACATCCCGCCCTCGATGATCGCCACCCCCCACGGCTTGGCAAGGTCTTCCATCGGCACGCAGTCGGGCCCGGCGGAAAACTGCGCCGCCGCCGCTCCCTGCACCAGCGCGTTCATGCGGTACAGAATCCCCTCCAGCACGCCCGTCAGCATGGTGTCCCGCGGGTTGACCCGCGAGAGTTTCTCCTCCACCTGCCGGTACAGCGTGCTCAAATCCACCCGGCTCGAACGGTACACCGCCAGCCGCTGCCGCTGCGTCAGGCTCAATTCTCCCAGCGGCGTCCCGGCAGGCGCTTCCGCCACCTCCACCTCATCCGCCTGGACGAAACCCCACTGCGCATCTCCGCGCACCTCGCGGTCGTCCACCAGCACCCCGGCTTGCAGGTACACCGCCCGCAGGGCGTCCAGCAGTTCCTGCTTCTGCCGCTTCACACCCAGCCGTGCCACGCTTCCGAAGATGTCCGCAAACGCCCGCCACTGCGTCTCCGGGTTGATGTTCCTCCCGATTTGCAGCGGGTTCCAGCGCAGCGGGCGCGCCGCGGTCGGCCACAACTGCCGGATGTCCACGTGCCCCTCCAGTCCCGGGGCGTTCAGCAGACTGCGCCAGCCTGCGCCGAAGTCCAGCACCACCGTGCGCAAATGCCACTTCAGGGTGGTCTCATAGGCAAGGCGCATCGCCGCCACGCTCTTCCCGTAGCCGGTATCCGCGGCAAACATGGTGTGGAACAGGCGCTCCGCGTCCAGCCGCACCTGCGCCCGGGTCAGGTCGCGGGTCAGCGGGCTGTACTGGTGTCCCAGCACCACGTCCCCGGGCATGTTCGGGTAGAAGGTCAGCCCTTTCGGGGTGGGCGCAATCGTCACCACCGCCGTACTCTCCTCCACCAGTCCAGGCGCGGTGTAGGCTGCCAGCTGCCCTGCCGTGAGCAGTGTGCCGTACTTCGTCCACAGCACCCCGCCGAACGGGTCGTTCGGGTCGGCTTCCGCATACGGCAGGAACGCCAGGGCGTGCTCCCGCACGCGCGGGTCGTCCGCCCGCACCGTCAGGACGGGGGTGGGTACGGTCGTGCCGTGAAATGCCTGACTGGCCAGCGTCTCCCCGGCACGCGCGCCTTCCTCCGTGTCCACCAGCAGCAGCGCGTCCGTCATGAAGCCGCCCTCTGCCGCCGCCTGGTTGACCAGCCCCTCGAACTGCCGCAGGATTTCGGTCAGGCGGTCGGCTACGTCGTCCTCCAGCTGCCACGAACGTCCCACGTTCACCCCCGGCACCAGCCCGGTGGAGAAGCCGCCGGTAAACGCCTGCCCGGTCATGCGGGATACCCCCTGCGCCGCGCTCTCGCCTTCGGCGTAACTGCGCCCGTACTGCTCGCTGGTGGTGTCGGTCGTGCCCCATGATTCGCTCCTGCCCGTTGTGTGCGCCCACATGCGCGACTGAGACCACGATTCGCTGCCGCCCACCGTGGTGGTTTCGACATGCGATCCACCCACGCTGTCGGCAGTGCCGTGCGTTTCGGCGTGTCCGCTCATCGTGGTGGTGCTGGAGAAACTGCTCCCCCCGCTCATCCACGACTGGCTGGCTCCCGCGCTCCATCCGCTCGAGTCGGCCGTCCCCTGCGTACTGCTCACCGCCACCCCTTCAGAGGTCCCGCTGGAGACGCTCTGGCTGCTCGACTGCGTTCCCGAATAGCCCTCGCTGACCCCGGAACTCCACCCGCCGCCCACGCCCAGAATTTTGGCGTCTGCCGAGTAATTCGTGCTCATGCTTGCCGAATGGGACAGACTTTCTCCCGTCGAGGTGCTCACCCCGGAAGAGGTGCCGTGCGAGAGGGTCGTCCCGCTCCCGGCGCTTTCCGTGTGGCTTCCCGAGACCCCGCTGGAAATGCTCCCCCCGCTTGACCAGGAACTGCCGCTGCCTACCGAGGTCGAGGTGGCGCTGGAATCGGTGGTGGCGTGACTCTCGGTGTGCGACCAGGACTGTCCCTCCGAGACCGATTTCGCCCACGACGTGCCCACGCTGTGCGTCTCCGAACCGCCGTTCGTCCAGGCTTCGCTCTTGCCCACGCTGTGGCTGTCCGAGTGCGCCTGCCCCCAGCCGTGCGACGTCCCCTGTGCGGTTGAGTGCGCCACCGCGCTCGAACCGCCCTGTCCGCCCGATACCGCCTGCCCCAGCGCCGCCATGAGGGGAATGCCCAGCGAGAAGCCGATGTTCACACTTCCCCGCCGCCGACTGGCAAACTGGCTCGCTACCCGCGCCACTTCCACCAGCGCCCGCGAGAGGCGCTTGCGGTCTACGTGCTCTGCCGCCACCTGGAAGACGAAATCCTGCCGCAGTTTTGCCAGCCCGCGAAACAGAATTTCGTTCTGTTCCTCCGCCAGGTCGTCTTCGGCGTAGTCCGGCAGGTTGCCGTCCGCTCCCAGTCCGCGCTTGCTGGCGCGCGGGTCGGGATGTCCCAGCAGTGCCAGCACGTTGCGTGCCCGCCGCGTGACGAACTCCAGATACCACTCGATCCAGCGCAGATCGGGCGGTCGGGTCTGCGACTGCGGGAAGTTTGCCAGGGCTGCCTGCACTGCCGCCGCGCCTTCCAGCGCCAGTGACGCCGCTGTCTCCCGGCTTTCCCCTTCTCCCGCCGCCCCGTACAGCTGCACGATCCCCACATGCTCCGGGTGAAATATTCCCAGCGCCGTGTACAGGTAATCCACCCCCGCGTTGTACACGCCCCGCAGCGCCGCCCACTGTCTGCCCAGCGTGTCGGTGTCCCGCGCCACGTCATACGGCACGCTGGCTAACTCACGGAAGGCGACGCAGCGGTAGCGTTCCCCTTCCGGCGTCTCCAGCCGGAACCAGGCGTACCGCAGTACGCCCTCTTCGATATGCAGTCCGTTGTCCAGCACTCTGATCATGGCTTCCCCCGTGAACGAAAGTGGTAGATGATCTCATCTGCGTCCTGCTGCACCGGCGGGTGTACCAGCAGTCCCTGCGCCAGCAGTGCCAGATACCCCAGCGGCAGCAGGTACAGCGCAATCGAGGCGATGGCGTTGAGATAGGCCTGCCCCTGAAGCAGTGCCGGGGCGCTCAGGGCGGGCAGAAGCCACTCGCGGTAGGCGGCAAAGCCCAGACCTGTCAGGGCGTACAGCCCCAGCCCCCGCACCAGCATCCAGTGCGTGTTTTGCGGGTTGAACCGCTCCAGCCGCACGGCGAGCAGCCCGGCGAGGGTCATCACCAGCAGGAACAGCGCCACCGGGAAGGGCGCCAGCAGCCCTGCCAGCAGCGCCAGCACTGCCACCCCCAGCGTCCAGCGCTGCTGACTCACCGGTGCACGCAGGACGGCATACCCCAGCGCGCCTGCCAGCCCCACCTGCCACAGGTGCTCCACCAGCAGCCACACCAGCGCCAGCAATCCGTTTGCAATCCAAACGAACGGCGTGTACCACTCCATGCCCCACCTCACGGCTCCGGCGCCAGCAGTCGGCTTTCCAGCAGATAGACCTTGATCGGGTTGGGCAGCACCTTCGTGGTGCATTTGCCATCTGACTGGCAGGCGGTCACGTGCACGGTGTAGTCGCCCGGATCCCACGGGCGGAAAAAGCGGCAGTCCAGTTCGGCGTTCGGGGTGTTGATGCCGCTTGTCCCATACGTCCAGGCACAGTGAGCATACGGGTGAAGAGGATCGTCCGGGCGCTCCGGGTACTGCGGGTACTCACCCAGCACGTGCGCACCCGGATAGCGCTGTCCCAGCGTGTACACGATCCAGTCCCGCGATTCTTCCGTGAGTTCCACCCACACGGTCAGGCTGGTGATATTCGCCTGTCCGCTCCCGCAGGCGGTATCTGCCCCACCGTGGGCTTTGATGTCGTTGATGGTCATCCCCAACGCCTCACCGTAGGGCGGCTGCTCCTGCCGCCACGGCACCGGGTACGGCGGATCCACCGTGTAGGTGTCGTCTATCGTCGGGGGGGCGTATGAGGGCGTGCAGCCTCCACCACCAGTGGAACCGTAGCAGCAATCTACATACGCCCAAACTTGATTTTCCTTCCACACTCCATTCACGCAGTCTGGCAAATGAGCCTGCGTCCGCCCGTTGTAAATCCGCGTTTCATACGGCCACCCCATCCAATCAGTTACGTTGCAGTTTCCGGATGACGGGTTACACCGATAAGGCTGAGTAGCATACGTGGGTCCATTGCAACGTGTAACGTACTTAATCCCACCCGTAAAGTCGCAGCATTTGCCTGTGCCACACCATTTATCGGATGGACGATCACACGTCTGTGCCACGGCGCACTGTGCCTGCGGGAACAGGGCAATACCGACGGCTATCAGCAGCCCCATGAGGGTAATCTGCCAGAATTTACTGAACACGAAACGCCAGTTGATGGTCATCATTCACCTCCAGGTAAATCCACTTTATCAAAGCCCGGCATTGTGTTTTTCTCGGTTGACGGGATCCAGTACCAGGCTAAAGCCCAACCCTCTGGAATGGGGTAATTAACTCCAACTATTCCCAGTTCAACAACGCGATCCAGGTTGTAAGTTTCCTGCATGAAACGCCCAACCTGACAGAATGTACTCTCTCCACACTTTTGCCAATCAATTCCAGTCCGACTAACGAAATCTCCCTGAACTCGTGGAAAAATCAAACGTCCTCTTTCGAGAATGCGATTGTCGTCCAGATAGCGGAAGTACGATTCCCGGTCTGTCGGAAACTCATCGTAGGCTGGAAAGAGATAGGGCGTGTAGGTATTCCCGTCCCATACTCCGAGGACGAGAGGATAAAAAACAACACTAGCGTTTCGTTCATAAACCCAGAGAACATCCAATGTCCACTTTCCGGCAGTCATTTGACCGGTTTCTCCCGTAGATACCGTCATTGCGACAAAGTAATTCCCTTCAGGCGGTTCGTAATAACGGCTTGGAAAAGTATCTGATGGTAATTGATTGACTAAACTGGTTCGGATATCAGGTGAAACTGTTGGGTAATACCGCACCTCTTCGGTCGGCGTAGGCGTTGGGCGGGGTGCGGCAGTCGGCGTTGGTGTGGCGCGCAGCGAACACCCTGCCAGAAGCACCAGCGCAAGCATGAACACAATCGTTTTTCGCATCTTCACCTCCGTTTATCACTGGCGTTAACGAAAAGAACCCACACCCGAAAGGTGTGGGCGCTTTTTCAAAGCGGAGACCACCCGTACAACCGGGCTATGGGTTCACGTCTACCCAAAAGCATACCAAAAAATTACGCCGGGCGCAAATGAACCCGGCGTAAGATCACCCCGAAAAAGACCTTACAATCACCTTACAGGCGCATCTTCCGGAACCACTGCCCAGATACGGATGAAGCCGTCTGCCTGGGTGGCAAAGAACCGCCCGTTTGGAGAAAACATGAAACTCGAGAAGGGATACCCGCCATCCAGTAAAGGCAACACATACACAGGATCGCTTTTTCCTGCATTCAGGAAATTGTTCAGGTCTAAAAAACGAATACCCGGGATTCTCCACCAATACAGATTGTCCACAATTAGATTGGCACGTTCCGAAACAATGGCTTGACTACCCCTGCCATACCCACCTAATGGCAACTCGACTCGACTGGTTGTGTTATCTGATAAATTAACCACCAAACCCTTGAACATTCCAAACAGGAACAACCTCTGTCCTTCTCTGTCAAGGGTGTGAAAGTAGTAATCAGAATAAGAGAGTTTTTTGAATGCGCCTTTGTTCCCCAGCAGAACATGGTAAAGATTATCCTGCACATACCCAACGCTGACAAATTCATGACTTACCGAAAACCTGGCAATTGTGCCTGGTGAAGAAAACACCTGCTTGCCGTTTTTCAAGTCAAAAACAGCAAAACCGCGAGGAGGATACTCGCTTTTAACTTGCATAAACCAAGAGATAACCGCAAAGTCGTTGAGAATTGTCACGCCGTTATCCAACCAACTGCCAATAGCATATCCTGCGGGTACTCTAAATTCAACCGCAACTTCTTTGTTCTTTAGCAATTGCCACCCGTTTTCGGATTGGAGCAAGGTATAGCAATTCAGATGTTCATCAACGGCAACACATTCTTTGGGACGATACCTCACAGTCCCATCGTCTTCGACGCTGAATAATTCCCCAATCTCTCCTTCAATCTCTCCTTCCGTCTTCCACGAGAACTCCCGCATCTTCTCGTCATCGAACCAGAGAAAGCCGTCCGGGGCGTCCTCATCCATCAGCCACTTCCCGCTGGCAATATCCACAAGGATCGCCTTCGCCTTGACAACAATCAGCACCTGTTCACCAGCGGGTGCGAATTGCACCTGCGGCAGGGTGTACCGATCCAGCACCTCCCACCCGCTGACCTGCCGCACCAGTTTACGGGTTTCCACCTGGTACACATCCACCCGCCCGGCGCGCACCACTGCCGCCAGTGTGCCGTCCGGCGAGAAGACCAGCCCGCAGGTGTCCTCACCGCACCACGGCAGGGTCTCTCTGGGCAGGCGCTTCTCCCAGCCCTGTCCCAACTCCGCTACCGGATACAGCCGCACGGAAGCATCGAACACCGTCGCCAGGTACTTCCCGTCCGGGGAAAACTGCGCTCCCATACCGCGCACCGTATCCACCAGACTGCCGTCTTCTACCCGGTACACGTCCACCCTGTCCGGCTCCACCACCTGCCCTCTCGGACGCTGCACCGCCAGCAGGGAACCGTCGGGAGAGAGCGCCACCGCATTCAGCGCCCAGGCATCTCCCGCTTCCAGCGCAAACTCCCGCACCTTCTGCCCGTCCTGACGCCACACCGTCAGGGTGTCCCCGGCCCGGGTGAGGATAAAGCGTCCATCCGGGCTCATGTCGAACGCCCGCAGGAACTCCACCTCGAACCCGCCGTTTTTTGCCTGGGTGCGGGCATCGTAGAACTCGATCCCGGCGGTCGTTCCCACCACGATCGTCTTCCCGTCTGCGGTCAGGCGGTAAGGGTTCTCGTCCAGCAGACGCGGGTAGCCGTAGCGGGCAATCTCGCGCAGACGGTGGACGTTCTCCGCCGTGATGACCTCATAGGGCAGATCGGGAACCGGCGTCCCGTTGGTCACCGGCAGGGAAATCAGCATTGGGGTTGGTGTAGCGGTCGGCGTGGGAGACCCCGTTGCGGTTGCCGTTGGCAAGAATGTTGCGGTTGGGGTTGGCGTAGCAGACGCCGCTGCGGTCGCTGTGAGGGTCACGGTTGACGTTAGCCCAGCGTTATCAACCACCTGCGGAGCGCAAGCAGTCAGCAGAGTGAGAAAAAGAGCAAAGAGAATCGCGTTTTTCATGCCTCAACTACCAGTTGAATACTTTGAACAATTTTCTCCATGTCTTCGGGAGACAGTCTCCCAATTTTTCGCACAAGGCGCATGGTCGAAACCGAACGCACCTGAAAACAATCCGCTGCCGAGTCTTTGTCCAGCCCGTTGCTGGATGCGGCTTTTATCTGCACCATCCACGGCGCCACACTGTAACGCTCTTTCCAGTCGGTCAGCGGAACGATCACCCGCAAGGGCAGAACACCCACCAGGTCACTGGAAACGATCACCGCCGGACGAGATTTGCGCATCTCCGCTCCCAGGGTTGGGTCGAGATTGACCAGCCAGACTTCACCGCGTTTCATCCCAATCCTCTCCATCCAGCGCCGTGAAAGCGGTCAATTCAGGGTCGTTCTGGTAATCCTCCTGCAGGATTTGGGCAGCCATCTCCATCTGACGGCGCTGACGCTCCCGCAGAGCAAGGCGGATCAATTCTCGCGCCACCTCGGAAATGGATTTGCCCTCTTCGTGGGCGATTTGACTCAACTGTTCGTGCTGTTGTTTTTCGAGAATAATTTGCGCTCTATACAGGTTCATGACACACCTCACCGCGTTTATTTTATACATATCTTTTTAGTGTGTCAAGTAGGTGTGTGTTAATCACCACTTCTCCAGCCAGAACCGGCTCAAATCGCCCGCCTTTGCCTGCTGTGCCAGCGTGCGCAAATCGGTGGCGCGTCCGGGAATGCCCATGTCCTTCAACCTCCGCACCATCCAGTGCCGTGTGGTCGGTGTGGGTACGATCAGATTTGCCTGCCGCATTCTCGCCCATTTATCGGGGTTATCACGTGAGCGGGTTTCCACCTCGCAGTAGTAGAACCACCCCTCAGGGTCGGTCACTTTCAGGTCGGGCTGAAACCAGGGCGTTTCCTGCGGGTCGAACGGCATAACCTCTGCCTTCCACCCCCGCAGTCGTGCCTGGTAGGCAGCAAATAGCACCGCTCCCCCGTGTACCACCTGTTCCTCGCCGCGGTGCAGGCGAATGATTTTCTCCCAGTCGCTTTCCACCGGCTCAACCCCCAGCGCCCGGCACAGGTCTTTGCCGTAGTCGGTTAATTGCAAAACATTCATCGTAAAAAAACCACCCAGACCGGAAAGCCGAACCGAAAATTGATCCACCATCTTGTGGGACACCTGCTCATCCGCCAGCGCGCCATAAACGACATTGCGCAGGGAATTTGCGCGCATTTCAACCCCGGTTTTTTGAGATAGCAACAGCAGCAAATCCAGCGCAGTGGAAACGCCCGTTTCTCCCAGCGTCTTCACCGCCATGATGACGCGCGGCCAGAACTGACTGTTCCACCGCCATGCAATCCACTGATGTCCTCGTGGCAAAGTGCTTGCTTTTTTGGCTCTGCTAATTCTGTTCATCCCTTCCAGCATACGAATATTTACTCTTGCCCGCAAGGAAACTTACAAATCTGCAAAGTGGGGCTACTGTCCCACTCGTAAAAACTGGTGATTCAGGCCAGCCCCCCTATCCCTTTCCCCCCTCTCTCCCCGCCTTTCCGGCGGTTTGCGCGCCATCGGGCAGTGCTGACCCTGCCGCCTCTAGCCTGCGGGATAGATCACTGTTCCCGTGTTGAGGATGACCGCCGTCTGGCACTCGCCGCCAAACGATGTCCATCCATCTCGCATCTCCACCCAGCGCCCGGCTTCCTCAACCGCAAAACGCCCGCGCCTCACCACCTCATGCAAATCCGCCGCTCCTTCCATGAGACGAGTCTGCATGACCAGATTTTGAAAGGTTTCATCACCCACCGCAACGGTCTTGACCATCCTCTCATACTTCATCGTCCAGCCCTCCACGCTGCGTTCGTGTTGGGACACCTCCACCCGATAACACCGCTTTACCCTCTCCACCACATCGCAAACGAAAAATAATACCGGTTCGGTTTTTCCCAATCTTTCTCCCCAGATCTGTTCGGCTTCCTCAAGCAATTTCCACGCCAGGCTTTGCGCATCCCACTCCTTTGCCCGGATCTCCAAACGAAACATCAACGCCTCCAGTTCTCCCTCCAGTCCCGCATATCCCACATGAAGCACCACCACCCGTTCGAAAACAAAAACCTTCCTCGAACGATCCGACACAATCTCACATCCGCGCATCTTTCGACTATCGGCGATAATGACCATGCCCTGGGGGTGCATCACAATCAGTCCCGCGCTCATCTGTCAGCCTCACTCGCCTCAATGCGTTTCCGCCTCAGGCCCTACCACCTCGCTGACCGTTACCACCCACCGCTCTACCCGTTCGGGCGCGCTCTCCTGACGATGAACCACCAACGTCACCTCAAACTTCGTCGCCAGACGCGCCAGCACCTGGGCTGCCGTCTCCGGCTCCTCTTTCACAAAATGACGCATCAACTCCAGCAACTCATCCCAGTTTTCCATTTCGCACCTCCCTCACGGCTCCACCTTGCGGATTTCCTGGTCAAACAGCAGGTAGAGCAGAATATCCACGCTCAACTGGAGCAGGATACCCGGCTCCTCGTCCACCACCGCCCCCGGCGGGAGCAGTTCCACCGCCACGGCGTCCTTGCCGGGCATGGAGAGAATGTCTGCCACGTACCAGCCCGCAACCTCTTCCAGAGTCAGTTCCGTTGGCGCGGCAGGACGCACCCGGATCACCTGCTCCACAGGGAGCAGGAAGCCGTTGTCCAGAATCACCGCCGGAAGGTCGTACTCCCCCTGCTCACGGAGAATCACATCCCGCACCGTGCGCTCGGCGGCCTTTTCCAGCAGCCACTCGATCAGGCACACCGGCGGTAAATCCTGCACCTGCATCATCACGCAGCCGTGCTCCGGGCAGCGTTCAAAGTCGTTCAGGTTGTAGTCGTGTCTGCGAAAGGCGTAACTCATCGTACCTCCACCGAACAAATGTTTTACCCCTCCAGCACCTGTAGCGCCCGCTCCAAATCCCGTTCCCCAGGCGTCACGTACACCCGCGTGGTGTTCAAACTGCTGTGACCCAGCAGCGCCGCCACTTCATGCAGCCCGACCCCGGCATCCACCAGGTTCTTGGCCAGCGTGTGCCGCAGCGTATGCGGGTGCACTTCCACCCCCGCCCGGCGTCCCATCTCCACCAGCCGACGGTACGCTCCCGAGGGCGTCAGGTCAAACACGCTCCCCTCACCGTCCCCCCGCTCCTCCCGCCAGGCGTTCAGTGCCCGCCGCACTTCGACGTTGAGCGGCACCTTGCGGCTTTTATTTCCCTTGCCCCCGCGCACCACGACCCAGCCCGATCGCTCGCCGATCTGCACGTCCTCTACCGTCAAGGCGCACGCTTCGGCAATCCGCAGCCCGGTATTGAGCAAGAACACCACCAGCGCCCGGTCCCGCACGGCCAGCCTGCGCCGCGTCGGGGTGTCCGCCGCACTCACCGCCCGCTCCGCTTCCCGCAGCAAGCGGTACTGCTCCTGTTTCGCCAGCCATCCCGGGGAGAGCGTTTCTTCCCGCGGTAACTTCACCCGCGCCGTCGGGTCCCGGTCTATTCGCTCCGTCTCCACCCCCCAGCGGCAGTACGCCCGCAGTGCCATCAGGTGGCGGCGCACGGTTGCCGCACCTGCCCGCTTCACCGCTTGCAGCCACCCGCGGTACTCTCGCACATCCGCAGGCGTCACCTCCTCCACCCCCAGCGCCTTGCCGTTCGTCTGCTCAAACCACGCCGCAAAGGCGCGCAGATCTGCCATGTACCCCCGCACCGTCACCGGCGAGCGGTCTTGCTCCTGTAGCCACACCTCAAACTGCTCCAAATCGCTCATCGCTTCGCCTCCAGCCTCAGCCCTTCCCCGGGCCGATTGGTCACCGCCCCGCTCACCCCCCAAAGCCGCACCCAATCTGCCAGATCATCGGCGCTCCCCAACAGCCACAGCAGCGCCGCGCTCAGCGCCAACCGCACCGGCGCTACCACCGCCAGCAGCAGCCCCACCAGCACCGGCAGCATCAGCGGCGCCAGCACGATCCGCCGGTACGTCCCCACTTCCACCGGCTCAAGCACCCAGAACCTGAACCATCCCGCCTTGACGCTCCCTGCGCTCACCCCCTGCGTCAGCGCCGCCCACAGGTGCAGCCCTTCGTGCATCACAAAACCCACCAGCACCGCCGCCCCCTGCGTCAGCAGGAAGCCCAGCAAAAAGCCGGGATCATACCCCCACGGCGCTAGCAGCCGCCACACTCCCAGCACCACCAGCCCGATCACCAGCCCGTAGGCCGCATACCAGCGCCAGTCTCGCAAGTTCAAGGTTTCACCTCCGCTCAATCCACATGTTTTTGCGCAATTCCTCCAGCGGACTCACCGTCCCGCCCCCTAATCCCCTGGCGCTTCGCGCCGGGGAGCGGGGGGCGTGGACGTCAGGCCGCCCCAAGCGCCGTCAGGCGCTCCCTGCCCCAAAGCCGTCAGGCTGAGGGGCTCGCCATCTCGCATCTGGCGTATCTCGCGCACGATCCGGTACATCAGCGCACGATCTGCCTCCCGGATCTCCTCCCAGGCGTACACAATCTCCCGCAGGCGGTGATCCGTCAGCAGGCGCAGCAACCCCGCATCCGGCGTGGAGAGCAGGGTCACGTGCTTGACATCCACCACCCCGTCCAGCAGTCGCCCTTCCACCGCCACAAACGGCTTGCCGTCCAGGTGCGCCACCTCGAATCGGCTGCCGTTGATGCTCACCAAGGCGCTGCCCCCCTCGGTCGGGTTGAACTTGCGCAGCATCTCCAGCAGCCCCAGCGCGGGTTTGTCCGCCAGCACCACCCGGTGGCGCTCTAGCCCCGCCGCGTCCGTCCACAGCCAGCCGTGCAGCACCGGCGCGGACAGTTCGCTTGTTTCGTCCAGCGCAATTTGCTCCGCCCGCTCAATCTCCAGATACCCCTGCAAGACCACCCGGTTTGCAAATCTCACGTTTCCTCCCGCTTCTCCAGCCACACCCGCCGGAATTCTAACCGCTCTCCGCCAAAACCCAACAGCAGCCCAACCGCATCGCCCTCGTAGGCTCGCAAGTACCGCCGCAACTGGTCAAAGTCCGCCTGCTCAAACTCCTGGCTAGCCAACTTGCACTCGATGAGCACTGTTGAATTGCCCTTGCGCACCAGGAGATCCGGCACCACCTCACCCACCGCCTGCCCGTTGTAGCGCACTTTCAAGCGCGGCTGGTACAAAACCGTCTCGCCTGCACTCCGCAGTTCGTGCAGCAGCGCCCGGTGGTACACCATCTCGGCATGACCCGGTCCTAACTCCCGCAGCACCCGCCGCGCATGGCGGATGATCTTGCCCACCACCGGCAGATATTTAGCGTTCATCCGCCCTCCGTTCCCGCAGGACGCTCTCTAACGCCATGACCGCAATTTGCCGCGACAAGTTCCGCCCGGCGTCCACCGCAACGCTCACCGCCGTTTGCAGGTCTTTCGCCAGCGGGTGGCTCTCGTCCAGCAGCGCGGCTTCCAACTCAGCCGTGGGAATGTTCTGCAACAACCCCACGACCAGCTCAGCGCCCAATTGCTCTTGCAAGTTAGTGCTCGATGAAGTCCGCATATACACCCTCCACGTAGCGACGATGAGTGTTGTCCAGTACTGTGTTGCCCGAGGGACGATTATCCCCCAGCAGCGCCTGCTTCAACCTTGCCGGAAGATCCATCTCCCTCAGCCGCACGGCCAGCTGCAGGGGGTTTTGCGCCAGAACATCATGCTCGCCCCCCGCTCCCTGCCTCCGTTTCAGCACCCGCGCAACAGCGAAGGCAAGTGGATCCTGGATTGTCTTTCGCCCTGCCGCATACAGCAACCAGGAGATCACCATCCACGGTTCAATCCCGCTTTCTGCCATGCGCTCTTGCACTTCCGGATTGACTCCAAGGTGCTCTAAAATTTCCCACCCAAAGCGGACACCAACCAACCTGTTGACTTCGTCCGCAGGTGGGCTTGTCTGCGTTTGGAGGGGGGGGATTAAAGGGGGGGGTTGGTCTTTAACCAGAGCTTTAGAGCTTAAACCAGAGTTTAAGAGCTTTAACTCTGAAAATTGCGTAACCAAACTATGAAAATCGCGTAACCGGGGTATGAAAGTTGCGTAACCAAACTCTGAAAATTGCGTAACTGGGGTATGAAAATTGCGTAACCAAACTATGAAAGTTGCGTAACCAAACTCTGAAAATTGCGTAACCAAACTATGAAAATCGCGTAACAATTCTGGCTCAAACTCACGCACCCCAAGCGTAAAGCGATCCCGAGAAAAGTACGCCCGAACGGCCTCCTCGTCCTTCAGGTTCAGGTACTCCGGCGGAAAATCGCTCAGCAAGACCCGGAAGTAGCGCGGTATATCCCACTTACTGTCCCCGCTCCAACGCCGCTCTTGCTCCACTGGACGCACATATGCCCATAGCAGGGACGGTTTCGTGTTCAGCCATTCGTATACCGTCAGCGGGCGCGACAGCCCCAGCCAGCGCGCCAGTTCGGCATACCCCCCTTCGATGCGCACAACGTCCCGCGGCTCACTCCCCTCCCAGCAACGATCCCGCAACAGCACGTACAGCCATGCCGGTCCCGCTCCCAGCCGCGGTAGCACCTGCTCCAGGAAAAAGTGGGTGATCATCAGAATGTCTCCGGATGGCATCAGCCGCTCCTGCACGATGGCCACCAGCGCCTCAATCTCTTCTCGTCCCATTTGCGCGCCAGCCACCGCGTGCACAATCTGGCGCACACTCATCGGGCGCCCAATCTCATCCCCCTCAAAGTCTTCCAGCTCACTCAGTGTCAGTAACCCGGCGCGCTCCAGCAAACTGCGCACTCCACCCTCAAGGCTCACTTTCAGCCACCGCACCAGTCGTGCTGTATCCTGTGGCGTCAGCGGCAGACTCAGCCACACCCGATAGCGATGACTGGTCTGAACCGGACGGCCATCTTCCTGCCGCCACCCAGTGCCCCCATCACCGCGCTCCACTAGCCCTCTCAAGCGCTCCCACGTCTCCGCCTTAGCCGACCGATTCCAGAACGTTCGCTCCGTGATCCCGCACAGCGCGGCAATTTGCTTGCCGCTGAAGTGCACCTGACTTGTCCCATGTTTTCGCCCCCGCTCGGCGTAGTACGCCGCCTGCCGAAACGCCACGTACATCCACGCCAGTTCAGGACCAAGCACCCCCACCCAACGCCGAAAGTACCCCGGTAGAGTGATCACCCTGTCCGGCTGCACCAGTTCCTGATACAGGGTTTCATCGCTAACCCCCTCGATCTCAAGGCTCTCCTCGGCCGTCTCTGCGGACGGCGTCACCGGGGCAGGTTCATCCCAGACCACAAACTCAACGTCTTGCTCAGAGCCCATCAGTGCGCTGAGCTTGCGCCTCAGGGTGCCCGATAAACGGCTTTCCAGCCAGTCGCGTGCATAGGCATTGCGCACGCTAGCCCTGAAACAACTGTTCTCCCAGCCGATCAGCTGTGCACTTGCAACCCACGTATCAAAGGCAGCCCTGGACATCTCCTGGCGTATCTGTTCCAGGGCGCTTTTCCAAGCCTGCTCAGGGCTAATTCCGCGGTTTGTCTCATCCACAGTGTACCTCCTTGTGACTTGTTATAACAACCGTTTTAGACGCATTCTGAGCGGGCGTTTTCCCAGGGGGATACTGACATAGCCACCCCACAAAAACAGACGCCTTGTAGCGCTTCTAGGCAAGACTACGTGAGCGGCTACGTGAGCGTCAATGTGAGCGGAACGTAAGCGGGACGTGAGCGGAACGTGAGCAAAACCGCTCACGTTGATTTTTTGGGCTCTAAAATTCATCACGATTTTCTCGACCATGTTCTACTGCCCTTCCTCCCATCTTGCCTGCGCATCCTGTTTGGGATAGGGAATCAGCCGCAGAACGCCCTGTTCATAGCGGTTGGCGCTGTGTTTGAGCAGCAGCCCCACCAGCTCTCCGACAGGCACACTGTGCTGGTCGGCTTTCTCTTTGAGCCGCTTGACCAGCTCTTCAGGCAACCGATAGGCTACCCAGCGAGTCCACAACCGCGGCTCTTCTTCTTTTCTCGATTTGCGGTTCCTCTTCTCCGTGTTTACCGCCTTCGGAGTCGGGTTCCATCCATCCTCCACCCAGCCGTGCTGCTTCGTCCAACCGCTATCTAGCGGATAAAGTGTCATGCGCGTCCCTTTAATCTTGGGCTGTATCGTCAGCGTTTCTCGCTCCATGCAGTAAAGCCCATATTCCAGAAACGCCCGCGCTACCTCATCCGCCGTTACTCCCAACTGGTCAGCAATCGCCACCACCCTGGCGCTTACCTCCTCGGGCACGCTGCGAAAGGTTTTGGCACGATTGGCTTTTTCCCAGGCACGGTTGCGCGGCTTCTTGGGCGCTCTCATCAGATCCACTACGCTGATCGGCGGCAGTCCCAATGGCGCGCTCTCCACAGCCCCGTTGTCATCTTCTCCCGGCTGTTTTCCAACCCAAAATGTTCTCCGTTCCGCCATCTTCCTCACCTCACCATGTCAACACCTGATCTACCAGCCGCTCGTACTCCTGCGCCGCTCGACTGCCCGGCGCTTTTTCGAAAATCGTCTGCCCCTCCGCTATGCTTTCCCGAAACACCGTGGCGCGGTGGATTGGCGGCAGTACCATCGCTCCAAGCCCGGCTTTCAGGTCTTCCTCGATCTTTTTTGTCTCCCGCGTCACGTCATCGTAAAACGTGGGCAGTACGCCCCCCAGCGACCCGCGCCAGCCTTTGCTTTCTTTCAAATTCCGCATGATGCTCAGCGTCTTGTTCAGGCCTTCCAGCGAGCCGAATTCCATTGCCACCGGCACGATCACAAAGTCGGACGCCCAGATCGCTCGCTCCTGCAATCCGCCCAGCGAGGGACTGGTGTCCATCACAATGTAGTCCAATCCATTGCGCATAAAAACCTGGATCGCATCCCGAATATACGAGACCGGCTTGTCCAGCGCCGCCAGGGAATTCTGCGCTACGGCCGTCTCCTGACTGCCTGGGATGATCCACAAGCGCGGCCGTCCCGTGCTGCGCACTTGCTGGCGCAGCAGGATCAACTCATTCTTCTCCAGCGGCTTGATGGACGACATCAGCAGAAAGAAAATCCCGGGTTCCTGCTTGAGCCCCAGGTAACTCGCACTCTGCCCTTGCGGGTCAAAATCCAGAATGAGTACCTCTTTTCCCCGCAGCGCCAAGCCGTGTGCTAGATTGAGCACGGTAGTGGTCTTCCCCGCTCCCCCCTTCTGGTTAGCAATCGTGATCACCTTCGTCATCCCGCCGCCTCCTCGAACAAACTCATCTGCTCTTCGGCCCGACGGCCATCCGTCAGCCACACGTCCCAGGGAATTTGCCCTTCTGCTACCTCGACTTCCAGCCCTGCCGCTTTCAGCGCCTGCACGACCTCAGGCGCAGCTTTCGTTGAAACCCGTGCCCGGGTCGGGTGCACCTTCAGCCGCGCTTCAAACAACCCCAACGCCTTCGCTATGTCCTCTCCTCGCTCAACCCGATAGACACGCCAGACGGTTTTGTCCACTCTGCACATCCTTCCCGCTGATCCTCACCCAGCCACTTTACCCGCGTCCGCCCACCGTGCCCGTGCACCGCCACCACATCGCGGATCGAGCCGTAGAATGCCACGCTGAACGGACGCCGCAGCCAGCGCATCGCTACCGTCCCATCCGAAAACTCCACCCCCTCGGCCACGATCCCGGTGCCCGACACACCCGACACGTCCTCATCCCGCACCAGCAGGAAAAGCCGCATCCGCCTACGCCACACCCCGCCCATGATCGTCTCCCAGGCAGCCCTGCAGCACGGCTCTCCCGCTTTCGGTAATGCCGTAGGTATCCCCACGATGAACCACCAGCCCCAGCGCTACCAGGCGCTCCACCAGGCGCAGGTCGAACAAGCGGGCAAGGAATTTTCGCGGTGTATCGCCCTGGCGCTCGAGATACAGCAGCGCCTTGGCTTCCTGCGTGCTTGACAGCCCAAACCGCCGCACGCGATAGGGATTGAAACGCACCTCCTGTTTTAGATCTATCTCGGCCATGGCATCTCTCCTGCTCGTTGTTTTGTTTCGTTCGGAATCGTTCTGTTTCGTTCGGTTTCGTTCGGCGTTCTGTTCGGCGAACATTCAGGCCACCTCCGTTGGGGCAGGGGAGAGGGTAATCTGCTTCGATCCCAGCGCCGTGTAGAGTTCGGCCAGGGTTCGATACTCCCCGACCAGGAACGTCCCTCCGCCCCGTCCGGGAACGGGATGGACATAAGGACGCAGTAGCGCCACCGCCCTTGTCCAGGTCTCCGCCGGCCACCCCAGTTCTCGCCAGCCGGGAATGTGGTCGGCATTCCCGCCGGCCTTCTGGATGGACTCACGCAGCAGGCGCAGAACCAAACGCCGGTTGGGATCCTCCCCCTTCTGCCGCCACTCGGGTTTGACAAAGCCCATGATCTGATCACCAACCCGATAGGGAATCCAGTCGAGATCACCCCGCTCGTCATGGGTCTCAGTGTCTTTTCCTGGTGGAAGTTCGGGCTTGGGCTTGAGCACCTCCACGTGCACCGGCGGCATGCCATCTCGCCGCACCACCAGCACCCCAATGGGGCTGATCATGATCGAGCGCCGCGTTTCCTGCCAGCGCACGTAGGCATCCAGCAGGCGGTAGAGGAAGACGAAAAACAGCACGACGAGCGCCGCAAGCGCCAAAAAGACGATGGCCGTTTCGAGGATGGACTGCACCACCGCTCTCTGCCGGGTGACCTCGGCGGCATGTTGCTCCTCGCGGGCCTTGCGCTCCAGGGCTTGCAGGGTCGCCGTGGCCTGATAGGACTGCACGGCCAGGAGCATGGCATTTGCCGTCGCCGTGGCATCCACCGCCTGTTGGGTTGCCCGCAGGTCGAGATATTGCGCCGTGACTTGATAGGCCTGCGCGGTTTGCGTGGCTTGCGCCTGGTAGGCCTGCTCGGTTTGCCCGGCCAGGCGGTTATACGCCTCGGCCATCTGGCTGAAGGCCTGCGCCGTAGCGCGCAGGCTCTGCGGATCCGCCGGCGCATAGTATCCCGCCGGCGCGCAGGCGGTTATCAGCAAAGCCGCGAAAAGCACAAGCCCGTAGCGCATGTCACCGTCACCTAAACCTCAACCGGAATCACCGTGCCGGTCGGCGTAGAAAACCGATCCCCGACCTGGCGCAGCACCGACCCGAATCGTCCGTCCCACCCTTTGACCGGGCGGCGGGTCAGGGCACGGTAATCTGCCCCGGCCAGCACCTGCACGCCGTTTTTGCCTCCGTGTTTCAGGACAAACTCCAATGCCCAGTGCGCCTCAACGTCCGCTTTCAGCACCTGCGCCAGGTCATCCAGGATCAGCACCTGTGTCGCCCCCCGGTTCTGCCCGTGCCGTCTCCGATCCACCAGGTCGGCCAGGCGATAGAGCGCCTGTTCCAGGGCACGATCGTGCGGACACACGACGTCCGTGATCCTGTGCCCCCGGGCCTCTCGCTCGGTCACCCAGGTGATTTCCACAAGGTGACGTGTGTTGTGCTGCTCCAGCGAAACCCGTGCCGCATCCAGCACCTGCCAGGGCAGGGCAAGACCTTCGCCGAGGATCAGCAAACTCTTACCCCCCAGGGCATCCCACACAACCGGCACGCCGTCCTCACCCACGCCCAACACTGCTGTGGCGTGCGTGAGCACGGGTAGGCGCATCACCACCTCATCCAGTCGCCGCGGAATGACCCGAGAGGGTCTATTAACGTTGACCTGAGGAACGATTCGAACCTTGACAGGAACGATTTGCACCATGCTTGCCTCCTTTCTCCTTCACCACCCGCCCCCGCTTGATCACCACCCGCTCGCCGGTGCGGATGTTCTCGAACACCGTCCCGCTCGGCCACGGACAGGGAATGTGCCGCGCCGCTCGACGACACCCGCTCGGCAGCACAATGTCGCTCCAACGAAAGTGCCCCCCGTAGAACATGCCAGGCTCGTCTCCCGTGCGCGTCGGATCCACCACCACTTTCCAGTAGTACCCCGGTGGGGCTTGCCAAGCACGGCGGGTCATGCCTCACTTCACCCCCAGGCGCTCGGCCAGTTCTGCCCATAGCGGGTCATTCGCCGGGAGCATCTCCAGCCAGTACAGCACCTCGAACTTGCGCTCTTCCTGCTCGCGTATCTCCGCCTCAAACGCAATCAACGCATCCAGTTCCTCAGGTGTCAATTCGTCCATCGCCCACGCTCCGCTCCGCCGATTGAGAAGCGGGCAGGCCGCAAGCGGTTCGGCCTGCCCGCAGACGTTTCCTAGAACGGTATGTCGTCTGCACTCGTGGGTGCTGCTTCGCCCGCGGCTTCTGCCTGCACCCCCTTCTCGCCGGGCTTGCCGCCCAGGAAGATCACCTCCTCCGCCGTCACCCGCAGCGCCGCACCCAACTCGCCGTTCTTGCGGGTGAACGCCCGCACCTCGGGCCGCCCGCGCACGAACACCTGACGCCCTTTCGTCAGGTGCTGGTGGCAGACCTCCGCCAGCCCGCCCCAGGTCGTTACGTCCACCCAGGTCGTCTCCTCATGCTTCTGCCCGTCCCGATCCGTCCAGCGCCGCGTCGCCGCCACCGGGAACGACACCACCAACGCCCCCTCTGCCGTGTAGCGGGCTTCAGGGTCTTGACCTAGATTGCCGATCAGTTGAACTTCGAGCATGGGAATCGTCCTTTCTGTTCTTGAATGTCGCAGAACGGGAAGGGGGATTCGAACCCTCAACCTGCGGCTCATGATGCCGCCGCTCTTCCGTTGAGCTACTCCCGCGTGGTGAAGTGGCAGAGGGGTTGCCCTCGCGCACGTCCGGCTCTTTGAGGGTCTGCCTCGCCTTCGCTGGGCCGATTCAGCCCCAACCCCTCTGCATGCCCGTCTCTCCGGGCTGTCACCCTGCCTGTTTCCCGGCACTGGTTAGGGTGCGCCGGGCTGCACCTGCCCGTTGATGGGGCAACGACCCCGACAGGTTTGGCAGTCCAGCCGGGTGGGACTTGCACCCACCACAGGATCGGGGAGCCTCCTGCCCACCTTCGGCGGTTGGAAGGAGAGGATTACCATGTCGCTTGTCAAGGTGCTTGCCGGTCTCTCCCGGCTGTCACGTCCCCCGGCAGGCTTCCGATGGTCTCACCTGCCGCTCCGTCAGACAAGGGCTCCCCGTCCCTTGCCCCGCCAGGTGCTGATGACTCAGCCCCGCTCCCGCCTCCCTACGCAGCCGACGTTAGCGTGGCAAAAACGGAATTCAGGCGGGCGGGACTTGAACCCGCCATAACGCACCTGCCGCCTGAAAGGCTTTGAGCCAACACCGCACGGGAAACACAAAGCCCTCTGCAAATCACATTCTTTGTGAGAGGCTTGCAGAGGGCTGTCATCTCATGCTACAATCGCAGATGAGGTGAGCAGTCGGTGTCTGCTTGCCTCGACCGTGAGCGTGCACCCACACGGCTCACGGAGCGCCCTGTCGGGCGCACAACGCCCGGCGGGGCGTTGTATTTGTCGGGGCAGTTAGCAGGTGGTTTGGAAAGGTGCTATGCAAAGCATAACACATATTAGCGAAGTTGTCAATAACCTCGCTAATATAAAGGCAAAAAAAAACGGCTTACAAGCCGTTTACAAAGCAAGCGGGCCGGTTTTTGGCTTATAAGGCAGCCCGTTATCATCAAAAAGCCACTTGCCTTGTCCTCTACGCTGATCATAGATTTCAGCGCAATAAGCAACATCTTGCTCATCTAGCAAAACTTTTTTACCTTCGTTTCCTATTACCTTGATATATCCTTTTGCAACCCACCCTCGTAAAGTTGAAAAAGGAACTCTGTACTTTTCTGCGGCTTTCAATATCCAAATAGGCCTTCCACGCTTTTCTGCATGCTTCTGATACTCCGGCAAATCCTCTTTGCGGAGACCCTTTTCCTGGATTGCTTCACCTCTGACTTCTTCTTCACTCACAACCATTTCTCCCGCTACCACTCCCGCCCTGATTTTACCTTTCTCCACAAGTGCGCGCAAGCGGTCTTCCTCCAGCCCGTACTTGCGGGCGGCTTCGGAAAGAGGTATAAAGGTGGGTAGGGTAAGCATGTCAATCCTTTCGTCTTGAACCTTAGTAATCCGAGTTACCTCCAGGGCAGGGCGCAACGACCCTCTCCGCGGGCGAGGATCACCGGTCGGCGGGCAGCCACCGGCCTATCAGCGCACAGCCCCAACGGGTGGTCGGGGCGGATCCTCGACAGGTCATCCCCCGGTCCCGGGTTGCCTCAAAACAATCTGCCGCGCGGGCCTGACGTCCCCAAGCAGCATCAGCCGGGGTAGGCTGAGGGAGGACACGGACGGCAGACGGGTAGTCTGCACGATCAGGCTTTGGCAACCGGAGACCGGGTGGGTCTCCGGGTTGCTTTTTAATGTGCTACGATTTGCTTTTCAGCAAAAAAGACAGGACAACGCCTAAAACGGCTGAAACTCCAATCCCAATCGCCAAAGCAATCAACGGCGACTGGGAAAGAACCGGAAAACGATCCAAAAAAGCTTGACCAATTACTGCACCTGCTATTACAATTACAACTGTTGCAAGATTTTCGATTTTCATAATTTCCTTTCTTCAGTCCCGGTAACCGCCCGGGACTGAATCTTTAATCCAGATACACGCAAAGCGCCCAGGGAATCCATCAGGCGCTTTGCGGGGGACAGGGATGGAATCCCTGCGGGAGTGAGCGTGCAGGGGCTCGAACCCTGAACCAATGGCTTAAAAGGCCACTGCTCTGCCGTTGAGCTACACGCCCGACGGAGCAAATTCTATCACGCCCCTCCAGGTGCGTCAATGTTTTGGTAAAAACAATCACCTCTTGGAAAACGAAACGCTGTCTTTACAAAAACTCAGGTGTCATGCACATCGTTCCCCTGACGAAGGATAAACAGACATTATACAAAAATCCCCTGAAGTAATCCTGGCGGGGTATATTCTTTCTGGTATTTTGTTAGTAAGGAGATGGATATGGCGCACCTGCAACCCTCGGATTTGTTCATCCAATTCTTTCATAAGGTTTTACCTGCTTACACCCCTCAGGCGGAGACCCTTCTTTCCCAAATTGCTCCTGAGAAGCTCTCCGCTTTGAACTTCCGTTACATTTTCTCAGTGGAGAAGATGATAGAAATCAGCCACATGATTGAGGATGCGGTCATGCATTCACAACGTCCGGCCGATTTTCACGTCTCATTTCAACTTTTCTCGCGTCTCGGAGAGCAAATGCCACGCTACCGTGCAATTTCCCAAAAAGTTGAGAAATTATGGCTGTACGGCGTTCCTGACATTCCCCCAATGAATTTGCCCAACACGGAATTTATTGATACCTCCAACACCCCTCTCACCCGCTACTGGTTCCTGGTAGCCTATGCTCCAGAGTTAAGCATGACCCTCGTGGCAGAAGAAATTTCTTCCCCCATTCCTTCTTCTCAGCGCATCTACGAAGGGTTTTATACCTTTGAAACGGATGTGGCATACAAAGTGCTCAACCTGATGCATCAGATTTTCCCCGCACAAATTCCAGCGCCCATTCCTCCAGAGTTGCTTTGATGCCATGCGTATTGTCGTAATTGGCGCGGGGATAGGCGGGCTGACCACTGCCGCCCTGCTCGTAAAAGCCGGATATTCCGTCACTGTTCTGGAAGCCCAAACCTACCCGGGAGGATGCGCCGGAACTTTTTTCCACAAAGGTTATCGCTTTGATGCCGGTGCTACGCTGGCGGGCGGCTTTCAACCCGGAGGACCTCATGCGCGCTTAGCCCAACTGCTAGGGCTCTCCTATCCAACCCACCCAATTTCTGATGCTGGTTGGGTCGTTCACCTCCCCAACCGCAGGATTTACCAGTGGACCGACCCCGAACAATGGCAGGAAGAGGTCCAACGACATTTTCCGTTCAGTCGTGCCTTTTGGAAATTGCAACGGTTTCTGGCAAATCAGGTGTGGGATTTGTCCAGCCGTAACGCCCCTCTCCCTCCTCAATCCTTCCATGAATTCATCAGTTTGCTGAAGGCTCTGCGCCCGGGTACCATCACCACCTTGCCTTTTCTTTTCTCACGGGTTAAGGATTTTTTCCCATCAAAATGGACACCTGAGTTCAAAGCCTTTGTGGATGCCCAATTGCTGATCTCCGCTCAGACAACCTCAGAGGATGCTTCGCTATTGTATGGAAGCGCTGCCATGGATTTGCCCCGCCGTGGAATTCATACCGTGAAAGGGGGAATGGGAACGCTTTCTGAGGTTCTGGTGGACTGGATTCGCCGTAACGGAAGCGAAGTCCTCTTTCGACAGGAAGCGGTACGGGTAGAAACCAACAAAAGAGAAGTGCATCGGGTAATCACACGAAAAGGGGATGTCTTTACGTGTGATGCTCTGGTAGCAAATGTCACTCCCTGGGGATGGGCAAAGTTACTTGGGGATGCCCTTCCAGTTTCCATAAAAAAAGACCTTCTGAAAACCGGACGGATGTGGGGGGCATTTGTCCTGCATCTTGGGGTAGAAGCAGACCGAGTGAACACTCCCATCACCCATCATCAAATCATCGGAACGCTTGACCGCCCGCTTGGGGAGACAAACTCGGTGTTCCTCTCCCTTTCTCCACTGGATGACCCCACCCGCGCACCCTCAGGCATGCGCGCAGTGACCATTTCTACCCACACCGAACCGCTTGGGTGGTTTTCTTTGAGCGAAGAAGATTATCAGAAACGTAAAGAACAGTACACTGAACAATGCTTAAGCCTGGTAGAACGGGAATTTCCGGGCTTCCGCTCCGCCGTTCGCCTTTGCCTGGCAGGAAGTCCACGAACGTATGCCTATTACACCCATCGTCCCTGGGGAATGGTGGGAGGATTTCCGCAATCTTCCATCTTGCAGGCGCGTGGACCACAAAGCGGTTTTCACAATGCCTGGCTGGTGGGCGATTCGGTCTTTCCGGGACAATCCACTGCCGGTGTGACCCTCGGAGCCACGCGAGTGGCAAATCTCATCCTGCAATCTCTTTAATGTCCTGTTTCCATCCCTCTTTCTGCGACTTGCCCCCATAGAAATCTCATATATACTGGAAGGGAAAGGCAATCCACCCGGATGACATCTCATTCCCATCGCCCTGCTACGCTGATTGCAACACTGGGGAGCGAGCCTCAGGTAGTAACCGCCGGACTGGACCTTTTGCTGAAACAGAGGGTAAATGTCCACTCGGTGGAGATTGTTCACACCAGTGCCATTCCCGATTCCCCGATTCACGAAGCCGTCCTGAAGTTAACTCAAGCCTGCCAGGATTACTCTGCTCCGCTGTGTGAGGCGTTTCATTTTCATCCCTTGCTGGTCGATGGAATCCCGGTTGCCGATGTGGAAAGCGCCTCTGCCAGCCAGGCGGTATTTCGTTTGCTTTATACGTGCGTCTGGAATGCAAAACAACGCGGGGATATTGTGCATCTTTTGATTGCGGGCGGCAGGAAGACCATGTCTATTTATGGCATGGTGGTTGGACAAATGCTTTTTGACGAGTCAGACCGCCTCTGGCATCTCTTTTCGGCAGGAGACTTCCTCACCTCAAAGCGTATGCACCCCCAACCGGGAGACCAGGTTGAACTGAGCGAAATTCCGGTCATCCGCTGGAGCGAAATTTCTCCCATTATCGGGGTATTGCGGTCGTCTGAGGACGCCATGAGCGCGCTGGAAACCATCCGTTCGTTCCAAATTGAGCGGCGCAACAAGGAAGTGGAGCGATTTATCCAAAAACATCTCACGCCTGCTGAACGGCGTGTGGTGGCTTGCCTGCTGGAAGAAGGCGAAGGGGATGAAGAAATTGCCCAGCGCCTTCATCTATCACCCCGCACCGTGGAACAGCATTTGCGGTCGGTTTACGCCAAGGCACAGGATTTTTGGGGAATAGAGCGGGTAACCCGCTCCGGTCTAATCATCCTGCTCAGCCCGCATCAATGGGCAAAAATACGGGAAAACCCGCATGACAAATCTTAAGGAATTTCTTAAACTACAGATACAAATGCTGTTCGTCGAAGGGCTGGAGGGGGAAGGACACCAGCCAGGGGGGAAATTCCGACGGACAGCATTCTGTCATTCAAGGAGAGGAGGACAGGCATGAAGGAACAGGTATTTTTTGCCACCGTGGCAGGATTAATCCATGATATCGGGAAACTCATGCACCGCGCAGAAGTAGCCTCTTCGCGCACCTGGGACAGGGAAGCCCAACAGCAATATAAATACTGGCACGCCCTGCTCAGCGAAGATTTTGCCGCACAATACCTTCCTGATCCCTGGAAAAAAGGCGTCCTGCCGGGTGTAGGCGCGCATCATCTACCGCAGAACCGCCTTTCCTGCTGTGTGGCGCTGGCAGACCGCCTCTCGGCAGGCGAACGCAGTGATGACATTACCTACCTGGAAGAAAGCAACACCAAATCCGTCAGGCAACTGCTGAGCATTTTCTCGGATATCTCCCTGGACAATCCTTCCAGCGTTCCGCAAGTGTACCTTCCTTTGCGCCCGCTCCGCCTGAAAGAGGACCATTTGTACCCCTCAGGTTCTCCGGCATCAGATACCGGGAGAGCATACCAGGACTTGTGGGACGGCTTTCAAACACACGTAAAAGCATTGAAACAAGCCTTTTCTTCCGGAGAAAATCCTGCCTGGTTTGTGGAAAGTCTGCTTTCAGAAATTCAAACATACCTGTGGTGTGTTCCTTCTGCGTATTACCGACAGCGCGCGGATATCAACCTCTATGACCATAGCCGGATGACCGCCGCGCTCAGCGCTATCCTGATGGATTCGTCCTTCTCCGATGAGGAATTATATGCCTTTGCCCATGAGCCGGAAAAAGTCAGCCAGCCCTTAGCCCTGCTGGTAGGAGGCGATCTGACAGGCGTTCAGCAATTCCTTTACACCATCACCTCACGGGGCGCCGCCAGCGGACTGCGCGGACGATCCTTCTACCTGCAACTGCTGGTGCTGGTGATTGCCAGGTATGTACTGAATCAACTGGATTTACCCATCACCAATCTGATTTACGCCAGCGGAGGGAATTTCTTCATCCTTGCCCGTGTGGAAGATGCTCAGCGTCTGTCTGAACTCCAAAAAGAAGTCACCCGCATCCTGTTCAACGAGCATCAGGGCGAACTGGGATTGATTCTGGAAGGTCGGACGCTCAAGGGGGAAGACTTCTTCGACGGCAGAATCAAAACCGAGTGGGATGCGCTGATTGGACAAATCAGCCGGGCAAAACAGCGCCGTTTGAATGTGATGAATCAAGAGGAATTAACCGCCCTGTTCCAGCCAGCCGGGTTTGGAGGCGAGAGCGGGACACAGTGCCGCGTATGCGGTCGCGAACACCCAAAAGCCAAAAATGTGGCGCGTGATGCGGAGACTGTTGAAGAGATTGTCAAATGCCCGGTTTGTGTTTCATACGAAGAATTGGGAAAGGATCTGCGCCGCGCCCGCTACCTGGTATTTGAGCCAATTACCCCCATTCCGCCAAAGAACTCCGAAGCAGGGCAGGGATGGCACGACCTGCTGGAACGCTTTGGTATGGATGTGAAAGTGCTGGAAAACCTCTCCGGCAAAGAAAAAGGCGAAATTTTCTTTTTGAAGGATGACGACTTCGAACAGCGCACGCCTTCTGACAGCCGCGCCTGCCTGCGGTACTTCCTGACCAACGTCACGCCTCTGTTGTCTGTAAAGGAGTACAGTTCACTTAAAGAGAGAAACTTTCCCGAATTACCCTCACCCAGCTCAGTCAAACCCCTGCACGTGCTGGAAGAGCAGGCGAAAGGGGTGAAGAGGGTAGGTGTTCTGCGCATGGATGTGGACAACCTGGGCAGGCTGTTCGCCGAAGGGCTGGGCAAGTATGCCAGCCTCTCGCGCACGGCTTCACTGAGTTTTGCCATCAGTCTGTTCTTTGAAGGCTGGGTGGGCGTGCTGGCAGAGCGCATGAACGAGAAGGACAATGAGCGCCTGTACTCCATCTACTCCGGCGGGGATGACCTGTTCTTTGTCGGCAGTTGGGATGCGGTGGTAGAACTTGCCATCACCATCCGCCGCGAACTGAGCAAATACACCGGCGGTCATCCGCACATCCATCCCAGCGGCGGGATTGTGCTGATTGGCGGAAAGTACCCGCTGTATCAGGCGGCAGAGGAAGCCGGAGAAGCCGAAGAGAGCGCCAAGAAGTTCCGCAGGCAGAAAGCCGATGGCACCATCCAGGAAAAAGATGCCATCTGCTTCCTCGATCAAACCCTGGACTGGCAAACCTTTGGACTGCACGACTGCAACACAAATGCCGATACCGTCCACGGGATGATGCACCTGTTGGAGAAACTTGCAAATGAGGAGAACCTGCGCGCGCTGATTGGGAAACTGGCTCAGTTGTACCAGGTGTATGAAGAAAAACAACGGGAACTGCAGAAAAAAGGCAAAGCGCAAAACCGCCAGGGACAGCCTCAAATCCTGTGGGGACCCTGGATCTGGCGCATGGAGTACACCCTGGCGCGCATGGAAAAGCAAAATGAGGATTCAAAGGATAAAATCAAAGCCATTCGTGACCAGTTAAAAGGCAAAGACGGCAATTACCGCCGTATCGAATGGATTGGTTTAGCCGCCCGCTGGGCAGAACTGATAACTCGAAATTCTAAGTAAGGAGGAGGTCACACATGAGTCCGCTATCCACAAATGATGTCGTGCAAATCATCACCCGCGATGAAACCGCGCAATTGCTGGTGCAACGCGCCGATGCCTTCGGCAAAGAACTGCAAGGCATGAATCTCTCTACCAGTCAAATCCGCAGTCTGTTTGGCGAAGTGCGCCAGATTCAGGGCGAATGGAAGATGGGCAACGACGCCCGCAAGCGCGCCTTGCGCCGCCTGATGCTTCTCAAACCTAAAATGGCATACCGCGCCAAGCGGGAAAGCGGGCAAGCCGTCAAAACGCTGGTAGAAGCGCTGAATCCGGCAGTAGATGCGGTGGTCACCGCGCCCAGCGACAAACAGGACGAATATTTCGACCGCTTTGTGCAGTTCTTTGAAGCCATTCTGGCGTACCACAAAGCCTACGGGGGCAAATAATTCAGGAAATCAGGAACGGAGGAAACCATGGCTAAAGCAATTCAACTCAAAGGACGTGTTTTGATTCACTTTGACATCACTGCCGAAACCGGTTTGCACATTGGCGGAACAGAAAGCGGCATTGAAATCGGCGGAGTAGATAAAACCGTCATCCGCGACCCGCTGACCCAGCGCCCGTACATTCCCGGTTCAAGTTTGCGCGGCAAGATGCGCAGTCTGCTGGAAAAATACAAGGGCTTGAAGCAAAACCAGCGCATCGGGCAGGGTTACATCCATTCCTGCGACGATCCGACGGCATATCCGAACTGCGACGTGTGCAACATCTTTGGCGTGCCCGGCGAGCGCGGTTTTTCAACCCCCACCCGCCTGATTGTGCGCGACGTTTTCATGAGCGACGAGAGCGCCAAACAACTGGAAAATGCCGATACCGACCTGCCCTTCACCGAGGTCAAGACCGAAGTTTCGATTGACCGGGTGACTTCCGCCGCCAACCCGCGGCAAATGGAGCGCGTGCCCGCCGGAACCCGTTTTGACAATGCCGAACTGGTGTACAGCATTTATGAGGGGGATGGCTGTGACGCCAGAAAGGATGTAGCGCGCCTGAAAGTGCTGGTTGAGGGATTGCAGTTATTGCTGGATGACTACCTGGGCGGGCTGGGAAGCCGCGGCTCGGGCAAGATTGGCATTTCCAACATCAAAGTGGAATGGCGCGGGAAAGATTACGCCGCACAAGCCCAAGTGCTTGGGAGTTTCAATACCGTAGCGGAGTTTGCCCAAAACCTGGCGGAGATTCAAAACACCGTCCTGTCTCAACTAAACTAAGGAGGCGCACATGCCGAATCTGGACGTGGTTGCCCTTAACTTTCGGGGCGGCGTACGGGTCGGAAAGCGCGGACTGGAACTGGAAGAAACTCTTGCCACCATCCCCTCAGATACACTCTTCAGCGCCATGGTCTCAGCGTGGCGTTTGCTGGGGGGGAATGTGGATGAATTTCTGAAGCCTTTCCTTGCCGATCCGCCGAATCCGCCGTTTCTGATAACCTCAACGTTTCCCCGCGCTGGAGAAGTGCGCTTCTACCCGGCGCCCGTGGATCTTTCACTGTGCATCAGCCCGGATAAGTTGAAAGACTACGGCAAGAAAATCAAAAAGGTGCAGTATCTTTCCGAGGGGTTATTCCTGCGCCTGCTGAAAGGGGAAAAACTGGATGACTGGCTGTTTTCAAAGGACGATGCCACAACGACTGCCAAAGGCTGGAGACTGCAAAAAGGCGCACTCTGGCTGAGCGAGGAAGAAATCGCCCGCCTGCCCAAAACGTTTCCTCTGAAACCGGAAAACCGCTCCGGGTTGATGTTTCAGGAAGTCTGGAAGGAAGCCCGCCAGCCGCATGTCACCGTGGATCGGATTGGGTCTCAGCCGGAAATTTACCATACCACGCAGGTGCACTTTCACCCCGATTGCGGGTTGTGGTTTGGCATCCTCTGGCGGGACGGCGAGCGCGAGATTCCTTCGGCGGGGATGTCTTACCGCCGGGCGCTGGAGAAGATTCTGCAGTACCTCGAACATGCCGGGCTGGGCGGCAAACGCGCCATTGGTTTTGGCGCTTTTGCCCACACCCTCTCCCCCGCCGCGGTAGAACTTCCACTCCCCGCCGGCGGGCAGGCAGGACTGTTGATCAGCCGCTACCACCCGCGCCCAACCGAATTACCGCAAACGCTTCAGCACGAGAAAGCGTCCTATCAACTGGTTTCGGTAGGCGGCTGGCTGAAAACCCCCGACTCGCCCAACCTGATGCGCAAACGCCTGCACATGTTCAGCGAAGGCAGTGTACTGGCGTTTCCTCAATTTCCCGCAGGGGATTTAAGCGACGTGACGCCGGATATCTTTACCGGCGGACACCGCATTTACCGCTACGGCATGGCACTGGCGGCAGGACTGGAGGTGCAAAATGCCTGAATATGCTCTTCTGGAACTTGAAGTTTCCACGCTCACCCCGCTCCACATTGGAACGGGAGTGGATCTGCTTCACGAATATGATTACATCGTTGCTGGCGGAAAAACCTGGCGCATTAATCACGGCGCTCTGCTGGAAGCGCAGGATGTCGATGACCCCAAACAACTGGATTTCCTCTCTCGAACGCCCCCTGCCCGCCTGTTAAAGCCCACCGATTTCACCCCGCAAAGCCCGTTCTTCCGCTACATCATGGCGGGCGCGCCGCGCGCCACCGGCGAGGGCGCAGTTCTGCGCGAGCAAATTAAGGACGTGTACGACCGTCCTTATTTGCCGGGATCTTCTCTCAAGGGCGCTCTGCGCACCGCACTGGCATCCACACTGTGGAAACAAGCCAACCGCACGCTGAACTTAACCGATTTGGGATTTTCGGCGCGCTTTGCCGCCCAGCGTTACGAGCGTGAACTGCTGGGGCGCGATCCCAATCGCGACCTGTTACGCGCCCTGCAGGTCAGCGACAGCCAGCCGGTGGGAAGCGACCGCTTGATGGTACTGAACGCGCGAATCATCAATCAGCGGGGAAAACTGGGGTCGCCAATTGAAATGGAAGCCATTCGTTCCGATACCACCTTCCACATGACCGTTAAGGTGGATCTGGCGCTGTTTTCGGAGTGGGCAAAACGCGCCGGGCTGACTCTGCCCGCCGAAAGCGCATTGATGAACCTGCCCGGCATCGTCAACGCCCGCAGCCGCAGTCTGGCAAAACGCGAAGAGGCATGGTTTGCCGCCGTTCCCGGCGCCGGCGCGGTGGCTTCTTTTTACAGACAGATTGCCAGCGTCAATCTGCCCGCCGGACAGATGTTCCTGCCCCTGGGATGGGGTACCGGCTGGGAAAGCAAAACGCTGGGCGCCAGTTTGATGCAGGATCCCCATCTGCGCGAGACGCTGTTGAGAAAATACTCCATGACCAGAGGGCGGCGCAATAAGGGAGACCCCTTCCCGCTTTCCCGCCGCGTCGCCATGCGGGTGCAGAAAACCCCCAACGGCGCGTTACAGGAAACCCTGTTCCTGCCGTTGGGCTGGGTGCTGGTAAGTTTTAAAGTCGTCAAAGGACCACAATCTGTTTGGAGAGGATGATGAAACTTTTAACATTTCTGGGATTAGGGAATTACACTCCCACCACATATACCTGGGATGGGCAGGAAATGGAAACTTCCTTTGCTCCCCTTGCTTCATGCCGATTTCTAAAAGCCGACCAGATAGTTGTCTTTCTTACCCAAAAAGCAAGAGAAAATGTTTTTAATAACTTCATTAAGCATGCTCAGGAAAGTGTTCAAGCCAATGTAATTCCCGTGGATATCCCTGCGGGAGCAAAAGAAGAAGAATTATGGCAAATCTTCAGCGCCATTCTTGAGCAAACCAGTCCTGACGAGGAACTGGCTTTTGATGTCACCCACGGATTTCGCTCCTCGCCCATGATCAGCCTGCTGGCAGCAGCGTTCATGCGTTCTGCCTTTAATGTGAAACTCAAGGCGATCCTTTATGGAGCCTACGATGCAAAAGATGAAGCCAATCGTACCCCAATTTTTGATTTATCCCCAATGATTACTCTATTGGAGTGGGCTGTTGCGGCAGACCGATTTAACCGCACTGGCGACTCGCGATACTTTGCATCTCTAATCCGCGAACAGCAAAAATCGCTTGCATTAAGAGGAATGCTAGAAGAAGCAGGAACATTGGGCAAACTGCAAAAGAATCTTACTGAACTCTCCCTATATCTCCACATGATTCGTCCTGAGCAAGCCATGCAAGCAGCAGAAGAATTGAAAGATCACATTGAGTGTTCTACCTCTGCTCTGGAAAAAGCTATGGGCACTCTCCCCTTCCGCGCCCTGCTCAATACAGTAAAAGAAGCCTACCATCCTGTTGCTCATCATGCCAAACCGAAAGATTTAGCACAATTGAAAGAAATGCTTGCAACAGAACGGATAATGATTGGATGGTATATCGAGCGGGAATTATGGATGCAGGCAGCGGCACTGATTCGAGAATGGCTGGTTTCCTGGGTGATGGCACAAATGGGAGAGGTAAATATTTCAAATAGAACTAATCGAGAAAGATTTGAATCGGTCATCAGCATTGAAGCCCACGCTTTTCTTAATGCCAAACATCAACAACCCCCATTTTCTTCAACTTTTTTGTCTAACCTGCCAGAACAGGAACAATTTTTTGGACGATGGCTCAGTTTTACCGAACCGCGCAATGATTTAATGCATGCAGGGCAAAGAGATGACTCTAAAGAGCCCAACACTCTTATCAGTCAAATCAAAGAAACGTACAACTGGTTAGTCACTCTCCCTGTTTAGGAGCACCATGATTCTTCTCACCCTGCTGGGCGAACAACCCATTCCCAACCTTTTACCTCTATGGCAGTACCGCGAATTCAGCGGCGTGCAGTTTGTGGTGACGCCGCGCACCCGTCCGCTGGCAGAGTCGCTGGCGGCTTTCATTCGACAGGATCGCACGCTTCAGCACCTGCAGGTGCATGAACCGCTGGATGTGGAAGCCTATGACCTGTCCCAAACGCGCTTGCGCCTGATTCAAGCCCTGATGAGCCACATCCGTGCGCATACGCCGGTGACGCTCAACCTGACCGGCGGGACGAAACTGATGAGCCTTGCCGCCATGCAAGCCGCGTATGGTCTGGCAGTGCCTCTGCTGTACGTGAGCAGTGAAACCGGCGAGATGATTCTGTACACCTCCGACGGCATAGAGCAAAAGCGGGAGCCGATTCATGTTTCGATTACCGCGGATCAGTACCTGCAGGCGCACGGCATTGAATCCAGCCCCTATCAAAATTTTGCCGAGAACGAAAAATACGCTCCCATCCGCTCTACCAAAGAAGGCGACTGGCTGGAAGAGGCCGTGTATCAGGCGGCATTGCAGTCGGGTATGTTTGACGATGTGCGCAAAAATGTGTACATCCGCCGCCGCGGGCGCAAAGATGCCGTGATCAACGAACTGGATGTGGTGGTCACCCGCAACGGCTTGCTGGGGGTGTGTTCCTGTAAATCCGGGAAAAAACTGGACAAAGACGACCTTTACGAACTGGAAGCGCTCTCCAGCCGGGAAAAATTCGGCATTTACTGCGGAAAAGTGTTCGCCTGCGCCACTGACGAAATTCCTGAAGGGATCAAAGAGCGCGCCAGCGCTGATAAAATCCGCCTGGCTTTTGGGAAAGACGTTGCTCAAAAAGCAGTCCAGCAACTGCTTGAATCTTTAAAACGCTTTTAGAGGTCTTCATGATTTTGCTCAACTTCTCGCATCCGCTGACATCCAGCCAGAAAGAACAAATTGAAGCCCTTACCGGGCAGGCACTGGACAAAGTACTGGATTTAGCCGTGCATTTCGATAACCAGTTGCCCTTCATTCCTCAACTGGAAGCCTTGATGGAGAACATTCCCCTGTCCCCTGCCCAGTGGCAGAACGAACCCATTCCGATTAACCCGCCCTCGCTGAACTTCATCACCGCGCTGTTAATTGCCGAACTGCACGGACGCATGGGGTACTTTGCTCCCATCGTGCGCCTGCGCCCCAAAGCAGGCAGTCTGCCCCCGCAATACGAAGTCGCCGAGATTCTGAATCTGAACGAAGTGCGGGAACGCGCCCGCACCCACCGCTACCGCAATGGAGAAAATGGAGCATGAGCGCCGCCACTCCCCTGCTTTCTCTGGTGCTGACCCTACGCCCGCTGGATTTCAGACGCCCGGCGGAGACACTGCCGCACTGGTGGGGGCGCGCCGCCCATGCGCTTCTGCTGGATACCGTGCGCCGCACGGATGCCGCGCTGGCAAAAAGCCTGCACGATGATAACGCCCTCAAACCCTTCACCGCCTCCAATTTGATGGGGCGTTTTTCTGAAGGCAAACTTGACCCTCAACAAACCTACACCCTGCGCTTCACTTCGCTGATTCCCGAACTTTCCCGCATTCTGCTGGAATCTTTTCTGCCCAATGGCGAAGTGCAGTTGGACTATCAGATGTTTCGCATTGAACAGGTTGCCCGCACCCCGGAAGAACACCCCTGGGCGGGAAGCGCCGCCTGGGAAGAACTGGCTGGAAAATCTCTGCTGGGGAGAAGCGCCCCCTCACGGCGCATCTCCCTGCTGTTTGCCAGTCCCACCACCTTCCGCGTGGACGGGCGGTTGATTCCCCTGCCCCTCCCTGATCTGGTTTTCAACAGTCTGCTTCAGCGCTGGAACAGTTACGCTCCGCTGGCGTTTCCCGACGAAGTGCGCCGCTATGCCGCCGAATGCCTGCAGGTTTCTTCCTACCGGCTGAACAGTGCCGCCGTCCGCACGCAGGAAGAAGCCCTGCGCATTGGCGCGGTGGGACAGGTCACCTACACCTCTGCGCCGTACGACCGCTACTGGATGAGCCTCATCCGCACGCTGGCAGGGTTTGCCCTGTATGCCGGGGTGGGCGCATCCACCCCCATGGGATTGGGACAGGTGCGCCTGATAGACCCTGACAAAACGCCGGAAGAAAGTACAGAACCTTAACAACCGATGCGTTTGGGGGGACAGAACATGCCTCCGCTGTATGTCGTTCAACAAAACAGTAAACTGCGCCTCAACAACCGCCGCGTTCAGGTGGAACAGGAAACCGATGAAGGCATACAGGTACTGGCACAGATTCCCATCGGACAGGTATCGGAAATCATCCTGTTCGGCAACGTTGGGCTGACCACCCCGCTGATGGACGCCCTGCTGTATGAGGGCATCCCGGTCATCTTCCTGACCCGCGATGGGGATTACCGCGGCATCCTGAGCGGGGGATTGACCCCGCATGTGCCTCTGCGGCGGGCGCAGTACCGTGCGCTGGAAAAGCCCTCATTCAGCCTTGAAATGGCAAAAGGGTTCGTACGCGCTAAATTGCGCCATCAACGCACGCTCCTGCAACGGCAAAACCGTCCACCCAAACAGGATGCCTCCCTCTCGGAGGTGATTGAACGCATGGAACATGCCATTGATGAAGTGCAACGCAAAACCAGCCTTTCCAGTTTACGCGGGCTGGAAGGATCAGCAACTGCGGCGTACTTCAGCGGTCTGCGACAGTTGTTCAACCCCGAATGGAAATTTGACGCCCGCCTGCGCCGTCCGCCCCCTGATCCAGTAAATGTGTTACTCTCGCTGGGTTACACCCTGCTGGCACAGGATTGCGTCGCTGCTGTGCAGGCGGTAGGACTGGACCCTTACGCCGGTTTTCTTCATGAGGTGGCTTACAATCGCCCTGCGCTGGGACTGGACTTGCTGGAAGAATTCCGCCCATTAGTAGATGGGGTGGTCTTGTGGATTTGCCATTCCGGCAAAATTTGCCCGCAACAGTTCACCCCGGGACCACCCGAAAGACCCGTTGTGCTGGATGATCAGGGAAAACGAGACTTTATCAAGGCTTTTGAAGAGCGCATGGACTCGCGTTTTACCCACCCCCTGGCGCAACAACAGTTAACCATGCGACAGTGCCTGATCGAGCAGGCCCGACAGATTGCCCACCGTATTCTGGAAGACCGTCCGGGTTATGATGACATGGGGTTCCGCTGATGAATGACGGACGCAGTTTTTACGTGCTGGCATACGATATCAGCGATGACCGCCGTCGCTTAAAACTTGCCCGGCTGATGGAATCGCTGGGGGTGCGCGTGCAGGGCAGTGTCTTTGAGGCTTATCTGACAGCCACAGAACTGGAACGGCTTCTACGTCGATGCAGTAAAATTTTGAAGAAAGAAGAGGATAGTTTGCGCATCTACCGCCTGTGCACAGCATGCCGAGAGAACATCCGCACAGAAGGGAAAGGGAAAATTACCCCGCCGCCCCAGGTAACCGTAATTTAAACCATTTTGCGTACCCCCCTCTGTTTAAGCCAAAAAACGCCCCTTTTTAATAGGGGGGTACGCAAAATTCGGGCATGTGGAAGAAAAAACAGGAAACTTGCCGGAAATGTGCGCAAAACGACTTGATTTTTATAAAAAATTGTGCTATTCTGGATACAGTTCTGAACTTTCAGGCTCTCTTCTTGCAAACCAGTGGAAGGGCAAAAGTACAGTCAGAATCTAAGAAGCCCCGGAAGGGGATTAAGACAAACTCCTGACGGTATCGGGTATCTATTGGGCAAAAATGTCAGAATCTAAGAAGCCCCGGAAGGGGATTAAGACTCCCATCCGCAGGGTGAGGCGTTTGCGGCTCACCGCCCAGCAGTCAGAATCTAAGAAGCCCCGGAAGGGGATTAAGAGCCTTTGAGAGGTTCGGGGAAAAGTTATCCCAAGGGAAGCAGAGAGAATCGCAAAGCCAAGAAAAAGACGAAATATCAAGCCCGGCATTCAATAGATGAATCACCGGGCTTTGTGAAATCAGGGAAGACTTTCCTTAGTCTCCATCAGGCGGACGCCACCATCCCAGCATCTGCGACAGTGCCAGCCAGATGAAGCGCGGATTGTTTACCAGATACCGCCTCCAGAGGCGTTTGGGTTCGCTCATCAGACGGAAAAGCCATTCCAGGCCTGCACGCTGCATCCAGGCAGGTGCCTGAGGCTTCAGCCCGGCAAGGAAATCAAAAGCCGCACCCACACCCAGCATCACTGGAACGGGCAATTTTCCTGCATGCTCTGCCATCCAGAGTTCCTGCTTAGGTGCCCCCAAACCTACCCAAAACAAATGAGGTGCAGCAACTTGCACACGCTCCACCAGTTCTTCCTCTTCCCTCTCTGTAAGGGGGCGGAAGGGGGGGGATTCCACGCCCGCTACCTGTAAGCCGGGATTCTCTCTGGACAAGCGCTCAACCAAACGTTCAGCCACGCCTGGAGCACCGCCGTAGAAGTAATGCCGCCATCCGCGAGGAACTCCAAAGCGGCAGGCTTGTCTCAACAATTCAGGGCCATAAACGCGGGCTATGGAGGAATGCCCCCACCAGAGCCCCATCCAAACCAACGGCATGCCGTCCGGTGTCACCATACCCGCATGGTTCATTGCCCGGCGCAAATCAGGATGACGGGTTGATTCGGTCACAGTATGGACATTAGCAACACAAACGTACTGGCGTTCGCCGTGCTCAATCCATCTTTCCAGGGTATGAAGGGCAAGGGGCATATTGAGCACGCTGACCCGTACTCCCAACAGATTGAAGGAGGAAAGCGATTCGGGGGCATTCATACCGCTCTCCGTTGAGAAACCTGTATTACCTTGTCCAGCAATGCGCCAAATTCTCCAGCCAGTTTTCGGCGATCGTACTGTTCCAAACCTTCCTGAGGAATCCGCACACGCTCACCCCGTTGAAAAACTTCATACATCTGTAACATAAAATCGGAAGCATCCTGTATCTGATGAAAGCCAAAGCATCTTCCCAACTTTCGTTCATCCACAAGACGCTGGGCAGAACCCGGCTCGGCAAACAACAGGATAGGTGCCTGTCCTGCCGCCCAGTATTCATAAAGCGTTCCAGCAATGGCAGTAGTATTTCCCAATGGTTGAGCAAGGAAATACAGATTCGCACGCCTGAGCCAGCCGACCAATTCCCGGCGAGAAACTGCAGGAAAGTTCTTTACCACCCCAGATAAGTTGTGCTGTTCAAGTAAGGGCTGGTACTCTTTGCCCAAAGCATTCCCAAGAAAAACCGCTTGAACATGGGGGTGCGCCTCTGGCATCTTATTCAAAAAAAGAGCCAGCGATTGCAGAAACGGGCCAGCATCTCGATATCCGCTCTCATATCGTCCGGCGGTGCTTAAGATCAAAAAGACGTGGTCGTCTATGGGAGGCTGGGGAACATCTTTCATTTGCTGGATTTCTTCCAAATCGCTTCCATTGGGAATATAGTGGATACATTCTGCAAATTGTGGATAGCGGCGGCGGTACACCTCCAGGCTTTCGGGCGTGACCACACTTACAGCACGACAAGTCCGGAAAACCCACACCTCTGCTTCTTTTTCCAGAAATCGACGCATTGGTGATTTAAACTTCTGGATAGGATTGCCCACGAAATCATCTTTCAAGTCCAATACCAGAGGTTTCCCCTTCAAGCGGCTCAGCAAGGCGCCCATCCAGGCCGTGGTAAAAGGCAAAGCCACGGCGAGGATTAAATCAACCTTGGGGGCTTTTTTCAAAGCCACCCAAAGCGTTCGCATGCCCCAAAGCGTTGAAGCCAGCAACCCACGCCACCCCAGTCCAACCGGGTCAGCAAGCGTGAAAGGTGCAGGCACACGAACAACCTCTGTGCCGGCTGGAATCTCTCCCAGCAAGTTCTCGCAGGAATCAGGCGAACGGTTAATGGGTTTTTGCGGATCCTGAGTCAGTACAGTAAAATGCCATCCTTCAGGGGCTAAATAACGCATCCACTTCACAATCCGAATAGAGCCACCTGCCGTGCCATATGGCGGAAAGAAACGAGTCAGGACAAGCACCCGGTATCTAGAAGAATCCTCTCCCATATGTTTCTCCCTCTGTAAAGCGTGCTTTGAAGACGAGCCCGCCAATCCTGTTCTTGTTGTGCTTCTCCAATGGCATAAACTACCCATCCATTGTTAAAAAGCGCCCGAATGATTCGGGAAGGACGAATGATTCGATAGCCGATAGCCATTTTTCCCATTTCTACCCACCATGAGGAATGGGCAGAGAGGGGCTGAATCATCAACCGGTGTTCTCCAGATTGACACAGGAAAATACCCTGCGCTTCCGTTACCTCATTCACCCCCCAGTTCAGATGTAAAAACAGTTCCCCCGGCTTGGAGGAGGGATAGACATGGTCAGCAATCAGCAGAATCCCGCTCTGGCCATCAAACAACCAGCGGCGTTCCAGCGCATGCACTTGATCCCAGTGCAGAAAATATCCCTGTGCCTCAAAAAGATCCCCTTCTTCGCGCCAGGAAAAATCGGTTATTCTGCCGCTCTGAATTATACGGAAGGGAATTCTCTCGTCATGACAGTTTTGTTCAGCACCCACTACCCGCGCAAGGTTGTGCATAGCAGTGGAACGACTGAGATGATACGAATGGTAGTCCCCTGTGTACGAGAGCGTTCCGCCGTCTACAATCCAGTTCACCCCCGAAGAAGAAAAAGTAAAACTGAGCGAATCATTATGCGCATGCGCCCCTCGACCGGCATGTCCTACATCTCCCCATTCAATGGTCAACACACCTTTTGGATGATGAGATACCCACCAGCCCCCTTTTGGAAAAACCCTCACCCCGTTGAGAAAGTCCCCTTCCTGTAAAGCAGTTCTCATGAAAGAAACAGCATCATTGCCAAGCATCCACAGGGCATCTTCCCATTCTCTGCCTGCGGCGCCGGCAAAATCGGAGCGCTGGAAAAGCACTGCTCCCACTGCCAGCAAGTGACGTCCATCCGACCACTCTTTTTCAGGGGGATTGTACATCTTCAAACGATGCAATCGCCCGTTATCATGATCCCCTATCAGAGGGAAAGTTCCATTCGGCTGGCACAAGTACATCAACGCCTCGAGCATCTTTTCCAAACGCTGTAAGAATGCATGTTGAGCCGGTACTCGATTGTGCTTCATCAGAGCAGTCAGAGAAAGAGCCATTTCCATCACCAAACGATGGTATGAAGTAGAGGCTTCAAAACTTACCCCATCCTCGTACACCTGACGAAGGAATTCACGTTGAAACTCCCCCCACGACCACTCCCGCCAGCGAAGGGCTTCAGGGAAAAGTGGCATGAGAGTCCCTAAATATCCCAACCCAACCAGATTTGCCAGGTAATGGTTGGAGGGAACCCGCATGGTATTTTCCAAATGGCGCTCAATAAATCTGCCGTGTTCCCATAAGGACCGAATGAAAGAAAAGTGAAATGAAGGGGAGAGAAGGGGGGAATCGGCAAGAAAAGCGTATGCCCACAGCCAGTTGACTACCCGAATAGCCACATCCATAGTACATGCCCAGTTGACCCCCATGCCTGTCGGGTTGCAAGCAATCCAATCCTCAATTAACCTTACCCACTCCAGAGCATATTGTTCCTGTCCAGAAAAGGCATATGCCATTCCCAACCAAACCCCAAACTGAAAACGACTGAGTTCCCAGGGCACTTTAATATCATAACCGCCGGGGTATGGTGCTGGTAAGCAACGATAAAAAGGCACTTTAGAATCCCACGTATAGCCTGAAAGGTAGTCGGTATGCCATGGAATACGTGCTCCCAGTGCAACAGGGGTCTCTGTAAAGAGAGCAATTTCGTGCCGAAGAATCTGGTCAGCATTCTGAAGAATAGATTCCTGTTGATGAGCATTTAATGAAAGCCGCATTTGTCTTTCTTCTGGTGTAAAGAAAAAACGCTGCCAGAATTGCTCTCGAACGCGGGAAAGGAATTCTTCCCTGTCTTTGCCGCGCACAACCACCTTTTCAAAGTCTGCGTTCCAGCCAGTGAAATATCCCTGGTGATCCATGCTACGTTGAACAAAACGGCGCGCTTTTCTAATCAAAAGATTTATCGCTTGCTCCATACCAACCCTGTAAACGCACCGAAGTTGATCACAAATTGAGAGAGCACTGCCACCCCCGCCGCGCCCATTCCTCCCCACCGCGGAACCACAAGGTTATATCCTATCAGTGCTATGACAAGAGAAATACAGGAAAGAAAAAACAGTGTACGGTAACGCTGTTGCCCGATAAGGATATTGACCAGCGGACTGAACATCAGACTGAACCAGATTCCAACAGAGAAAATAATCCAAATAGAGAAAGCCTCAGCATACTTCCCCCCATTGAGCCAGACAAACAAGGGCTTTCCCCAAATATCAAAGAGGACAATCGGAAGTATCACCCAAGAGGTAGCCAGAAACCATTGCCTTATAAATCGCCTTTGAACATCCGGCACCTGCATTTCAGCCCGCGCAAAGCGAGGAAGAAGCACTGCATGTACAGAGCCCAAAAACAACAACCCCATGGAATAATACCGAGCCGCCGTGCCATATTCTGCCAACGCCAGGGTAGAGGCAAAGCGACTCACAGACAGCACATCCAGGCGGGCAATCACCGCCAGAAGCACAAAATACCCGATTAGCCAGGCGGCTTGGCGTAAGAATGACCAGAACCATGCCGAATCGGTTGCAGATGCTCCACCCATGGCTTGAATTTTGACCCACCCGAAAAGAGCCGATAAAATATTTACCCCTATGAGTATTCCAATCAATAAAGGCGCCGTCAGGCAACCCAACCAGATATTCACCAGAATCAAGAAGAAAATCCCGCCCTGTCTCAGCAAAAGTAAAAAAGTGAACCCCCGGAAATTCTCCACTGCTTGAAACATGGCGCGTCCCAATTGAAACGAAACAAGCGCCAGTGCATAAAAAACTCCCCACTGCACGGCAGGGACAGCCTCGGTTTTTCCCAAAAGCAAAACTGCCAAAGGCTGGGGAAAAGTTACAGCCACCACACCAATCAGAGTGATTCCCGCGGCTTCAAAAAGGAAAAGACGAACCGGCAGACGCAGATCGATTGCTCCATGTCGGCTATGTTGGAAGGAAAGAGTACGTACCAGCGCAATATTCAACCCATTGGAAATAACTTCCGTGAGGAGAAACGCTACCGCTTCTGCTGAAACATAAAAAGCATAATCGGCTTCTGTCAATGAACGAATCAGCAAAATCACCGTGAGAGCAGTAAACCCTTTTGCGATTAAGTCTCCCACTGAGACGAGTGCCAGGCGGCGAAGAAAAATACTGGGCGAGCGTTTCATGTCCCTGAGTCATCCAGTTCCAGGTAATTTTTCCAGCCTGGATGAGGTTCAAACTCCAGATATCTGCCAGGCTTACTCAGCAAATCCAACCACTCTGGTACTTCAGTAATGAGGGAAATCTCAGAGAAATGATCAGCAAAGCCATGTGTTTGCAACCACTCTATCCACCGGAGTCGTTGCGGGTTTAACCCCATCAAGCGGGTAGCCACCCAATCCACTGCCAGAAGATCCTCCCCAGCAATCAACACTCCCGCAGGACGGGCTCGCGGAGTCAATGGTCCTTCCCGATCACCACCGATAATTCCATCCACAATGGAAAACATTCGCCGTGGTGGCAAGTCGCACCAGTTTCCATGGGCATCTACATGATAAAACATCTGAGTCAGGTCTGCCGTCATACGCCAGGCACTGTCATTGCCATACCAGTTTCCACCATCAAAAATCCTTTTCTTGGCTTCGCTTTCCCCTGTCACCACCGGGCGCAAAGTTTTCCGGTATACGGAACGCAACAACCCATACACACGGTTGAACAAAGGATTTTGGCGAGCCAGGAGATGATCAAACAGCCATCGTTGTGCGCGAATCGATAATTTCTCCATAGGAGACAAAAAGTCTGGCGGGAATTGATCTCCGCCCTGCTCGGGAAAACCGACCTGATAATGAACCAACGTATTTTTATTGGTGCATATTCCGACCAATCCTTTGGCATTGAGAGTCACCCCTACTTTTTTATGCACCTTCAATTTGGGTATGGAAATGACCACATCTGCAGAGAGAACGGTCCTGGAGAGTGCATATTCCTGAACCTCCCCATGATGATGACGAATCACCTCGTTCCGATCATAATCTGCTCCGTAAAAGCGGGAAGAATCGGTCACCCCGTAAAAAGCACTGCGCTTTCCCAAATTGACCCATTGTTCCCCCAATGGATCGCCCGGAAGAGGCATGCGCAAATGAGAATAAGCAACCCCATCACGCATTTCCTTTTGCCAAAAACTGCGCAAATCAACTATCTCCAGTGGCATTTTGTACGCATGCCAGAACCAATCCTGCAGAATAGACAACCCCATCTGCTCGCTTAGAGTCGAAAAATCACAATCCATTTGGGGAGCATCGGAAATGACAACACTGCCTTCCCCTTTCAGAGCCAAAACCACGTAATCCAGAACTGCCCGGATAACAGAGGAATGAGTGACAATCGAAAAAAGATTTCCTCCATCAGCATGATGGCTGAGCACGAAGTTAGGCTTAATCAACACACGATCGCCGGGATGAATAATTTCTCCTAAAGGGTTCCACTCGGGGGTATTAAAACGCCCGGCATCCATTCCCAATAAACGGAAACTCTCCCGCACTCCTTCATAAGCCGGATTTTCTTCCTGAGAGAGATCGTGCCCCCGATACTCTGGATAGGTTATAGAGGGATGAAAAGGCGAGAGAGTCGGATAGCGTGCCTCACCTTTCCAAATAGCAACCCGATAAGAAACACTCATTCTATTGTTTCCTTTATCCAATCAAGAGAACACTTCTGTTCAATCACCTTAAATTTTCCTCTTGGGGTCAGCGGAATTTGCTCCACACAAACCGTCTCTAGAGAAAAATCTTCTCCCAACTTGGAACTCATTTCTTGTTGGATACGATTTAAATCATTCTTAGAAAACTCAGATCGGGGAAGCAATTTTAAAGTCACCTTTCCGGGAGTATCCTGATAAAACTGAAACTGCCAAACATGATCAAACAAATCATTATGCACATTCAGAGCCGTAAACGAAACTAACCTCCCATACTGACTGATCAGGAACTCCTGAATCCTCCCCTGAACATTCGACAAAATAGGGAAATTCCTGCCACACGCAGAACAAAAATTCCCTGCCAAAATTCCTAAATCCCCGGTACGATAACGTATCCACGGTGTGCCATAATTCCAGAAAGATGTAACGACAATCTCACCCACTTGCCCCAAAGGAACAGGGTTTCCTTGCGAGTCAAGCAACTCAAGATAACCATAAAAGGGCCAGAAGTGGTACTGGTCGATATATTCACACCAATGTCCGAGACCCGCCTGTTCGGTGTGTCCATAGTGAGCAAAAATGCGAGCGGTTGGAAAAGCCCGGGCAATGAGTTCTCTTTGCCATGGATAGATAGTTTCCGATGCCAAAAAGATTACCCGTGGTTGAAGAACACCTGCATCCCCGCGCTCCAGAATCAAGCGAGAAAAAAAAGTCATTGCAGATGGATAGGCTTGAATAAATAAGGGAGCAAACTGTTTGGCGATTTGAAAATATTGAGGATACGTTTCAACAGTCAAGTAGTAAGTGGAAAGATGCAATTCTCGTCGAAGCGGGTTATACCAGAAAAATCTTTTCGGAGTCCCTTGAAACCATCCCCGAAGCGTGAGTGTTTTTTGATCCGGAATCCAACCGCCCCATTCCCAACCGGCATGCATGAAGGCATCTTCCATCCATCGATTCACTCTGGTATGGTAAAAACCTACGGGCACACCTGTGGAGCCACCTGTAGTAAGGTATGTTAAATTTCGCGGCGAAACAGAGCGTGAGGTAAATGCCCTTATATCTGTTTGAACAAAGGATTTTTCTAGCAAAGGGAATGCAGGTAAATCCTCTAAAGTTCCGAAATCTGCGGGGGTAATGCCGGCTTTTTCGTAAAGATGTCGATATCCCGGTACATTTTCATAGGCATACCGGATCATCCATCCTAACCGCTCTGTTTGCCATTCTCGAATACGTTCAGCATCCCACCACTGGGCTTCAGAAAGGAAACGGCGCAGGCGACGGTACTGCGCCCCTGCCCTCCACGAGAAGGGAAGAGCGCCATAAAGATACCGAAACGCTTGCTCAACCGGATAAAGGATCGAGGGTAAACGCATCCCGTCACTCTACTATGAAAAGATTCTATCACACCGTCTTCTGCCTCCTACCCCGAAAGATCGCTCTCTCCGGCAGGTTTTGAGGCTTCAAGCCAGTAATCTTCCAGATAGAACGGCACTGGACGGGGATTCACCCACCGTTCCACCAGCGCCCGTGTGCCGGCACAACCCAGACGCTCCATCAGGTCCACAAACTGGGTTTCCCAATCCTGCATCACCGCCTGGCGGATTTCCTCCGGCAGACGCAAAAACGTCTCTTTGAAAGGCGCCAGGGCGTGCATGCGCACCCCAGCATAGAACTGAGCATCGCTCTGCTCCGCACGGCGCTCGTGCTGATAACGCGCATCCAGCCACGCCTGGACGGCCTTGAGGTATTCTTCAGGCAAATGCTCGAAAAATGTGTTCATGAACGCTGTTGCCAGATGCACCTCCAGCGTGCCGTAGCGCACAAAAGCAGGGAAGTATTCCAGCGGCAGGGTAGATGCACCATGCTGAACCACTCCACCCATACCATAAGATTGCCGCGCAACCTCACCAAGACGCTGAATGGCATCAAAGGCAATATTCACTGGCGCAAAAGAGCCATCGGGCAGGACAATTCCGCCGTGTGCCGAACCGGTATGGATGCTCACCTTGCTCAAGCCAGCCAAATCGCCCGCCAGGGCATGCAGTCCGCGCCGGAAAAGGTGCATGAAAGCGTGCAGTTCTTCTTCGGTTGTCACATGACCGCCTACCTCGCCAATTTCCCCACCCAAGGAGAAAGAAATCCCCTCCGGCTGGAACGAACGGGCAAACGCCACCAGACTGGCGGTGAGAATGGCGTTATCGAACTGCTGATCCAATACCCGGTCATGGCTGAGATCCACCAGCGTGGAAGCATCCAGATCGAGGTTGAAGAACCCTGCCAGCACGGCTTCGCGGATGAGCGCCTCAAGGGCGGTTTTCTCCTCCCAGCGCGCACGCTTCGCCGAGGCTTGAAAGTGATCACCCTGCAGGAAAACCGCCCCGCGGTAGCCTTCAGCAATTGCCGCCGCCAGCACCGCCGTAGCATACTCCGCCAGGCTCTGCCCCGTCCAGTCCAGTTCCACCCGGGCAATTTCAAAGATGAACGCCCCCGCGTCCAACTTGCGAGCCGCGCGGAAGACTGCCCGCGCCGCCTCGAACGGCAACACGCGCAGATTGAAGGCTGGCGTGGTCCAGGTCGCAGGGACATCCCCGCGAGCACGCGCCCGGTATAGCCCATCAATGGAAGCAGGCAGAATCCCCAGCGACTGAGATGCTCCCCGCACCAGAAAGCGCGCCCAGGCGGCGCGTTCCCCTTTTTCCAGCGAGGAAACCTCCACCAGGCGATGAATGGTCGCTCGCAGACGCGGTTCACTGCGCACCTGCACGGTCAGCCCATCCCATGCCAGGCTGTCTTCCACCATGGAAAGCAAACCCAAAGGAAGTAAACTCATAGGCTCAATCCGTGATTCGGGCTTTCATCCAGTCGTTGCTGTTGTGGAAATCTGCCACGGCGTTTCCGGGATGCACCAAAGCATCAAATAACGGGCGGTCCTCGTCGTTGAGACGCATCTCCAGCACAGGGAGCAACTCTTCCAGATGCTCCAGCGTGCGCGGACCAAAAATCGGCGAGGTAATGCCGGGCTGATCCTTGCACCAAAGCAAAGCCAGTTGCGAGGGCGTCATGCCGCGTTCCTGCGCCATCTGCGCCACCTTTTGAGCCACTTCCACACCGCGGCGGGTAATGCGCTCGCGGAACATGTTGCCCATGCGCTCGGCGCGGGAGTCGCTGGGAATCTCCCCACTGGCATAACGCCCGGATAAAATCCCGCCTGCCAGGGGTGACCACGGCAACAGCGCAAGCCCATATTTTTGCGCCAGCGGCACCAGTTCGTTCTCAATGCGCCGATCCAGCAGGTTATACGGCGGCTGTTCGCTGATGTAGCGCACCAGCCCGTACTTCTCGCTCACCGCCAGGGCTTCCATTACCATCCAGGCGGGATGAGTGGAACAGCCAATGTAGCGCACCTTGCCGGAGCGCACCAGATCATCAAAGGCACGCAGAGTTTCATCCACCGGCACGTTCAACCCGGGACGGTGCAGTTGGTACAGGTCAATGTGGTCGGTTTGCAAACGTCGCAGGGAGTCCTCACAGGCTTTGAGAATATGCAAACGAGAGACCCCGCTCTCGTTTGGACCTTCGCCCATTTTTCCGTAGACTTTGGTCGCCAGCACCACCGAGTCGCGTCTTCCGCTCTCTTTGAGCGCTTTGCCCACAATCATTTCCGACATTCCGGCATTATACACATTGGCAGTATCAATAAAGTTGATGCCGGCATCCAGTGCACGGTGAATGATGCGGATGGACTCTTCCTCACCGGTGGGACCGCCAAAATTCATCGCCCCCAGACACAGGGGAGAAACCATCACCCCCGTCCTGCCCAGCATGCGGTATTCCATGACAAACCTCCGATATAATGGAGTTACATTTCTGATTATAGGTCAAAATCAGCGAAAGGATGACTTCAGAGATGGGCGGGCCCCAACCATTTTCCCATGAAATCCGCATAACGCGAGCGCAGGACATTGCCCAAAGAATCCAGCGCCATTTTGGCAAACGTACGCTTGCCATAGGGCTTTATGGTTCACTGGCGAGGCAGAGCGATGGTCCGTTTTCGGATATTGAAATGCATGTACTGATTGAGAACATGGAAGGCGACCATACCCTGGAATGGTCCGAAGGGCCCTGGAAAGCCGAAGTGAACCTGTACAGCCCGCAGACCTTTCTGGAACAGGCATCTGAATTGGAAAGCGACTGGCCCATCACGCATGGAGCCTATGCGAATATCCTGCCCGTTCTGGGAGATTCCGGCTGGTTTTCTCAAGCCCGCGAGCGGGTTTTTAACCACGACGAGGATGAAATCCGTCCGGTGCTGGAAGAAGCCCTCATCGGTGATTTGTACGAAATCATTGGAAAACTGCGCAACGCCCGCTCTTCAGGAAACACCCAAAGCGTGGCTACCTATGCTTTTTATGCGGCGCGCTTCGCCGTGTGCATCGTCGGACTGTGGCATCGTCATCTGTATACCGGCAGTGCCATTCTGTATAAAGAAGCCCTGAGCCTTCCCGACCGCCCAAAAGGATTTGATCCTTTCATTCAACGCATCATGGAAGGCAACCTTACCGACCCTCAAACCGTTTTCGAAGAAGCCGATGCCTTGTGGGCTGGCTTTGAAGGCTGGGCAGATGCCCATGGCTTGACCCTCTACCGAAGCCTGGATGACTTGCTGAACGAAATCTAAGCCGCTCCCCCGTTTTTTCCCTCTAATTGACGGTTGAGTTCCTCACGCACCAGTTGAGGATTGGCTTTGCCCTGCATCAGGCGCATCACCTGCCCGTAAAACCAGTTGAAAAGGGTTTGTTTGCCGGCACGGTATTTCTCCAGTTCGGCGGGGTTTTCCTGCAAGACCTGAGCCACCACTCCGGCAATCCAGGTGATATCCGAAACCTGCTCCAAACCCTGCTCGGCAATGACTTCTGCCGCTGTTTTACCCGAAGCGCCCATTTCCTGCAGGACGCTTTTTGCCGTGTTCAGGTTGATCTGCCCATCCATGGCACGATCCAGCAAATCGGCGAGCATTTCGGGAGAAATGCGCAGATTTTCCAGGCTCTGCCCCTGCTCGTTCATCCAGCCCAGCAGTTCGCCCGTCACCCAGGTTGCCGCCATACGGGCAGAGGCTTTCCGCAAAGCCTGCACCGTGCGGTCGAAGAAATCTGCCAGGGCAGAATCACTTACAAGCAGACGGGCTTCCGCCGAAGACAACCCCAGTGCTTCCACATAACGGCGCTGGCGCTCCCAGGGCAGTTCCGGCAAAGCCGCCCGAACCGATTCAATCCACTCGGGAGCAAGCACCAGCGGGGGTAAATCCGGCTCGGGGAAATAGCGATAGTCATGGGCTTCTTCTTTACTGCGCTGAGAGAAGGTGATTTCCTGTATCTCGTCCCAGCCCACCGTCTCCTGTTCTACGGCTTCACCGCGGGCAAGTTTGGCACTCTGTATTTCAATTTGATGCGCTACAGCACGTTCGAGGGAACGAAAACTGTTGAGATTTTTTATCTCCACCCGTGTACCCAGCACCGAACTGCCCGCAGGGCGAACGGAGATATTCGGCTCAATGCGCAAAGCGCCTTTCTCCATATCCCCGGAACTGGCTTGCAGGGTACGCAACAGGGTGCGCAGTGCCTGAGCATAAGCGCGCACTTCCTGAGCGGTGTGCAAATCCGGCTCGGAGACAATCTCCAACAACGGCACCCCGGCGCGGTTCAAATCTACCAGAGAATACACCTCCCCATCGTTGCTGAAATGACTCAGTTTACCGGTATCTTCTTCCAAATGCACCCGGCGGATGCGAATCTCGCGCCAGCCGGCTTCTGTTTCAATGGGCAGAATGCCATTCACCGCCAAAGGCTGTTCGTACTGCGAAATCTGATACCCTTTGGGTAAATCTGGATAAAAGTAGTTCTTGCGGGCAAAGATACTGACCAGATTGATCTGACACCCCAGCGCCAGAGCAACCCGCAGAGCAAGTTCCACCGCCTGACGGTTAATCACCGGCAGTGTTCCCGGCATCCCGGCACAGATGGGACAAACCGCCTCGTTGGGCTTTGCTTTTGTCGAATCCACCACCGGACAGGAACAGAACATTTTGGAACGGGTCAGTAGTTCCGCATGAATTTCCAGACCAATCACAGCCTCGTATGCGCCCATACTTAAAACAAAAGGGAGACCAGGGAAGCCCAGTCCCCCTTCCTCCTTCCCTAAATATTGAAGCGGATGTTCAAAATATCGCCATCCTGAACGATATACTCTTTTCCTTCCAGGCGCAGTTTGCCATGGGATTTGACCTCATTCACCCCACCCAGCGCTATGAGGTCATCATAAGTCATCACCTCCGCTCGGATGAAGCCCTTCTGCAAATCGCTGTGAATGACGCCCGCCGCTTCGGGAGCCGTAGCCCCTTTGCGCACCGTCCACGCCCGACACTCATCCGGTCCAACTGTGAAGAAAGACTGCAAACCCAACAGGTCGTAGGACAGGCGAATCATCTTGTTCAAACTGGGTTCATCAATGCCGTATTCCTGCAGAAATGCCGCGGCTTCTTCCGGCGGCAACTGAGCAATTTCCATCTCCAGACGGCACTGTAACGCCACCACCTTGCTGTGACGATGGGGATAGTCAATTGCAGGAGGTTGTTGTCCTTCAGAAACATTGAGGACCACCAGCATGGGTTTGCGGCTGAGGAAACCGAAACTGGAAAGCATCTTTTCTTCCTCGGCGTCAATGTCCACATCCCGCAGAGGTTTTTCAGCAACCAGTGCCTCGTGAAAACGCTCAAACAGGGCAATTTCGCGGTCGATGGTGGCTTTATCGCGCCCACCGCCCTTTTTGCGTTCGTCATTCAGGCGTTCCAGTTTGCGCTCTACGGAGATTAAATCGTTGAGAATCAGTTCGCTCTCCATGCTCGCCAGATCACGCAGGGGATCCACACTACCCGCAGGATGAGGGACATTTTCATCCTCAAAACAGCGCACCACCTGGATAAAACCATCCATCTGTGTCAGTTGATTGAGCAACGCGCCCGAAATGCCCGTCTTTGCCGCACTGCCTTCCAGTCCGGCGATATCCGCATACGTCACTTTGGCGTAAATGGTCTTCTTGGGCTTGAACATCGCCGCCAGGCGATCTACACGCGGATCAGGGACATCCACAACCGCAGTATGGACTTCCAGTTTACCGGATGCCATTCCAGTGGGCTGATTCCCGCGCGTTAAGGCATTGAAAAGGGTGGTTTTTCCCGATTGAGGTAAACCGATGATGCCTAATTTCATAAAATCAGAACCTTGACCCTTCTGCAAAATTTGTTTATACTCAATACAGATTGACAGATTGAGCCGAAGTGGCGGAACAGGCAGACGCGCGCGACTCAAAATCGCGTTCCGAAAGGAATGTGGGTTCGATTCCCACCTTCGGCACTGCAATTATAACAAAGTCCCCATGAAAAACCGCGCGGAGTTGACCGCGCGGTGAAAATTTTTAAGCATATCTGAACGATTACCCGTAGCGCTCTTCTTTCCACACATCGGCATCGTTGTGATACCCTGCCATCTCCCAGAAGCCCGGTCGGTCCTGCGCCATGAACTCCAGACCTCTCAGCCATTTGGCACCTTTCCAGAGATAGGGCGTCTTGAGATCGGGACGATCAGGGATGAAACCAATCACCCCGCGCAGAGGGTAGCCATGCTCCGGATCCAGCGGCTTGCCATCGTAGTGTGTGGCAAGCAGGAAATTTTCCTGCAGGACCACCTCTAAAGGTAAATTGGCGGTAAAACCATACTCGGCATGTTGCATGACAAAGCGCGCGGTCGGCTTCAAACGCACTAATCCCAATTCAATCAGCGTGCGCACCGAAACCCCCTCCCAAACGGTGTCGAACTTGCTCCATTTGGTCACACAATGCAAATCCATAGTTACCCGCGTTTTGGGCAACTGGTTAAATTCTTCCCAGGTTAACCGCAAAGGCTGTTCCACCTCGCCCCAGACACGGAAATCCCATGTTTCCGGGTTAAACGTTGGTACGGGTCCATAATGCAGGACGGGGAATTTCTGAGTGAGCGCCTGTCCGGGAGGCAAACGCCCCGCGGCGCGCATGGCTTCTTCTTCCTGTTTTCGCTTTCGGATTTGATCGAACATATTTCAGCCTCCAGTGTCTGATTATACCGGACTCTTTCAGTCCGTTTCCAGAGTTAACCTGTCTTAACGCTGTACAACCATTTGTGAAAGGCGGAACAATGCTGTATTAACAATCTGGACAATATCAGGTAAAATAAAGTAACCAGTATGGAAACCAGCCTGCTGACCCGGGAACAACTTTTAGACCGCCTGGCGGCGTTACACCGCGCCAGTCTCGAACTGGTAAGCGATATCAGTATTGACTCCCTCATTGAACGCATTGCTCATCTGGCACGTGAACAGGTTGGCGCCCGGTACGCCGCGGTAGGCATTCTGGACGAAGAGGGCAGGCTTGCCCGCTTCATTCCTGTGGGGATGAGCCCCGAAGAAATTGCCCGCATGGCGCACCCTCCCAGGGGACACGGGCTCATCGGTGCGTTGATGCACGGCAGTGAAAGCATTCGCATTGCCCACATTGCCGAAGATTCGCGCAGTGCCGGCTTTCCCCCGCATCATCCTCCCATGGACTCTTTTTTGGGCGTACCCATTCGTCACGCGGACCAAAATCTTGGGCAAATCTATCTCACCGACAAAATGGATGCCCCTGAATTTACTGCCGACGACCAGGCTGTGATCGAAATGCTTGCAGCATACGCCGGGGCAGCCCTGGCAAATGCACGCCTCTTGCAAAAAATTACCCAGCGAGAAGCAGAATTAACCCGCCGTAACGAAAATCTGGCACTGCTCAATGAGATGGCAAGCACGCTGGCAACCTCCAGCGACGTGCGCCAGATTTTGGACAAAGCGCTGGAGCAACTGATGGAATACCTCGATTTGAAGGTAGGAGAAATTTACCTGCGCGAGGATGACAGCGCCTACCTGAACCTCTGCATTCATCAAGGAAACACCCTTCCCCGCCTGTGGTTAAGCACCTCTTTTCGTCTGGGTGAGGGAATCGTTGGCAAAACCGCTCTGGCACAAAGCCCTCAATTGATTGATTTAACCTCCCTGCAAAACATCGAAGAGAGAGACGCATTTACTCCGGAGTTGCTGGAGAGCGATATTCGCTATCTGGCATGTTTTCCTTTACAGGGACGCTCAGGAACGCTGGGCGTTCTTTGTGCCGGGATCAATCATGTCCTCTCTTTTGATGAACTGGAAATGCAATTCCTCTCCGCCATCAGTTTCTGGCTCAGCACCGCACTGGAAAACACGCACCTGAGCCTGCAACAACGCCGTCTGGCTGTGCTGGAAGAGCGTGAACGCATCGGTATGGACCTGCATGATGGCATTATTCAGGACATTTATGCGGTTGGGCTCACGCTGGAACACGCCCGCTTGCTTATGAACGACGACCCCGAAGCCGCCAAACAACGCATTGACCAGGCAATCAGTGACCTGAACAATACCATCCGCGACATCCGCGCCTATATCCTCGACCTGCGTCCGCGCAAACTACACGAAGAGAATTTAATGGATGGATTGCGGCGTCTGGTGGCAGAATTTCGCGCCAATACGCAGGTGGAAATTCAACTGCAAGCCATCCCTAATGAAAACATCAACCTGCCACAGTCGGCAGCCCTGGCACTCTTCCACATTTGTCAGGAAGCGCTGGCAAATATTGCCAAACATGCTCACGCCCGGCATGTCAGTGTCACCCTGTGGACCAGCAATCAGCGCACCTTGCTGGAAATCAACGATGACGGCATGGGATTTGATGTGAGCAAGACCCGCCAGGTGATTGGTCATGGGCTGGCAAACATGCAAACCCGCGCCCATCAGGCAGGCGGCGAAATCGAAATTTCTTCTGAGCCTGGAAAAGGCACAACCATCCTCGTTTGGGTTCCCAATCGCTAAAAATGGCACAGCATCTTCAAGGACCAGAACGCGCTCAAGCCGTCCGCGGCATGTTTACCCGCATTGCCCGGCAGTACGATCTCATGAACCGTCTGATGACCGGCGGAATGGATTTGCTGTGGCGAAAAGAAGTCATTCGCCGCGCACACTTGCGCCCCCAAAGTCGCCTGCTGGATTTGGGAACGGGTACGGGGGATCTGGCACGCGAAGCCTTGCGGCAGGAACCCACCTGTCGGGTGACCGCCGCAGACTTCACCCTGGAAATGATGCGAGTGGGCAAACAGCGCTACCTCCAGCCCCAGCAGTGGTGCGGGGCTGACGCCTTAAGCCTCCCCTATCCTGATAACACGTTTGATGCGGTTGTCTCCGGTTTCCTCTTAAGAAACGTTATCCATCTGGATACCGCTTTGAAAGAACAGGTTCGGGTGCTACGCCCTTTGGGATGGGTTGTAGCGCTGGATACCACCCGACCACAAAAAAAATGGTTCTCCCCCGCAATTCGGTTTTACATGCAGCGAATCATCCCCCTGCTGGGACGATTCATCGCCATGGCACCCGATGCCTACACCTACCTCCCGGAAACCAGTAACGCCTTTCTGAGCGCCGAGGAATTACAAGCACACTTTGAGCAGGCAGGACTGACTCAAACCGGCTTTCGGCGGTTGAATTTCGGCACGGTTGCCATTCACTGGGGACAAAAACCGGCTTAACGCCCGAACTTATCTCCGGTGATGTAACCCTCCAGGTCGTCAATCATCGATGCCTGTCCCTCGATAACCTTCTTGACCACATCGCCGATGGAAATAATCCCCACCAGTTTTCCCCCTTCAACCACAGGCAGATGACGGATATGAGCGCGGGTCATCAACTGCATGCATTCATCTACCGTGGTCTGCGAATTTACGGTGATGACATCCTCAGTCATAAAGGCTTTGATGGGCGCATCCAGCACACAGGCGCGATGAAGGGCAATTTCCCTCACAATATCACGCTCAGAGACAATACCGGCAATGCGTTCCCCATCCATGACCAGCAAAGCCCCCACGTTTTTCTCCGCCAGTTTTAACAATGTAGTGAGCAGTGTATCATCCGGCGAAACAGACCAAATCTGATTTCCCTTCTCTTTCAAGATATCTTCGACTCTGGAATACATTGTTCCCTCCTCCATAAGATTAATTTTTATTATATACAAATCTGATTTTTTCCACCTGTACAATCCTATTTGTGATACTTTTCACAAAAGAGTTACCCCGCCGGATTTTCTCACAGCGGGGTAACAGGATTGGGGACTTGCACCTCAAGGATTGGCTTGTTTCTGCAGGGAGCGCACGTAGTTCACCACGTCCCAGCGCATTTGAGGTTCAGGCAGGTTCTGGATGAGAGAGGGCATGGCTCCCTCCACCCCATTGGTAATCGTCATGAAGAGTTCCCCATCCGACAGAGTCACCGGTCTGCCTTCCAGCAAACTCACCGGCTTGCGGGGTTGCAAAAACACCGCAAAGGGTCCATTCCCTCTCCCTGTAGCGCCATGACAGATCTGACAGTTAATCTCATACTGGGTTTTTCCCCGCTGAAGAGAGGCTTCGTCCGCAGGTACGGGATTGGTCGGCGCACCCAATTCAGGAATGTACGCCGCACCCTGTACCGGAACAGAGCGGGCTGGCAGTGGCAAGGGGTCTTCCTGCGTTCTAAACGAAGGCTGGATCTCCATGAAACTGATCCACTCAATTTTGATGATGTCATAGGTGAACAGCAACCCCACCAGTAAGGGGGTTATCGCCAACCCCAAAACGATGAGCAAACGTTTTAGAACAGCCATAGTTTCTTCGCCTCCGCTCGATGAACGATTTCGGCACCCAGCCCGGTAAGCATTTCATGCATTCTGGCATCCAGTTCTGCCGGAGCAGAAAACAGCACCCCGATGTACCCATCGCTGATGCGCTCATCATAGCCCTGCGGACCATACGAAGGGGAAATCGTCTCCACGAATACCCCCAGAAAGGTGCTGATCAACAATCCCAGCATGGTCAGTTCAAAGATGGTCACAAAAGACGTGGGAATGGTTTGCAAAGCCATACCCCCGACACGAATGGGATACAGCAAGGGTGTGCCAAAGTTGAAGAACAAGGCGGTCAGCAATCCCACTACTGCGCCAGAGATGCCGATCAACGGTATCCGTGTCCAGGTCATTGGACGTCCCAGCATTCTTTCCTGCAGAGGTGCGCCAGAGATGACCGAAATATTGCGGTCAGAGATGCCCATCTCACGCAACGCTTGAATGGCTTCCACGGCTTCGTTCAACTGTTCTTCCTTGAACAACGCCAGATGAACAACTTCTCGCGGCATATTTCCTCCTTACTCCAGTTCCGACACAGTGGGAACTTTGGCTTTACCAATCTGGCGAATCATGTGGGCTTCCTGCCCTTCGCGCACCTCCCAAACCGGCACCATGGGAATCAACCGCGAAGCCAGCATGTACAGCAGGATGAACAATGCCAGAGTACCGATGGAGATGATAATCTCAATACGCGGGACATAGTTACCCCAGTCGAAGGGGAAGCGTTGATGGGCAAGCGTCATGGGGACGATGGTATAACGCTCGAAGTACATGCCCACATTAATCAACAGCGTGATGATCAGCATTGCCCAGGGGGTACGGCGAATTCGGCGGTTCCACAAGGTGAGCCACGGAATGAGCACATTGAAAATAATCATGGACCACCAGATCCATGAATCTGGACCGCTGGAATGGAAGAAGAGAACCCGCCGCACGGCTTCGTACCCGCCATACCACGAGACCAGGTAATCGTTGAAGAAGAAGTACGCCCAAGCCATGGAGAACACCAGCAAGAGTTTGCCCAGCGCGTCCAGATGCTCCATCCGGATAAAGTAATCCATGTTCTTCAACGTGGCTCGCAAAATGACCAGAATAGTCACCACCGCTGAGACCCCGGAGAGAATAGCGCCTACAATGAAATAAGGGCCAAAAATGGTGGAGTTCCAAACCGCCGTCTGAGAAACGGCGAAGTCCCAGGACACAATAGTATGCACCGAGAACATCACCGGGATGATGGCGAAGGCAAAAATGGTAATGGCTTTCCGCAGGCGCGCCCATTCCGCCTCGGTACCGCGCCAGCCCAGCGCCAGCGTCTTGTAAATCGCATGCCGCCAGCCCTGAGTGCGATCACGCGCCATGGCTAAATCGGGGATGAGCGGCAGGTAGAGGTAAATGGTGCTGGAAAGCAGGTAAGTGGTGATTGCCAGAAAATCCCATACCAGCGGGGAGCGGAAGTTGGGCCAGAGCCAACGGGCATTGGGATAGGGAATCATCCAGTAGAACACCCACACCCGTCCCAGGTGAATGAGGGGATACAGTGCCCCTGCCGCCAGCCCGAAGGTGGTCATCAGTTCAGCGGCGCGGGTGAACGGACGGCGAAACTCGGCTTTAAACACCCGCAAAATGGCGGAGACAAACGTGCCGGCATGGCTGATACCAATCCAGAACACAAAGGTGACGATGAACACGCCCCAGTACACGGGTTTGCGCACCCCGGCAAGCCCGATCCCCGTCGCAATCATGTAACCCCAGGCGCCGAAGAGACATACCAGCACCACCACCGCCAGAAACGCCACCACCGCCCAGTAGCGCGGGGTGGTGTGCACCATGGATTCCATGACCATGCGGTTGAGTTCCTCGCGGGGACGAGGGTCAAACATCAACTGCTCACGCAGTTCGGCTTCCTCAGCATCCATGCCGTGAAGCGGAGTGGAAAGAGATTTTGCTTCAACCGCCATAGGTTCCCTCTCCCTTCAAATAGGTCACTTTGGGCTCGGTGCCCAGTTCCTCCAGCAGGGTGTAACGGCGTTGATTACGTGCGGCTTTGCTCACCCGGCTCTCCGGATCACTTAAATCGCCAAAGATGATGGCATCGGTGGGACATGCCTGCGCGCAGGCGGGAACAATCTCGCCATCCTGCACGACTCGTCCTTCAGCCTTGGCGCGTTCCTGTCCTTCGTAGATACGCTGAACACAGAACGTGCACTTTTCCATCACCCCCCGTCGCCGCACGGTCACATTGGGGTTGAGGTAGTAATTCATCGGCGTGGGGATTTGCTGACTGTAATCAAACCAGTTGAAACTGCGGGCAATATAAGGGCAGTTGTTCGCACAGTAACGAGTGCCGATACAACGGTTATACACCTGCAGGTTGATTTGCTGTTCTTCGCTATGTACAGTGGCAAACACCGGGCAAACCGGCTCACAGGGGGCACGCCCACACTGCTGACACATGACAGGTTGATAATGGGGAGAAACTTCAGGATATTCCCCCTCCCAGTACCGCTGCACACGGATCCAGTGCATCCCGCGACCATACCCGGCATCTTCTTCACCCACCCAGGGGATGTTATTTTCCATGGCACAGGCGGTCACACAGGCATTACACCCGGTGCACACATCCAGATCAATCACCATGCCCCAGCGACCTGTTTGTTTTTCTTCAGCCATATTGCTCCTCCTGATGACTTGCTGACACCGCTAATGTTCTCCGTAAACTCCGCTCCTGGACTCCAGACGAGCCAGCGGACGCCGTTTCCCGGTGGGTTCGATGCGCACCCTGGTATCCCCTACTGCCAGATCGCCAGCGGCGTTAGTCTGGGTTTGCAAAAGGACTACCGGGTTCACCCCACGTCCTTCGGCAAAGCGCCCCAGCGCAGTATGCCCCTGCCCAAAGGGGATTGCCACCGTATCCGGACGAATGGCAGGATAGAGGTACGCTACGGCTTCAATTTGCCCGGCAGACGAAACAAGGCGGACAATATCGTCGTTGTGAATACCCAATTCCTCGGCGGTCTTGGGGTTAATCTCCACCCAGGTGTTCCACATCACCGTGGTCATGGGATCGGGAGTTTCCTGCAGCCAGGGACGATTGGCACCACTACCATCCCCCATCTGAGTGGGATAAACCATCAAGTGGAATGTCTTTTCCTCTACGGCTTCGGGCAAAAGCACTTTTAACGGAACCGTGCTGGCATCCATAGCCATAGAAGTTTGTCGAGTCTCTTCCCAGTAGCCCCCCTGCTGGAGGAACCGCGCCCAGAAGGTTGCCAGTTCCGGCGCGTCACTGCGGGCAAAAACAGGTTGAAGGCTGCGCTGAATGAAATCCACCTCATCGGTATAGGGCAAGCCAGAGGCGGCAATCAGCACATCCACAGTTGCGCGGGTATCGTAGAGCGGGACAACCACCGGCTGTGCCGACGAAACAGCAAACTGGGCAGTCCCCGTCAGGATGCGGGTATATCCGAACCCTTCCAGCGGACTGTGATCGGGGAAGATGTAATCGGCAAACAGAGAAGTCTCATCGGGGAAGGTAGCAAAGGAAATCACCTGTTTGACCTTGCTCAGAGCCTGTTCAAAGCCCAACGATTGGGGAAGTTCAAAGAGCGGATTGGCACCGTGAACGAACAGGGTGTCCACTTCTCCCGCCTGCATGCGCTGGATGAGGGATTGCACCGAAGCAAACGAATCGGCCTTTTCTTCCCCAGCAATCAGGAAGACACCCCCAGGCTGCCCGACGCGTCCCATGGCTACATTGAGCGCCAGAATCTGCAGGGCATTTTCCAAGCCAAAGGTGTGCCCCAGCGCCCCACCCCCCGGCAGAAAGAGGGGACGTTCTGCCTGTGCAATCAATTGAGCCAGATGCTGGAGTTTTTCCAGCGAAATTCCGGCGGCTTGAGCCACTGCTTCCACATTGACACTGCGATAACCGGCTTCCACGGCAACAGGCATACGGAGCGCACCGCTTTCCAGAAGCAGTTTCCCCAGTGCCATGGCAACTGCGCCTTCGGTGCCTGGAACGATAGAATACCACTCATCGGCGCTCCCGGCAGTCAGAGAGAGACGGGGTTCCAGCACAACCAGATAGCCGCGTTTCTTCAAGGGTTGGCCTCGGCGGCGGAAATCGCCAAAAGCGCGGCTGTATGCCACGGGCGAAAGCCAGGTTTCCAGGAAATTGGCTCCAAATGAGAGAACCAGATCCGCACCTGCCAGATCAAAGAATGGGAAGGTGGCTTTTCCCAGCACCTGACGGGTGGCTTCCACCAGGGTAGCACGGGCTTCGAACATGCCAAGAGCCCCGAAACGCACCGGCGCGGGCATGCCTTTGGTTTGGGCAAGTTCGGTCACAAAATCAAACAAGTGATCGTGATTCAAGCCCAAATAGAACGCCACTCGCTGAGGATTCCCATTCAACGCCGAGCGAACCACCTCAATGGCTTGATCCCACGAGAGGGCTTCGGTGGCGGCTTCACCGCGTTTAATTCTGCGCAACGGAGCCTTGTAACGGTCGGGGTTGTAAAGTCCCTGCACAGCAGTCAACCCGCGCGAGCAGAGTTTGCCGCGGTTGACAGGGTGCGCCGGGTTACCCTCGGCTTTAATCGCCCGCCCCTCGAAGGTGCGCATGATGATTCCACACCCGGCAGGACATTCACGGCAGGTAGTGGCGTAATAGGTGCTTTTACCAATCTGACTGTACTCGGGCATATCCGTGTATGGGCGCCGCAAAACGTAACGAGAAGCGGGGCCACATCCGGTCAGCACTGCTGTAGCGGCAATCCCCAGCCCGGTGAGTTTCAGGAAATTCCGTCGAGTAAGTTTCTCACTCATACCTGTCCTTTCACAGCGTTTTAGTAATGGCAAAGCGAACAGTCGGAAAGACGCGCCCACTTTTCCTTGGGCTGTTTGCTGTGACAATTCAGACACCAGCCCATGTTCTGGCGGGGAATAGGTTGAGCCACCGTCATCTTTTTCATATCGCCATGGCAGGTTTCACACGCTACCCCGGCGGCAACATGCGCGCGGTGATTAAAGTGGACAAAATCAGGCTGGATAAACACCGGCACCCAGGGGATTTCCTCTCCCCTCTCCACATATTGCGCCAGTTTTTGCAGTTCGGGAGAGGTCTTCGTCTTGGCAACCTGCTGATGACACCCCCAGCATAAACTGGAAGAAGGCAATCCCGCACTTTCTCCCCATTGTGCTCCGGGGTGGCAGTAAAGACAGGGAATCCCTGCCCCGACATGGAAGTTATGCGGGAATTGAATCGGCTGCGGTGGAGATTGCTGTGTCAGATAAATGCCCCCAACCGCTCCCCCCAGCAAAATCAACACGACAATGCCCAGGGTAATGCGAAACCACGGCTGCAAGTACCATGGAATGAGTTTGGACATGAAACAAGGCTCCTTTCTTCGACAGGTTCAACTTGCAGGGTTTTACTGTTTCTTACCACGAATCATCCAGACAATCACAAACAGGACACCTATCAGGAAAACGCCCAGAATCAGCGCGAACCCCAAGCCGGTGAACAGCGCCCCAAAAGCAGTCAGCACACCGGTGAAGACATTCCGAGCAGGGCCACCGGGTTGTTCCACCGGGCTTGGCACAGTCTCTCCAAGAGAAGGGGACTGCTGGGGTTCCAGACCAGAAGGTAAACTTTGAACGTAGAGCAAAACATCTCTGCCTTGCTGGGCAGTCCATCCCAGGTCATAGCCGATAACCATTTCCGTTCCCGGGGTACCGAAGCGGGTCTTGTGAAGGAAACGCCAGGGATCCAGCAATGCCAGCGTTCCTAAAGTAGCATCCCGTCCCTCGAAACGGAAACGCAAGGTGGCACCGTCTGCTCCATGACAGCGGGCGCACTGCGATTCATACAGGGCTTTGCCGTTGGCAGCGTCTCCGCCAAGCACCTTGAAGGTTTTGGGGTCAATGTACTCATTATCGTTGACCAGAGAGGTTTTCAGGAAATGCGCCAGGGCTTTCAGGTCTGCTTCGGGGATATAGGGAGAAAAATCATGCTGAGGGTCTACCTTGCCACTCAGCACCGCAACAATTTCCTCTTCCGTGCGCTGCGTCACGGCAGGATATACACCGGGAAAGCCGGTGTAACGGTCACTGCCTTCACGATACGCCCCGTCTTTACCCTGATAGTCCCAGCCGTGACAGGAAACGCACCGCCAGGTTTCGGCGCCACTGCGAGTATTGGTGGTCTGACGTTCCCAAACAGGCATGTTACCCTGGGGTGGCTGAACCCCCAACGCCGCGTACCAGTTGTCATAGAGCAAGGCACCGCGGGGCACATCGGAGTCCTGCTCCAATCCCCGCGCCTGCGCCTGACCCACCCAGCCGGACAACACTATCAATCCGAAGACCAAAAACAGCAAACCTGCTTTCATCAAGCCCTTGCTTTTCATGGGATGCTCCTTGGCAATGGTCTATCGAATGTTCTGCTCTTCACAAAATTATAACAATTTTGCTCCGAACAATCGAACATTAAGGGGTGATTAAAGGGTGATTGGGATGTGTGATGTTTTCTCGCCCTGCTGCGATGAAACCTGCATTGTTGACCTGACTATATTATGACTCAATTCACAAAAACAGGTAAAATGAAACCGTGAGCGAATTTCATCTGGTCGATTTAACCCAAATGACTTATGGCGGCGAAGCCATGGGGCGTTTGTCTGATGGGCGTGCCGTTTTTGTGCCTTTTGCCCTGGCAGGCGAGCGTGTTCTGGTGCAGTTGACCGAAGAAAAACGCGGCTTTGCCCGCGCAACACTGATGGATGTAGTGCAACCCTCCCCTGCCCGCATTCGTCCTCGTTGTCCGCATTTTACGCAGTGCGGTGGCTGTCATTATCAGCACATGGACTACGATTTGCAGTTGACGGTCAAGCAATCCATCCTTACCGAACAACTGCAACGCATTGGCGGGCTGACAGATCCACCCATAGGGTTAATGGTGCCTTCACCGCGTGCCTGGAATTACCGCAACACAGTGCAGTTCCACCTGACTCCAGAAGGGCAACTGGGCTTTCGCGCCACCGATGACCGCACAGTTATCGGCATTCAGGAATGTCACCTGCCGGAAGAACCCTTGCTGGACCTCTGGAAACAAATTCAAGCCGAACCCCTTCCGGACCTGGAACGTCTTTCTCTGCGGCTTGGAGCAGATGGCGAGATTCTGCTGGTTCTGGAAAGTCTGGAAGATACTCCACCGGCAATCTCGGTTGAAGAACTGCCTGTCTCTGTAGTGCATTCGGGACCGGCAGGGTCACTGGTGCTGGCAGGTGATGACCACGTGATCATGGAAGTGCTGGGACGTCCCTTCCGCGTATCGGCTGGGTCGTTCTTCCAGGTGAATACTCCCATGGCGGAAGCCATGGTCAAGCATGTGCTTTCCCTGCTTCCAGCAGAAAGGTTAGGAACGGTACTGGATGTCTACTGTGGGGTGGGATTGTTCAGCGCCTTTCTGGCGCCGCGCACTCAAAACCTTATCGGCATCGAATCTGCGCCGAGCGCCTGCGATGATTTTGCCGTCAATCTGGATGAGTTCGACAACGTCTCTCTGTACATGGGAACGGCTGAGCAAATCCTGCCTTCGTTACAGGTATATCCTGACTTGATTGTCGTGGATCCGCCCCGCGCCGGGCTGGAACTGGCGGCACTGGATGCCATCTTGCGCATGAACGCACCCACGCTCATCTACATTTCCTGTGACCCCGCCACCCTGGCTCGGGACACCAAACGTTTGATTCGCGGCGGCTATCGGCTGGTGCAGGTAACGCCTTTCGACCTTTTCCCACAAACCTATCACATCGAAAGCATCAGCCTGTTTCAGCGTTAATCCCATAGCCTTTGCCGGTACTGAGGGTTGATTCTATTCAGGAGGTGTGCGATGGTATTTTCAACTGTTCAGGAAAAGACTAATGCTCGGGAACTTACCTTATCGCTTTTGGAGCGTTTGTTTCCCTCCAACCTGTTGAATGGTGTAGGATTTCGATTATGGGATGATACGCGCTATCCTAAAGACAATGTACCCGCCTCTACCACTATTGTCCTGAACCACCCTGGTGCACTGCGCGCCATGCTGTTGCCGGGTACAGAAGTAGGGCTGGTGGAGGCCTATCTTTATAACGACTTTGACATCGAAGGCAATATCGAAGCCGTGTTTCCCTTAGGAGAGGCACTGGCAGAGCGAACGAATGGGTGGAAGAAGAAACTGGACATTGCTAGAGAACTGATGCGCCTGCCCAATCAGCAAAATCCACGCATTAGCAAACGCGGAGCGGCGCGTCTTTCCGGCAAAACCCACTCCATTGAACGCGACCGCCAGGCAGTGCGGTATCACTACGATGTTTCCAATGACTTTTACAGCCTGTTTTTGGGCAAGCGCATGGTGTATTCCTGCGCTTATTTTGAATCTCCCGATGAAGACCTGGATACGGCTCAGGAACGCAAACTGGATTATATCTGCCGTAAACTGCGCCTGAAACCGGGACAAAAACTGCTGGATTTAGGATGCGGTTGGGGAGGATTGGTCATCTATGCGGCTGAAAGATATGGTGTGGATGTTACCGGCATCACCCTCAGCGAGCCGCAAGCCAGCCTTGCCCAACAGCGCATCGCCGAAGCGGGGTTGCAGGCACACGCCCGAGTGCGCGTGCAGGATTACCGGGAAGTAGAAGAGTGGGAACAATATGACGCCCTGGTCAGCGTGGGGATGTTTGAGCATGTGGGCGAGAAATTACTCCCCGTGTACTTTGAGCGGGCATATCGCCTGCTCAAGCCCGGCGGGGTCTTCCTCAATCACGGAATTGCCCGGCGCGCCGCTGAAAAAGGCTGGGATCCGCAATCCTTCTCCAATGCTTATGTATTCCCGGACGGCGAACTGGTGCCAATTTCCACCACCTTGAGAGCCGCAGAAGAGAGCGGGTTTGAAGTCCGCGATGTGGAAAGTCTGCGGGAACATTACGCGCTGACCTTGAGGCGTTGGGTAGCCAACCTGGAAGCGCATCATACCCAGGCATTACAATTTGTTGAAGAATCCACTTACCGCGTGTGGCGCATTTATATGTCCGGTTCGGCGCATGGCTTTGCCAGCGGACGTTTAAACGTGTATCAGAGTTTGCTGGTCAAACCTGCTCAAGAAGGTGAGAGCAAACTACCCCTATCCCGTAAGGACTGGTATATCCCTGGGTGATGAAAAATTAATCCCTCAGGGAACTTGACTTGAATCTTATTTCTTGCTAGGATGAATACAGACAGCCTTTCGATTCTGCAAGGTCAAAGGGAAACCTTCCCGGCAGAAAAGTTTTTATTCTCCATACGTTTTCACCAGCAGAGCAAGAAGAGTGCTCCTCTTCTTGTTTTGTGGTGTCCAGAAAGGAGGTGAATGGGCGGAACTCTCTTCGAAGCGTGTTTCACCTATCTTGATCTCATCCATCTCAACAGATTTTTTCGCTAAATGAGGAGACACTCACGTATGAAACCCCAAAGATTGCTTTGGAATATCCTTTCCATCGTCATGGTCGTAGCCCTGGTGTTCGGCTGGAATACCCCCACACCGGTGGTTGCGCAATCCAGCGGTCCAGTGGATCGCTCGCAGTTTAAGCCTGAGCGCCTTTCTGGTGAAGTTTCCAGCGATGCGGTAGAACGGCTGAGTCAGAAGAGCGGCATCGTGGATGTGGTTGTAGAACTGGAAGAAGAGCCCACCGCGGTGACCTTTGCCAAAGCCCGTGAAACCATGAGTCTGGAAAGCGCCAATGAACTGGCGGCAAACCGCTTAAAGGCGCTGGAAGCCGCGCAGAGAAACCTGCTGGCGCAAATGGATAAAGCCGGGATTGGACAAAAAGTCCTCTTCCAAACCCAGCGCGTCTTCAACGGTATCTATATGAAGGTGGATGCCAAGAAGATTCGCGAAATTGCCCGCATGCCCGGCGTGAAAGCCGTCCTGCCCCTTGTCCCCAAAGAACTGGACAATAACTACAGCGTGCCCTTGATTGGCGCACCGCAGGTCTGGCAGTCCTATCTTGTGCGCGGTGAAGGTGTGAAAGTTGGTATCATCGACACCGGGATTGACTATCTGCATACTGACTTTGGCGGTTCCGGCACGGGTTACGACACCAATGACTTCACCGTGGATGAACCCGGCTTTGCCGATGGTTATCCCAGCGCTAAGGTGGTAGGCGGTTGGGACTTCGCCGGCGATGCCTACGATGCTAACGACTCCGCCAGTGTACCTCAACCCGACCCCGACCCCATGGACTGCAACGGACACGGTTCACATGTAGCCGGTACTGTGGCAGGCTATGGTACCAACACAGACGGTACCACCTACATCGGCGGGTACAGCACCACCACCCCCTTTACTTCCGCTATGGATATTGGTCCAGGCGTAGCCCCGCTGGCGAAACTGTATGCCTTACGGGTTTTCGGCTGCAGTGGCTCCACCAACCTGACCGATGCCGCGATTGAATGGGCAACCGACCCGAACAAGGACGGCAAATTTGATGACCGCCTGGACGTGATCAACATGTCGCTGGGCTCGTCCTATGGCTCGGAGTTTGACACCTCTGCTATTGCTTCGAATAACGCCGCCCTGGTGGGCGTGATTGTGGTGGCTTCGGCGGGCAACAGCAGTGATACCCATTACATCACCGGCGCGCCGGGTGTGGCAACCCGCGCCATCAGCGTGGCTTCCTCGCAGGATGCCGGGAACATTAATACCACCAGTCAGTTCAGCGTTAACGGCGGTTCGCAGGCTGGACTGAAACCCGCCGTAGAAGCGGCTTTCGGTGCCGACCTGGCGGTGACGGGCGACATCACCGCTGATCTGGGATACGATTCCACGAATCCACAAGGTTGTACCGCTTTCGCGTCTGGAACTTTCACGGGTAAAGTCGCATTAATCAGCCGTGGAGGATGCACCTTTGTTACCAAGGTGAAAAATGCTCAAAATGCCGGTGCTGTAGCCGTGATTGTGTTTAACAACGTCGCCGGTGCGCCTTTTGTGATGGGGGGAAGCGATCCTACCATTACCATTCCTTCGGTTATGACTGATCTTGGTACCGGCAACGCTCTGGTCACCGCACTTGGAAGCGAAACGGTTAATGTCACCCTTTCGGCGCAGTGGCGCTACAGCCTGCGCACTGATCCCGGACCAACCGCTTCCCTCATTGATCAGCCTTCTTCCTTCACCAGCCGCGGTCCTCGCCGGGTAGATTCCTTCCTGAAACCGGATATTGCCGCTCCCGGCGACACCATCTACTCGGTTGCTGTGAGAACCGGAAAATATGGCACCAGCATGAGCGGTACTTCGATGGCGGCGCCGCACATGACCGGCGTGATGGCGTTGATGCGCCAGTGGAAGCCCACCTGGACGGTGGAAGAACTCAAAGCCAATGTGATGAACACCGCTACGTACGACATCACCCCCGGAACAACCAAATATGCCCCACAGCGGGTAGGTGCCGGCCGGGTGAATGTCCCTGCCGCGCTGACCAACGAAGTCATCCTGTACAACGCGCAGGATGCCGGCGCGGTGAGCGTGTCCTTTGGCGCGCCGCAGGTGACTGCCCTGACTTCATGGACGAAGACAGTGCGGGTGGTCAATAAGGGCGGAACCGCCATGACTTACACTCCGTCCATCGTCCAGCGCACTCAGGTGCCAGGTGTGACCTTTGAACTGCTGGATAGCAGTGATGCGCCGCTAACCAGCCTGACCGTGCCTGCGGGCGGGAGTGTGGAATTCAAACTGAAGATGACCGCCGATCCCGCCGGGATGACCCATCCGCGTGATGCGACGATGGCGGCGTCCCAAACCATTGCACGTTTCTGGATGGCAGAAGCCAGCGGCTTGATCGTGCTGACCCCTGCCAGCGGCACCGCTCTGCGCCTGCCCTACTACGCCGCTCCGCGTCCCGCCTCTACCCTGCACGCGGCTTCGACCAGCGTGACTGTGGATAGCACCGGCGCCGCCCTGGTAAGCCTGGCTGGCAACCCGGTGGATACCAGCACCATTGCGGCTCCGCCGGTGGGTGAAATTTCCCTCACCACTGCCTTTGAACTGCTGGGCACCAGCCCCAATGAGAATTTGAACACCGGCAACGCCGCACTGGAAGCCGTCCTTGACGCCGCCGACCTGAAGTACGTTGGCGTCATGACCGACGCCCACCTCTACCCGACAACCGGCGTGGAAGACCCGGATGCCACTCTGTACTTCGCCATTGCCACCCACGGACAATGGTCCACGCTCAACGAAGTGGAGTTTGACGTCTACATTGACGTGAACCAGGATGGCACAGATGATTATGTGCTCTTTACCTGGAACTACGGGCGGGCGAGTGGCGGCAGTAATCCTACCGATACCTTTGTCACCGTGTTGTATGATCTCGCTGGCGGCACTATGCTCGTAGAGTCTTACGTCAACCTCTACAGCCCAGCGTCTATCGACACCGTAGCCTTTAACAATAGTGTAGTCGTCCTGCCGGTTTACACCGCAGACTTCCTGACCAACACCGACAGTTCATTCAACTTCTACGTGGCGACCTTTGCCCGCGAAGCCGAAAATGCGGTGGATCAGAGCGCAGTGATGACCTACGATGCCGCACATCCAGCCCTGGATACCACCGGCGGTTATACCGGTTTACCGGTCTGGTACCCCGGCGATGATATCCCCGTTCAGGTGCACTACACTGCCGGGCGCGATGCAGGCAACCTGCTTCTGCTCTATCATCACAACGCCGAGGATGCTACGATCAAACGGGCTGAGGTGGTGAAAGTGTTTGACCACTTCACCTATATGCCCGCCATCGTGAAGTAATCCTTCACCTGTCCTTTACTCGATCCCCTCGGAAAACTTCCGGGGGGATTGTTTTTTTCTCTTCAAGTTTCGGTCTATAATCTTAACATGCTCATTCATTCAGCCGGTCAATTACTCACGCTTGCCGGGGGAGTGCAACGCGGAAAAGCGCTGGGAAACCTCGGCATCATCGAAGATGGCGCCCTGCTCATTCGGAGTGAACAAATTGTGGATGTGGGAAAAACCGCCGATTTGCTGGCGAAATACCCCGCCGAACCCCGCCTGGATGCGCAGGGCAAAGTGGTCATGCCGGGGTTTGTGGATCCGCATACGCATCTGGTTTTTGCCGGAGACCGCGCCGCCGAGTTTGAGATGCGCCTGCAGGGCAAAACCTATCTGGAAATCCTGCAAGCCGGCGGCGGCATCCTCTCCACCGTACGCGCCACCCGCGCTGCCAGTGTGGATGAACTGGTTCAGCAAGCCGCTGAGCGGGCAAAGATTATGCTGAAACACGGCACCACCACCCTGGAAGCCAAAAGCGGTTATGGACTGGAGTGGCAGTCGGAACTGCGCCAGATGGAAGCCCTGCTCCGTCTGGATTCACAAGGTATACTCGAAATTCATCCTACCTTTCTGGCGGCGCATGCCATCCCCGAAGAGTACCACGATTTTCCCAGCCAGTACGTGGAACAAATTTGCGAGGTGATGCTCCCGGAACTGCGCCGCTGGTGGATTCGCAACGCCGATGCGCGCCCCTTGCCGTTTGTGGATGTGTTCTGCGAGCGCGGCGCGTTCACCCTGCCCCAATCCCGCCGCATCCTGGAGACGGCAAGGGAATTGGGTTTCCCCCTCAAAATCCATGCCGATGAATTTGAGAATCTGGGCGGGGTACGTATGGCGCTGGAACTGGGCGCGATCAGCGTAGATCATCTGGTCAAGACCTCGCCGGAAGAAATTGCCCTGCTGGGCAACAGCCAGACGGTCGCGGTGAGTTTGCCCTGCACACCTTTTGGGCTGGCAGAGGCTGAATACACCCCCGCCAGAGCCATTCTGGACGCCAACGGCATCCTTGCCCTTGCCAGCGACTTCAACCCCGGAACGGCATGGTGCGGCAACATGCAGTTTGTGATTGCGCTGGCATGCCGCTACCTGAAACTCACCCCGGCGCAAGCCATTGCCGCGGCAACCATCAATGCGGCAGCGGCAATTCGACAGGAAAAGCGCATCGGCTCTCTGGAAGTGGGTAAGCAAGCGGATATTCTCATCCTTTCGGTGGAAGATTACCGCCACCTTGGATATCGTTTTGGCGTCAATCTGGTTGAACATGTCATCAAGCGTGGAAAGGTTGTTTTATGAAGCGTGGGGCACTGGTGATTGGTTTAGGGGGAAGCGGAGCGAAAGTCGTAGCCCGTCTGCGCCAGAAACTGGCTTTGACGTCCTCTCCTTTTGAGTCGCGTGTGCAGTTCCTTGCCTTCGATCGCCATCAACCCACCGGCACCACCGGCAGGCTGCCACAAACTCACGCCTTTCTGACACACCTCAACGCCAGCCGAGGAGAATCCGCACAAGCCCAGCAAACTCGCAGTTCTGTAAGAACCCTCCTGGTAGAAGATTTGCGGCAGGGTGAATCTTCGCAGGTATTGCGTTCCCTTGGTGAAGCCATTGAAGTCCTCAGGCAGTTCGACATCAACCGTCTGGATATTTTTCTGGTTGCCAGTACGTTCGGTTTGACCGGAAGCGCCTGGGCAGTGGATATAGCACACCTTGCCCGCCACCTCGCCGCGGAGATGAAACCGCGCGTCATTGGCGTATTCCTGACCCCTGAAACATTACAAGCCAGTATCCCGGTCACCCGCGAACACCGCTTACGCCATTTTGTGGTGCTGAAGGAACTGGAAGCCTTTCAACGGGAACGTCCGTGGAAACAACCCTATCCCCTGTATCCATCTTCTCCGGTAGAGGGTCTGCCTCCTGCTCTCCACCAACGTCCTTTCGACACCCTCCAGATTCTGGATTGCAATGCCCGCGAGATTCCCGGCGACACGCACGCTATCCCGGCTACCGCCGATGTGATCTATTATCAATTGGATGCGCAGGTCAGCGCTGTTCTGGAGGAAGCCGCCCAGTACTCGCCCATTCAAGGGAATGCCTGTTTCGATACTGCAGGGGTTTACTCGGTCATCCATCCCAGTCAGTATCTGCTCAATCAAGCCCGTTATCAGTTGATCCTCGAGGTACTGCAAACCTTCTTTCCGGTAGAAACTGATCCCCTCAGCGGCGTGCCAACTCACCTGGTGGAACCTCTCGCCCTGCGTCCGGACTCACCCTACGGGAAATTGAATGAATGGTTGAAAGACGTTCACCGTTCAGGAATTTTGCAGGATATTGTACAGGCAGCTGAAGTTCCTGCGCATCAACAGGGGGCACAACACGAACGCCTGAACACTCGCGGACTGACCGCCTGGAAGATGATTCTGTACCAGGCAGAAGGAGCAGAACACGCGCTGCCTTCCGGGACGGAGATGCCCGAAAGCCTCCAACCTTTCCGGGAAGCACACTGGAATATTTTCCTGCGCACCCTCCTTGAGAGATTGACCACTCCAGACCCCAAAATGGGCACTCCGGGGCAGTATCTGGAACGCCTGCTGGAAGCCTCCCGGCGCTATACGGCTGATTTAAAAGAGATTTTGAATCTTTGGGAGAAACAGGGGGAAAATGCCGAAAACGAAACCCTGCGCGAACAAATTCGCGAAGCCCAGCAACAATGGGAGGCACGCCGGCGCTCGTTTACCGGCAGGTTGATTCCCGGGCACGTGCAGGATGCCGAACGACAGTTCCTGGAACTCAAGCAACGCCAGGTGTTCTACCATCAGCGTGAGGTGGTGGTGAAAACCATCCTGGAGATTGCCGAAAAAATGAGAGAATTGCTGGAAAAGTTGAACGGTTTTTACCAGAACCTGCTCCAGGCGCTGATTTTCCACCCCGACAGTGTTTTCAACATTGCCCGTATGGAATTGAGCGGGCTGAAGCGGGAATTGGAAAAGGAAAAACGCATCCCTTCTCAGGAACTGGTGATAGACGAACACTTCGAACGCCATCGTGTGCAAACCGTCAAACAGGCGTTCTTAGAGGAATTTCCTGCACTGATCGAGCATTTTCTGCATTCTGGGGTCCTGCGCGCCGAACTGGACAACGGCGAATTTTCCATCCCCTATCCCATTGAACGCTCATCGGAGAGCGAGACAGAGGAAGTGGATTTGAGCGATCCCCATCTGCCGCCCCAAGCCCTTGCCAGCCATCTCAACCGCATGCTGGGCGAGACCTTTGCAACCTGGTTGCTCCGAGAACAACCCGGGAACACCGTCCTGAGTTTCCTCAGTTACATTTCATCCCGCGCCGATCAGGTTGCCCAGCGAATGGCACAAAAGAGCGAACCACTTTTGCGCACCATCTCTCCGGTGCAAAACCTGCGCAGTTTTCTGTTCATGCCAGCCTCCAGCATTCCTCTGGAAAGCCCATATCCGCTCTCTCTGCGAGGGGAACTGCGGGAGCAGATTGGCGATATTTATCTGATTCAAACCGAAAATCCTGATGAACTTGCCCTGTTCAGGGTTTACCATGGGATTGCCCTGGACCAAATGTGGACGCTGGAAGAAAATGAACCGCGTCCTCTGAACCCGGCAGAACTCAAACCGCACATTTTATGGATTGTGTGATATCCTGAGGTGTTATTCTACCCTGCCTTTCTCAAGGAGAACATTTTATGCCTACCATCGAACAGGCACGCGGCTGGTATTCCAGTGCCGACAGTGTCCACGATTTTGATCACATTTTACGGGTATATCAAACCGCCCAACATTTAGGCAAAATCGAAGGCGCAGATATGGAAATCCTGCATGCGGCAGTGCTTCTGCACGACGCCATAGGCAGTGCACCGGGCGAGCAAGCCCGCAAGGCACATCATCTTGCTTCGGCAGAGTTCGCCGCAACAATCCTGCGTTTGGAGGGTTGGGACGATGAACGCATTGCTGCCGTCCAGCACTGTATCCGCACCCACCGCTACCGCGGCACAGGAGAAGTGCCTGAAACCATCGAAGCCAAAATCCTCTTTGACGCCGATAAACTGGACGTACTGGGTGCTGTGGGAGTGGCACGGGTCATTGCTTATGCCGCGCTCAACAGGCAACCTTTTTATGCCGAACCCTCACGTCAATTTCTGGAGCAGGGCATCCTCGAACCGGGCGAACCCCACAGCGCGTACCATGAATATCTCTTTAAATTGAGAAAAATCAAGGATCGCTTGTTTACCACCAGCGCACGTCAACTGGCGGAGGAACGCGATACCTACTTGCGGGAATTTTTTGAGCGCTTCGCCCGCGAAATGCGCGGCGAAGCCTAACCCACACCAGCCAGACGCGCGCTGATTTCCCACAAGCGAGCACATGCCTCGGGATCATCCGCCAGAGGATGGTGAGGAGCGATTTGCTTATTCTCAAAGTATTTGCCGGTTACACCTTCCACGTCCGGTGAGGTCACCAGATAAACGCTGGTGGCTGCCCCATCAACAGGAGAGCCCCCCTGCATAGACGGGAAAGCACTCTGGAGCATTTTGGTCGCCACCACCCCGGGGTGTAAACTGTTGGAGGTAACGCCTTTACCCTCCATACGGCGCGCCAGTTCAGCGGCAAAGAGCACATTCATTAACTTTGAAGTAGCATACGCTCGCGTACCGTTATAACTTTGCTCAAGTTGCAGGTCTTCGAAATTCAGGCGGGCATTCCGGTGAATCACCGAACTGACTGTGACCACCCGTGCAGGCGCACTGGACTGTAAAAGTCCGAGAAGCAGGTTGGTCAGCAAAAAATGCGCCAGGTGATTGACGGCAAAGTTCATCTCCAAGCCGTCCCGGCTGAGTTGACGCTGAGGAAAGAAGCCCCCCGCGTTATTCACAAGAGCATCCAGCCGTGGGGTAAGGGCAAGCACAGTCCGCGCCAGTTGGCGCACTTCGTTGAGAGAACTTAAATCCGCATTGAGATACTCCACCTGAGCATGGGGCATCTCATCCAGGATTTCCCCAACAACCTCCTCGCCCCGTTGAGAATTTCGTCCATGTAAAAGCACCCGCCAGCCATGACGAGCCAGTTGCAAGGCTGTCTGCTTTCCAATCCCATCTGTTGCACCTGTAATTAAGACCGTTTTCATCTTCAGAATACCCTCCAAAACCTTCAAACCCCTTAAAACAAAAAGGCGGAGAGGGTGGGATTCGAACCCACGGTACCTTGCGGTACACGCGCTCTCCAGGCGCGCGCGTTAGGCCAGACTACGCTACCTCTCCAGACTTGCCTTTTTTGTGTGGCGGGCGATATTATACCATAATTTTTACGAGGTTTGATCTTCAGAGCGCGAAAGTGTACTTAAATCTTCCGTGCGACTCCAGCGCACCTGGTTACGGTTGAACAGGTCAATCAGCGTGCGGCGGGTAAAGAGATGTCGGTGTCGCGCCGGACCTCGCAAAGCAAACTGGTATGCCAGTTCCGCCACCTCAAATGCCGCCTGCGGACGTCCCATGGCCGCCGCATTCTTTGCCCGTTCTTTCAGCAAGCGTTGATTGTCCATCATCCAGTGTGCCATGACTTCCAGCACTTCGCGGTCACTGCGGGCTAAATCACCAGCACCACCACTGACGACCAGTTCGGCGTTACCGGTTTCCTGCCCGGGGATGACATCAATGAGCATCATTGGGCATCCCGCCGCCAGCGATTCGGTGACAATCAAGCCCCCCGCTTTGGAGATGACACAATCCGCCGCCAGAAGCATATCGGGCATGTTGGTTACAAATTCGTACAGATGCACCGGCACGTGCCACTCAACTTCCTGCAGCTGGCGGTACAGATTCTCGTCCTTGCCCGCCACTACGGCTAACTGCAAGGGCGCGCCAAAATGGTTGAGCACGTTCAGCGTATCCAGTAAGCGGTCCACACGCCGACTGCCCACAGCCAGAACGGTGGTAAGGTCCTCCCGCCAGCCCAGCGCACGTCGTAGAGAGATCTTATCCTTTCCCTCTTTGCGATTCAGGGCTGGGTTGACCGGAATGCCGGTGATATACACCTGCTCAGGGCTTAAACCGTAGTTAATGGCCAGATCGCGCACAATTTCGTTTGGCACCAGGCAGGCATCCACGGCTTTGCTGAACCACATCCGGTGCACGGTTGCCAGATCAGTCACCACGGTCACCAGAGGGATATCGCGCCCATACATGATGAAAATGGCTTCCAGTGGACTCAGGTACATGGGATACGTGGTGACAATGACGTCAGGTTTGGCATCCCGCACTAAATCCAGCATCACCTCATACAGCAAAACGGTAATCGCGCTTTCCACAATCGCGCTGGTAATAATGGTATCGCTGGCATCGTAGCCCAGTTTATAGAGTTCCGGCACCCGCCGCACCAGACGGTCGTAATCTGCCTGAGAGTCGCGCAGGAAGAACGGCGTGCGCCGGTCATCCAGCGGATTGACCACGCGAGTCTCAACCAGGTTTCCGTATTTTTGCTGTAATGCCGCCTCTATTGCCAATGCTGCACTGCGATGCCCAAAACCGGCATCCGCCGTCAAAATTAGTACCCGTTTTCTCTCACCGTTTTCCATGAGTAGATTCCTCCCAAGCCAGTAATTCTTCTTTTAACAGGCTCAATGCTCTATATGCCGAAAAGGCTTTGTTTTGACGACGATCTCCCTGCCAGAGAAAGCGCTCTACGCGTTGGACTTGCGGTGCCTCCACAGCAATCCAGACCAACCCAACAGGTTTTTGAGGTGTACCACCCCCGGGACCTGCAACGCCGGTCACCCCAATACCTACCAGTTTTTCTATGGGAAACTTTTGCGAGAACAAATGGCGAATACCTGAAGCCATTTCGCGGGCAACTTCCGGGCTGACCGCGCCGAATTGTGCCAGCGAAGACGCTGATACGCCCAGCAGGGCTTGCTTGACCTCGTTGGCATAGGCAATCACGCCTCCCAGATAGTAATCCGACGAACCCGGGATATCCGTAATCCAATTGCCTACCAACCCACCGGTACAGGACTCTGCGGTGACCAGGTACCAGCCATGCTGACGCAAAAGATCGCCCACTTCTCGGGACAGAGACAGGATTTCTTCGTTTTCCTTCGTCATGGTTATGTAAGATGATAACACAACCTTTCTTCGACAAAAGAAAGATGAGAGCGTTCATCTCATAAAAAAGCCCTGCTTTTCAGCAGGGCGAAAAGACCCGGTGGAACACCTACCATTCACTGAGAGCATGGGAAAGGTCTCGCAAAGCCGGATACAACTGCCGATAGCCCTGATAGGCTTTCTGGTAAAAAGATACTCCCTCAGGACGGGGTGCGGTAGAACCGGTAATCCGAATGGCGGCAGAGCAGGCTTCATCCACCGTTTTCCAGATGCCTGCCCCCACGCCAGCGAGAAGTGCCGCGCCGTAAGCCGCGCCTTCGGTGGTATTGACGGTAACCAATTCGGCATCGAATACATCGGCTAGAATTTGCCGCCATAAGGGACTGCGAGCCCCACCGCCGGACACACGCACCTGTTCAATATGCGTCAAGCCAGCAGATTTCATCAGTTCAAAGCCATCCCGCAAGCCAAAGGCTACCCCTTCCAGCACCGCGCGGGTCATGTGGGCACGAGTGTGGCGCACCGTCAAACCGACAAAAGCACCGCGCGCAAGCGGGTCGGGGTGCGGTGTACGTTCGCCAGTGAGGTAAGGCAGGAAGAGCAAACCTTCGCTTCCCATGGGGACATCGGCGGCTGGCGCCAGCAGGTCGTCATACGAGACGCCCGGCGCAAGCGCGTCGCGATACCAGCGCAGACTGCCCGCCGCCGAGAGCATTACCCCCATTAGATGCCAGCGTCCTGGCACTGAATGACAGAAAGCATGTAAGCGTCCTTCCGGCTCGATGAACGGCTCGCCGGTCGTGGCAAAGACCACGCCGGAAGTCCCCAGCGTGAGCGCCACAATCCCCGGCTGAACTGCACCCACACCGACGGCTTGTGCTGCCTGATCGCCGCCGCCCGCCATGACCGGCGTTCCTTGTTTCAGGCCGGTGGCTTGGGCTGCCTCAGGGGTGATACGCCCGGTAATTTCAGGGCCCTCGTAGGTTTTGGGCAGCCACTCCAGCGGAATGTCCATGGCTTTCAATACCTCATCCGACCAGGTGCGCTGACGCAGGTCGAACAAAATCGTTCCCGCCCCATCGGCGCAATCCACCGCAAACTCACCGGTCAGGCGGTAGCGCACGTAATCCTTGGGCAGAAGAATGTGGCGTACACGAGCATAGACCTCCGGCTCATGTTCCCGCACCCAGAGGATTTTCGGCGCGGTGAAGCCGGTGAGGGCATCATTGCCGGTGATTTGAATCAGACGCGACTTGCCCAGGCGCGCACGAATCTCATCACACTGCTGAGCGGTGCGCTGGTCATTCCATAAGATAGCCGGGCGCAGAACATTGCCTTCTTCGTCCAGCAGAGTCAGACCGTGCATCTGCCCGGTCAGCCCAACCCCCAGCACCTGACTGCCGTCCACACCGCTCTGGCTCAACACTGTCCGGATGCTGTTAACCGCCCCGTTCCACCAGTCCTGTGGATTTTGTTCGCTCCACAGAGGATAAGGTGTATAGAGCGGTTGCTCGGTATTTGCCGTGCCAACCACCTGCCCCTGTTCATCCATCAGCAGGGCTTTTACGCCGGTAGTAGAGACATCAATCCCCAGAAAGTAAGCCATAATTCACCCTCCGAAAAAGAAAATGAACCTGATGTTTTCCGCAAAGTCACTAAGAACCTCAGAAAAATACAGACGAAAACTCTCAGCAATCCCCGAAATTACTCAAGAGGTAAATGTTCATGCAAAAAGGCTAACTTGGCTTCGCTTTGATAAGTGCCACCGCCTTCGTGATTGTTGAACTCGTACACCCGCATTTGCTTAAACCCGGCATAATGATTGTACGCGGCATACACTGTTGAAGGCGGGCAAATGGTATCCATCAACCCGACCGAAAAGAGCGCTGCGGCTCTGGCGCGGGCGGCGAAATTCATGCCATCAAAATAGGACAGGGTTTGGAACACCCGCTCCACCTTATCGCGGTGCGTTTTGCAGTAACTGGCAATCTCCGCGTAGGGATGGGTATCCACCAGTTGGGTAGCGCGGCGGAAATGGCAAAGGAATGGCACATCGGGCATTGCCACGCGAACCTGCGGGCATAGCCCGGCAACCGCCAGGGTGATGCCCCCGCCCTGACTACCACCCGTAATGGCGATTCTCTCTGCATCCACCGCGGGATGGGCTTGGGCTGTTTCTACCGCGCGCACCGCATCGGTGAAGACCCGTCGGTAGTAATAGGTATACGGACTTAAGATGCCCCGGGTCATGAAGCCGGGGTAGTGCGGATTGGCGCCCTCCGGTTCAGGGTCGGGGGTATCGCCGGGTTGCCAGGAACTGCCCTGCCCACGGGTATCCATCACCAGCGTGGCGTAACCGCAAGAGGGCCAGAGCAACCAGTTAAGAGGCGAGCCGCGTCCACCCCCATAGCCAATATACTCCACCACGCAGGGCAGTTTGCCCTGCCGGTTTACGGGCAACAGCAACCAGCCCTTGATGGTCTGCCCGCCATACCCAGAAAAGGAAACATCAAAAGCCTCCAGCGTTTTCAGCCCCACTTCAACCCGCTCAAAACGGGCGTTCAGCGGGTACTGACGAGCTTCGCTGAGGGTTGCCTGCCAGAAGGCATCGAAATCTTCCGGTTCTCCCCGGGAAGGGAGATAGGTTTGGAGTTCCTCAATGGGAAGGTCGAAGAAAGCCATGATTTACCTCCGACTGCAAATTCAAAAAAAGAAACAGTGAACGATAACGTTCTCATTAAAGCACGATTTTCACTGGAAGGAAAACGGAATCGCCGATTTTTTAAGAAAAAAGCCGGCGAATTTTTCCAAAAAGAGGCTGGTTTTTTCTTGACAATCCCGTCTCAATCGCACTATACTTAATGCGAACGTTCGCACGAACGTTATGCAGAAGGGAGCAAATGGCGATGAATCCCCAAAAACGTGCCACCCTGAAAGAAGTTGCCCGGCTGGCCGGAGTCAGTTACCAGACAGTGTCCAAAGTGCTAAACGGGCAGGTTCAGTTACCCGAAGTGACCGAAGCCCGCATTTGGGAAGCCGTCCGCGCCTTAAATTACACCCCCAACCACACCGCGCGCAGTTTGCGTTCGCGGCGCAGTCATACCATCGCCTACTGCTGGGCGCCCACGGCAACCGGGCAGGCAAACCCCATTCTGGACGAACTGCTCCAATCCATGGTGCAGGCGGCGGAACAACAAGGGTATTACCTGTTATGTTTTCCCAATCTGCCCGACCCTAACCGCCAGCGCGAAGCCTACCGGGAATTAATCGACTCCGGGCGGGTGGATGGTTTCATCCTCTCCAGCGTGGAGTACGAAGATCCGCGCATTCTCTACCTGATGGAACGGCGCTTCCCCTTTGTGGCGTTTGGGCGCTCCAACCCGGAATATCAGTTCCCCAGCATTGATATTGACGGCGGGATGGGCATGCTGAAGGTGGTGCGTCATCTGGTCGAGCGCGGACACCGGCGCATTGCTGCGCTCACCTGGCCTCCCGAGTCGCGGGTGGGTGCCAACCGCATTTCCGGATTCCTGCAGGGCTTGATTGAGGCCGATATTCCGCCCGTGCCGGAGTGGATGGAACGCGGCGAAGGCGTGCCTTCTTTCGGCTATCAAGCCACCCTGCGCCTGTTGAAATTACCCGAAGCCATGCGCCCAACCGCCATCGTTGCCTTCAACGACGCCATGGCACTGGGAGCGGTGCGCGCGGCTCAGCAACTGGGTTACCGGGTAGGCAGCGACATTGCCGTCACCGGCTTCGACGACACCCCGATCGCGCGTTACACCCTTCCTCCCCTCACCTCGGTTCGCCAACCCATCTGGGAAGTTGGCGAGCGCCTGGTCAACCGCTTGATTGCCTTGTTAGACCATCCGGAAATTTCCTCCCCCTACTGCGAGTTAATCGAGCCCGAACTGATCATTCGCGCCTCCAGTACCGGGGAAGAAACACCTCTGGATCAAGATCACCCCTATCTTTACCCATAGAAAGGAACCCGTATGACTTCTGCTCTGTGGACAGTCACCGAAGAAACCTTTAATCCCAAAGCACAGCATCACAGTGAGACGATTTTTACCTCCGGGAATGGTTATCTGGAAAGTCGCGGTGCGTTTGAAGAAGGCTACCCCGGCGAGCGCCGCACTACCTTCCTGCACGGTGTGTTCGATGACATCCCCATTTCCTTTACCGAACTGGTTAACGCCCCGGACTGGCTGGAATTGCACCTCTTTCTGAATGGAGAGTTTTTCCGTATGGACCGTGGGGAAATTCTCCACTACCGGCGCACGCTGGATTTGCGCACCGGGCGGGTGAATCGCACCGTGCGCTGGCGCAGTCCACAGGGAAGAATCACCCGGCTGGAATTTGAGCGCTTTGCCTCACTTGCCGATGAACATGTGATGGTTCTGCGCGTCCATATCACCCCCGAAGATTACAGCGGAACGCTGGAAGTGCGCGCGGGCTGGAACGGCGATGTGGACAACCTGAATTACAAACACTGGGAATGGCTGGCGCAGGAAGCCACACCGGAGATGTGCGCTCTGCATGTGCGCACCCAAGCCACAAAGATTGAGTTGGGTGCGGCATCGCGCCTGTCACTGGCATCGGGCGTGCTCGCAGAAAAAACCGCCTGGGATGTGCACAACCATCCCACTCAGGTAGTGAAGACTACCCTTGAACAGGGCAAAACCCTGACGGTAGAGAAAACCGCCGTGTACTTCACCTCGCGGGATGTGAAGAATCCCTATCAGGCGGCACAGGAAAAATTGCTCGGTTTGCCCGTGCCGGCATGGGACGCTTTATGGGAACCCCATGCCCGCGCCTGGGAAGAGGACTGGCAAGCCTGCGACGTGGAAATCGAAGGCGATGACGAAGCCCAAATTGCCGTGCGTTTCAGCCTCTTCCAACTGCTGGCGGCGGCACCGCGCCACGATGAGCGCGTTTCTATTGGCGCCAAGACGCTGAGCGGTTACGGCTACCGCGGGCATGTCTTCTGGGATACAGAAATTTTCATGCTGCCATTCTTCACCTACACCCGCCCGCAGATTGCCCGCAACTTGCTTTCCTACCGCTACCATAACCTGGAAGGCGCGCGCAAGAAAGCCCGCGATGGCGGCTATCAGGGAGCGCAATTCCCCTGGGAAAGCGCCGCTACCGGTGAGGAAGTAACCCCCACCTGGGTGCCACACTATGCCGACCGCACCAAGGTCATCCGCATTTGGACGGGCGACATCGAGATTCATATCTCATCCATGGTATGTTTCGGCATCTGGCAGTACTGGAAAGCCACCGGCGATGAGCCTTTCCTGCTGGAGCGCGGCGCGCAGATTTTCTTCGAGGTTGCCCGCTTCTGGGCAAGCCGTGCCGAATGGAACGAAACCACCGGCAAGTATGAGTTTAACGACGTCATCGGTCCCGATGAATACCACGACCATGTGGACAACAACGCCTTCACCAACGCCTTTGCCCGCTGGACGCTGGAAAAAGCCGTGTGGCTGATGGATTACCTGAGACAAAATCACCCGCAGGCGGCAGAAGCCTATACGAAGAACCTGGGACTGACGGATGAGGAATTGCACCGCTGGCAGGAAGTCGCCCGGCGCATTGATTACGCCGTTGACCCGCAAACCGGCTTGGTGGAGCAGTTCAAGGGCTACTTCCAGCGCCGCGATGTGAACCTGCAAGCCATGGAACCGCGCACCGAATCGGTGCAGGTGATTTTTGGCATCGAAGGCACCAATGAGACGCAGGTGCTTAAACAACCCGATGTACTCATGCTGGCTTACCTCCTGCCCGAACTGTTCGATAAAAAATCCCTGCAGGTCAATTACGACTACTACACCCCGCGCACCGATCACACCTACGGCTCTTCGCTGGGACCCTCCATTCAAGCCATCATGGCGTGCCGGGTAGGCAAACAGGAAGACGCTTACGAGCACTTCATCCGCGCAGCGCGCGCCGACCTGCGGGATGTGCGCGGCAACGCCGGAGACGGCATCCACGGCGCATCTGCGGGCGGAGTGTGGCAGGCGGTGGTCTTTGGCTTTGGCGGATTGCAGTTCCACAACGGCAAATGGACGGTCACCCCGCACCTGCCCCATCACTGGAAACGGCTGGTCTTTCGCTTTACTTATCGCGGCAAATCCTACGTCATTGACCTGCCCAACAAAGGTCCGTTTTCCTCGGAGGAAGCATGATTCGCGCGGTATTGTTCGATCTGGACGGCGTACTGACCGACACCTCCGAGTACCACTTCCTTGCCTGGAAGCGCCTGGCGGACGAACTGGGCATTCCCTTTGACCGGCAGGACAACGAAGCCCTGCGCGGCGTTTCCCGCCGTGAATCGTTACTGCTTCTACTCAAGGGACGTCCCGCCACAGAAGAAGACATGCAGGCATGGATGGAACGCAAGAACCGCTATTATGTGGAGTATATCTCCCAGATGACCCCGGAAAACCTGTTACCGGGCGCACTGAATCTGCTCCAGGAATTGCGCGCCAACGGCTATAAAACCGCCATCGTTTCGTCCAGCAAGAACACCCCGCTGGTGCTGGAGCGGTTGAACCTCGCCCATTGGATAGATGCGGTGGTGGACGGCAACGCCCCCGCACGCAGTAAACCGGCCCCGGACTTGTTCCTGCTGGCGGCGGAGCGTCTGGGGGTTGTCCCGCAGGAATGCCTGGTGGTGGAGGATGCCGCCGCAGGAATCGATGCCGGGCACGCCGCCGGCATGCGCACCCTGGGACTGGGACCGCGGGAGCGGGTTGGTCATGCCGACATGGTCCTGCCCGACCTGAACGGTGTGCATCTCGCCGACCTGAAGCCTGTCCTGGAATAACAAAAAAGAGCCTCCCGTGTTTATGGGAGGCTCTTATGATTCTCATCCCTGAGGGACTAGGCTTTGCCGTGCACCTTGGCGAGCAAATCGGCAACCACCACCTCGGCAGGCGCGGGCAGGTTGGCTTCCTGGAAGCCCAACACGCTGACCACCGGCATGTCCATCATGAAGCCCATCATGTCCATGCCAATCATTTCATTCGAGGCTTCATCACCGCCCATCATGCGCGCCATCTGGGTGCGCATCTGGTCAAACATGGGTCCGAAGACCGCCTTGCCGCGCGGATCTGCCAGCCATTCCCGCACGGTGGATTCCATATCCAGAATGCAGGGCAGTTCCAGCGTTGATTCCAGCGTCACCGTCAGGGTATGACGGATATCCGCAGAAGAAGCGCCAATGAGGATATCGAACTCGCCGCTCTCGGTCACCCACTGGTGATATTCGGGGTGGTAGAAAGCAAAGGCGCGGAAGTCCAGCGGGATGGCAACCGTTTTGGTTTCGCCGGGCTGGAGTTCCACCTTGGCAAACCCTTTCAGTTCTTTCACCGGGCGGGAGAGCGAAGCCTGGCGGTCATGGACGTACACCTGCACGGTTTCCTTGCCCGCCACCTTGCCGGTGTTGGTCACATCCACGTACACGGTCACGCCGTCCACATCGCGGAAAGATTGAGCCGAGACGCGCGGATTGCTGTACTCAAAGGTGGTGTACGAAAGCCCAAATCCAAAGGGGAAGAGTACGGCATCTTCCCGGGCATCGTAGTAGCGGTAGCCAATGTACAAGCCCTCTCCGTAGCGCACCTTGCCCGCCTCACCGGGCCAGTTGAGGTAAGCGGGAGTATCCGCCAGACGCAGGGGGAAGGTCTCTGCCAGTTTGCCAGAGGGATTGACCTTCCCGAAGAGGATGTCGGCAATCGCGCCTGCGCCAGCCTGTCCCATCATCCACGCCTCCAGCACTGCGGCAACGCCGTCAATCCACTCGCTCATCACGATGGGCGCGCCGTTGTTCAGAATCACCACCGTATTGGGCTGGACTTTGGCAACGGCTTGAATGAGCGCCACCTGCTGGCGGGAGAGATCCAGGTCCTGGCGGTCGTAGCCTTCCGACTCTTTCGAGGGCGGCAAAGCAACAAAGATGAGGGCAACCTCGGCATCGCGGGCGATATCCACGGCTTCGTCAATCATTTCGGGGTGCAGGCTTTCATCAGCGGCATAGCCTTCAGCGTATGTCCATTGAATGCCCTCGCCCTGCTTCTGGAGTTCATCCAGCGGCACATCCACACGTGTAGGATTGATGTTGGAACTGCCGCCGCCCTGGAAGTAGGGTTCGCGGGCAGAACGCCCGATGACCGCGGCTTTTCGGATGTCTTTCAGCGGCAGAATGCCATTATTCTTCAACAGCACCATGCCTTCGGCGGCAATCTGACGCGCCAGAGCGTGATGCGCGTCCACATCAAAAGCCCCACCCTTGGGAGTGCGCATGGCTTTGTCCACCAGCCTGAGCATGCGGCGCACCGACTCATTAAGGACTTCTTCGGAGAGTTGCCCGGATTTCACCGCTTCCACTACCGCGCGCACATGAGCGTGCTTTGGACCGGGCATTTCCAGATCCACGCCACCCACCAGCGATTTGACGCGATCGCGCACGGCGCCCCAATCCGAAACCACCACACCCTCGAAACCCCATTCTTCTTTGAGGATTTCGGTGAGCAGTTGGTGATGTTCGGAAGCAAAGGTTCCGTTCACCTTGTTGTAGGCGCACATCACCGTCCAGGGCTTGGCGCGCTTAACCGCCGCCTCGAAGGCAGGCAGGTAAATTTCGCGCAGGGTGCGCTCGTCCACCTCGGCGCTGATGGTGAAGCGCTCAAATTCCTGATTGTTAGCGGCGTAGTGCTTGATGGAAGTGCCCACGCCCTTACTCTGAATGCCGTTAATCAGAGCAACCGCCATTTCGCCTGCCAGGTAGGGATCTTCCGAGAAATACTCGAAGTTGCGCCCGCCCAGCGGAGAACGCTTCATGTTCACACCCGGACCGAGCAGAATATCCACCTTCAAGGCAATAGCTTCTTCTGCCATGGCTTCGCCCATACGCTGAAGCAATGTCGGATTCCACGTGGAAGCCGAACAGGAAGCGGTGGGAAAACAGGTGGCAGGCAAACTCTTGGCGGTCAGGGTATTAGGGTCCGAAGCGCGGCGGACGCCGTGAGGACCGTCGGTCATGACAATGGAAGGGACGCCCAGGCGCTCAATCGCCAGCGTGCTCCAGGGGGTAGCGCCGGTGCAGAACGCGGCTTTTTCCTCCAGCGTCATTTGGGAGAGGATGGCTTCAATATCCAGCATACGATACTCCTTTTGAAAAACGAAGGGACGAATTGAACGCTAACACGGGGTATTACCATGATGATACATCAAATACTTACAAAACACAAGGTAAGTAAGTTCAGGATTTCCCCTTACCCTCAACCTCTATTTTCGCACAGAGAAAGCCCCAGGGCAACAGATCTGCCTCAGTTGCTTATGAACCCTCTGCAAGGATGCTTTTTTTTTACCCTCACCCATTCCCCTTGACATTCCCCCGCTTTCGCAGATAATAAACTTCAACAATTTGACACCTCAACCCAAAGGCTGAGACGGAGGAAAGTAGGCGGGCAGGCGCCGCCAGAGAGGCAGGGGCACAGGCTGGAACCCCGCTCGGAAGAAGCCCGATCGAAGTTCCCTCCCGAGCCGTCCGGGGGAAATCCCTGAACCCATCAGGGTGAGTAGTTCGGACCGCACACCCGGCGTTAGCGGGTTACCAATCGCCCGGCTGGGCTGTTGGGAAAGTGGGCTGGAGCATTCCAGCCAAGATGGGTGGTACCGCGGGAAAGGCTTCCCGTCCCATGCAGGGACGGGATTTTTTCATCAACTACACCTTCGTTGTAATTGGAGGGAGAATGGACGAATTGCAAGAACTGGAACGCATCCGCCGGGAAGGGCTGGAGCGGCTGGCTGAAGCCAACGACTCCGCCAGCCTGGAAGCCTGGCGGGTGGCTTACCTGGGACGCAATGCCCCGGTGATGCAGGTATTCAGCCGCCTGGGACAGGCGCCCAAAGAACTGCGCCCGCAAATCGGGCAGAGCGCCAACGCCGTCAAGCAAGCGCTGGAAGCGGCTTACCAGGAAAAACTGGAAGCCGTGCGCCGCGCCGCACTGGAAGAGGAATTGACCCGCCAGAAACTGGATGTTACCCTGCCGGGACGGCGCCCGTTTTTAGGACGCCACCACATCGAAACTCAGACAATGCGGGAAATTCTGCGCATCTTCACCTCGATGGGCTTTCAGGTGTACAGTTCACCGGATATCGAAACCGACGAGTACAACTTCACCTACCTCAACATTCCCCCGCACCACCCCGCGCGGGACATGTGGGACACCTTCTACCTGACCACCCCGGGGTTGCTGTTGCGCACCCACACCTCACCGGGACAAATTCATGCCATGCGCCAGTTCGCGCCGGAACCGGTGCGGGTGGTATTGCCGGGCATGTGCTACCGCTACGAGCAAGCCGGTGCCCGCAAAGACATCCAGTTTACCCAGGTGGAATTGCTTGCCGTCGGCTATGATATCACCTTTGCCGACCTGAAAGGCACCCTGCAGGATTTTGCCGACCGCATCTTCGGCGAGCGTCTGCGCACCCGTCTGCGCCCCTCGTACTTCCCCTTCACTGAACCCAGCGCGGAGATGGACGTGGAATGCGTCATCTGCCATGGCAAGGGATGCAGTGTATGCAAAGGTTCTGGCTGGCTTGAAATCATGGGATGCGGTATGGTGCATCCTGTCGTTCTGCAACACGGCGGTTACGACCCGGCAAAGTTTACCGGCTTTGCCGCTGGCATGGGTCCCGGACGCATCGCCATGCTGCGCCACGCCATTCAGGACATTCGTTCCCTTTATGAAAATGATGTCAGATTCCTGGAGCAGTTCTAACTATGAAAGTCGTGCTTTCCTGGCTGAAAGAATTTGTGGATATTGACCTCAACCTTGAGGAACTGGCGCGCCTGCTGACCATGGCAGGGCTGGAAGTGGAAGAAATCCAACTGGTGGGATTGCCCATGCCCCCCGCCGAGCGCCACGAGTTTCATTACAGCGGGCTGACCTGGGAGCCGGACAAAATCGTCGTTGCCCAAATTGACGAGGTCATGCCCCATCCCAACGCCGACCGCTTGGTGTTGTGCCGTCTGCATGATGGACAGCAGGAACACACCGTCCTGACCGGCGCCCCGAACCTGTTCGAGTACAAGGGCAAGGGACCCCTGCCCCAACCGCTCAAGGTAGCCTATGCGAAAGAAGGCGCGCGGATTTACGATGGACACCAGCCCGGACAGGTGCTCACCACGCTGAAACGCGCCAAGATTCGCGGCGTAGAATCCTACTCGATGGTATGTTCAGAAAAAGAACTGGGCATTTCCGAGGAACACGAGGGCATCATCCTGCTCGATCCCGACGCCCCCACTGGCATGCCACTGGTGGAGTATATGGGCGATGCGGTGCTGGACGTTTCGATCCTGCCCAGCATGGCGCGGTGTGCCTCTATTCTCGGCGTAGCCCGCGAGGTTGCCGCATTGACCGGCAAGCCCCTGCGCCTGCCCCGCACCACCCTGCCCGCCACGGGCGAGAGCATCCTCGGCAAAGCCGCCATCCAGATTACCGAGCCGGAATACAATCCGCGCTTTGTGCTGGGACTGATTCGCAACGTGCGCATCCAGCCCAGCCCCTACAAGGTACAGTTGCGCCTGCGCCTGGCAGGCATGCGCCCCATTAATAACATTGTGGACGCCACCAACTACGTGATGCTGGAAATCGGCGAACCCCTGCATGCCTTCGACTATCAGGCACTGGTGCGGCGCGCCAACGGCAACCCGCCCACCATCATCACCCGACGCGCCAAGCCCGGTGAGACCCTGACCACGCTGGACGGCGTGGAGCGCAAACTGGACGACTTCACCGTGCTGGTGTGCGATACGGCGGGTGCGTTGTCCATCGCCGGGGTGATGGGCGGTGCCGAGACAGAAGTAACCGAGCAGACCACCGATGTCCTGCTGGAAGGCGCATCCTGGAACTTCATTAACATCCGCAAGACGGTGGCATCGCAAAAACTCAACTCGGAAGCCGCCTACCGCTTCTCGCGCGGCGTCCACCCGGCGCTGGCGCCGGAAGGGGTGAAACTGGGCTTGGAACGCATGGCGCTTTGGAGCGGTGGAGAGATTGCCGCCGACCTGATTGACGCCTATCCCGTACCTCACCATGACCCGGAGATTGACCTCACCGCCGCGGAGATTCGCCGCGCGCTGGGCATTGACCTGAGCCTTGCCGAGGCAGAAACCCTGCTCAGCCGTCTGGGCTTCATCTGCCAGAGAGAGGGCGAGACCCTGCACGTGCAGACCCCGCCCCATCGGCTGGATATCGGCGAAGGGCTGGTGGGCAAAGCCGACCTCATCGAAGAGATAGCCCGTCTGTACGGCTTTGACCGCATCCCGGCGCGGCGTCTGGCAGACCCTCTGCCATCGTTGCAGGAAGACCCGGATTTAGCCCCCACCGAAAAGGTGCGCGATGCGCTGGTGCGTCTGGGTTTGCAGGAAGTCATCACCTACCGCATGACCGTCCCGGAGCGCGAGCATCGGCTTTATCTGGACGACGCTCCGGAACGCTCCGCGCCATACCTGAGGCTGGCAAACCCCATCTCGCTGGATCGCAGTGTCATGCGGCGCAGTCTGCTGGCTTCGGTGATGGAAATTGCCGAGCGCAACATCCGCCTGCGCGAACGGCTGGCGCTGTTCGAGATTGGTCCGGTCTTCCTGCCGGTTGAAGGGCAGACCCTGCCCAACGAGGACTGGCGGGTAGCCCTGGTGCTGACCGGCACCCGTCAGCCCCCGGCATGGGATCGCAAAGAGGTGACCCCGATGGATTTCTACGACCTCAAGGGCATCCTCGAAGGACTGCTGGAAGCCCTGCACATTCCCGATGTGACCTACCGACCGGCGCAAAACAGCACCTTCCACCCCGGCAAATGCGCCGAGGTGCTTTCCGGCGAGCGTGTGCTGGGCGTGTTCGGCGAACTGCATCCCAAAGTGAAGGAGCATTACGACTTCGGCACGGCGCCGGTGCTGGCGGGCGACCTTTCGCTGAAAGCCCTGCTGGAAAGCATCCCCGTAGCGTATGAAGTTGGCGCCGTGCCTGCTTTCCCGCCGGTACTGGAAGACCTGGCGGTAGTGGTGGATGAGGACATCCCTGCGGCACGGGTGGAAGAAGTCCTGCGCCAGGGCGGCGGGAAACTGCTGACGGCGGTGCGCCTGTTTGACATCTACCGCGGCGAGCAAATCGGCGCCGGGAAAAAGAGCCTGGCATACCGCCTGACCTATCAAGCCCTGGATCGCACGCTGACCGACAAGGATGCCGCTTCCATCCGCCAGCGCATCATCCGCCGGCTGGAGCAGGAACTGGGCGCCAGGATTCGGAGTTAAATTGAACGACCAAGACCTTCTGGCATATAACCGCTGGGCATGGAATCGTCAGGTGGAACAGGGAAACCGCTGGACGATTCCGGTCTCGCATGAACAGGTGGAAGCCGCCCGCCGGGGAGAGTGGGAGATTTACCTGACCCCAACCATCCCCGTACCCCGGGGGTGGTTTCCGCCACCCGGAGCGGAGATTCTCTGTCTGGCTTCCGGCGGTGGACAGCAGGGACCTTTGCTTGCCGCGGCAGGCTACCAGGTGACCGTGTTCGACCTTTCGGACGCGCAGTTAGCACGCGACCGCGAAGTGGCTGAACGGGAAGGGTTGCACATCCGCCTGGTACAGGGCGACATGCGCGACCTCTCGGCATTTGCCGATGAATCCTTCGACTGCATCGTCCATCCGGTATCCAACTGCTTTTGCCCGGAAGTGCGCCCGGTGTGGCGCGAGGCATACCGCGTCCTGCGGCGCGGCGGCAGTTTGCTGGCGGGTTTTAACAACCCGGCAATTTATCTTTTCGATGCCAGCATCCTTTGGGAACAGCGCCGTCTGGAAGTGCGCTGGAAACTGCCCTACGACGACCTGCACGGTCTGACCGAAGCACAAAAGCAGGAATGCCGTGAAAAGGGCATTCCGCTGGAGTTCAGCCACACCTATAACGATCAGATTGGCGGTCAACTGGAAGCCGGTTTTGTCCTGACGGGTTTTTACGAAGACCGCAACCCGCCCGGAGAGGAAGTCCTGAGCGAATACCTGCCTTTTTACTTCGCTACCCGCGCCGCAAAACTCCAGTAATCTCCCCACTCCCCCGAAAGCCTTTCGGGGGAGGTGTTTTTACTCTCCCAGTTCATTCCATACGGCTTGCAGGAATGCGTTTTTCTCCGGTGGAACGCCCCTGCGAATTTCTACGCGGTGCAGGCGTTTTGTCCACTCCACCAGCAGAGTATCCTCACTGCCTGCCTCGGAAGGAATCCGCTCAAGGGAGTACACCCCCGAGACATCCGAAGAAAGGAACAATACGCGGTACGGACGGTACACCAGCGCCGCGAAGTAGGCTTCTCCATAGGATTTTGGCTCTGGCAGAGTAATCAGGTAAATGGTGGTACGGCGGTTTGGCTGATAGGTCAGATAATTCAATCCAAAAGCATCGCGTAAATTTTCCGGCTTCACCCGCTTTCCGGCTTCTTCCCAATAAAAACGCAGGAGTCGTGTGCCATCCCGCTCCAGCAGACGCACAAAGGTATCCGGGTTGCGGTGAAACAACTCCGGCAGTGCCTCGTTCACAAATGCCTGAGATTGGGTCTTCTCGCTCACCATCTTTCCATCCACTTCGATTATACAGACACCAGAGCCGGTTGGACGCAACCTGTACAACAGCAAAGAACTAACAAGAATTTGACCTGCGGGAGGAGATTTTGTACAATGAAAATGTGAGAACGTGGTATCTGATCGCTTTACCGTTAGGATTCTTCCGTCCCGACCACGACCCGCCACCGGGGAGGCTTCTTTCGTGAAGCGGATTTTTTCTGTACTTTACTTTTATTCTTTTTTTCCAAGCCAAAGGAGTGTAAATCATGTCCCCGGTAGCCTTTCCCGCCAATAAACGTGCCCCCATTTATCGCGATGTTCCAGATGAGAAATGGAACGACTGGCGCTGGCAGTTGAGTCATCGCCTGAACAGTGTGGAAGATTTTGAGCAGGTTCTGCGCCTGACCGAGAGCGAACGCAAAGCCCTGACGACCCAGGGACTGTTTCGCGTGGACATTACCCCCTACTTCGTTTCACTGATTAATCCGGACGACCCCGACGATCCCATCCGTAAGCAGGTCATTCCCCGGGCAGAGGAAATTGTGCCTTTTACCGGCATGATGGAAGATTCGCTGGCAGAAGACCGCCATTCGCCGGTGCCGGGACTGGTGCACCGCTATCCCGACCGCGTGCTGATGCTGGTCACCACCCAGTGCGCCTCGTACTGCCGGTACTGCACCCGCTCGCGCATCGTTGGCGACCCCAGCGCCACCTTCTCGCGCGCTGAATTTGAGATGCAAATCGAATACCTCAAGCGCACGCCGCAGGTGCGCGATGTGCTTCTCTCCGGCGGCGACCCGCTGACCCTGGCGCCTAAACTGCTGGAAGAACTGCTTTCCCGCCTGCGGGAAATCGAACACATCGAGATTATCCGCATTGGCAGTCGCGTGCCGGTATTCCTGCCCCAGCGCATCACCCAGGAATTTTGCGACATGGTCTCCAAATATCATCCGGTGTGGATGAATATCCATGTCAACCACCCCAACGAAATCACCCAGGAACTGGCAGATGCCTGCGACCGTCTGACGCGGGCAGGCGTTCCGCTGGGCAATCAGAGCGTACTGCTGGCAGGGGTGAACGATTGCGTGCATGTTCAGCGCAAACTGGTACAGGATCTGGTGCGCATCCGCGTGCGCCCTTACTACCTGTATCAGTGCGATCTGGTGGAAGGCGCCGGGCATTTCCGCACGCCGGTTGCCAAAGGCATTGAGATTATCGAAGGTCTGCGCGGTCACACTTCGGGATACGCCGTGCCTACCTATGTGGTGGATGCCCCGGGTGGCGGTGGCAAGATTCCGGTCATGCCCAACTATCTCATCAGCATGTCCGACCACAAAATCATCCTGCGCAACTACGAAGGCTACATCACCACCTACGAAGAACCCATCACCTATCAGCCACACGACCCCAAAACCTGCCCGTACTGCCAGAACAAACGCCCCGAACCCGGACAAACCGGCATCACCGGCTTGCTGGATGGCGATGCCATGTTCATCAAACCGGAGCACTTCGATGAACTGCACAACCGCGGCGGCGGTCTGCACCGTCTGCGCGCGGATACAGAAAAATGGAAACCCTTGGGAATCGGCGGCGGGGAAGAACTCTAGCCAGCCCATTCCCGCTTGCTAAAGGAGGCAAATATGCACTACCGCAGGATGGGACGCACCGGTCTCAAACTCAGCGAAATCAGTCTGGGCGCCTGGGTGACCTTTGGCAGTCAAATTGACGAAAAGACTGCCACCGAACTCATCCATGCCGCCTATGATCAGGGCATCAATTTCTTCGACAACGCCGACGTGTATGCCGGCGGAGAAGCCGAAGTGCTTATGGGGCGCGCGATTCGCGGCTTGCCGCGGGAAGCGCTGGTGCTTTCCAGCAAGGTCTTCTGGCCCACCATGCCGGGGCCCAACGGGCGCGGGCTCTCCCGTAAGCATGTGATGGAGTCCATTCATGCCTCGCTCAAACGCATGCAGGTAGAGTACTTCGACCTGTACTTCTGCCACCGCTACGATCCGGATACACCGGTGGAGGAAGTCGTCTGGGTGATGAATGACCTGATTCGTCAGGGCAAAATCCTCTACTGGGGCACTTCGGAGTGGGAGCCGCATCAGATTATGGAAGCCATTGGCATCGCCCGCTCGCTCAACCTGATTGGTCCCAGCATGGAACAGCCCCAGTACAACATGTTCCACCGCAAGCGGGTGGAGAATTTCCTGGCACCGGTGTGCCGCGATTACGGCATCGGGCTGACTACTTTCAGTCCGCTGTACTTTGGCATTTTGAGCGGCAAGTATAACGAGGGCATTCCGGCGGGCAGTCGGGCGTCCATGGAAAGCATGGGCTGGCTGAGGGATTTAATCACCCCGGAGCGCATTGCCATCGTGCGGCAGTTGACCGAACTGGCAAACGAACTGGACGCCACCACCGCCCAACTCGCCATCGCCTGGATTTTGCGCCGCAAAGAAGTCAGCGCAGTGATTACCGGCGCATCCAGCCTGGAGCAGATGGACGAAAACCTGGGCGCCGCCGAAATTGCCGAAAAACTCGACGATGACATTCTGGAACGCATCGAGAACATTTTAGGCAATTTCCCTGAATAACAGGGGAGTTTTTTAAAAGAAAATCCCTCTCTCCAACCCCATGCGAGAGAGGGATTTTTTATGACCTGCTCAGGCTAGACCGGTTTAATCAGGCGCAATGCCACCCAATCGTTGATCTGGCGCTGTTCGACGAACTTCAGCCCTTTTTGGGCGGCGGCAAGCAGGACATCCGGGGCTTGCGTGTCAAGTATACCACTGAGAATTACCGTTCCACCCGGGCTGACCAGATCTGCCAATCCTGCATCGAACAAGCGGATAATCACCGGCGCAAGGATATTCGCCAGCACCAGCGGGGCATGTGTAAGGCTGAAATTGCCGGCAAGAATCTCGCTCACCGAACCCAAGCCCACTTCCAAGCGCTCCAGTACGCCGTTGGCTTCAGCATTTTCACGGGTGGAAATGACCGATGCCTGGTCAATATCCACCCCCAGGGCATGGCTGGCGCCCAGTTTGAGCGCGCCAATCGAAAGGATACCCGAGCCGCACCCGACATCAATGACCGGCTTACCGGGAATGACCGTATCCTCCAAAAAAGCCATACATAACTGCGTGGTGGGGTGCGTTCCCGTGCCAAACGCCATGCTGGGATCAATTTTCACCGGGATGCGGGTTTCTCCGGGGTTGGGCGCCATCCATGCCGGCAGAATGAGCAGACGCTCTCCCACAGGAATGGGGCGGTAATGCTGTTTCCATGCCGCCATCCAGTCTTCATCCTGAATGGTACGGAAAGAGGGTTCGGGAAGCGGTTGAATCTGGCCCAAATGCCACAGGGCTTCGGTCACTTTCTGGCGGGTTTCTTCAATATGCTCATCAATGGGAAGATAACCGTACACCTTGACCGGACCATAGGGCGTGCCTTCGTCTTCGGCATCGTTATAACGCACGGCGCTTTCTACCACTACGCCGCCGGAGACAAACCGGCTGAGTACTTCCGAAACGGCTTCGCCCAGTTCAGGGTCAACAGTAATGGATACTTCCAGCCAGTGGGGAGCATTGGACATAACAACCTCTCAATACAAAAGTTAAAGGGCGCTATGCTCAGCGCCCCGGAATTTAGATTTAGAAAAAGTCTCGCAAGCGTTCGAAGAAATTTTTTTCCTGCGGCTTCACTTCGCTCCCTAAGGTTTGGGCTAACTGTTCAAACAGGCGGCGTTGTTCCTGGGTCAGGCGGGTAGGCACTTCCACATTGATAATCACCAGTTGGTCGCCGCGCCCATTGGAACGAAGATGAGGCACACCCTTGCCCTTCAGAGTGAATACTTTGCCGGGCTGAGTTCCGGGGGGAATGCTCAGAGTGGTCTTGCCGTCAATCGTTGGCACTTCCACCTCAGCGCCCAGGGTTGCCTGGGCTATGTTGATGTTCAGATTCAATAGAATATCATCCTGCTTGCGTCGGAAATAGGCATGCGGTTTAACCTGAATCTCAATGTACAGGTTGCCATTGGGGCCGCCATTGACTCCGGGCTGACCTTCACCTGCCAGGCGGATTTGTTGTCCGCTGTCGATACCAGCCGGAATGGCAACCACTTTGCGCACCGTCTTGCGCTCCAATCCCCGCCCGCGGCAGGTTCGGCAGGGTGAATCAATAACCTCTCCGCTGCCATTACAGGTCGGGCAGGTAATCACCTGTACCATGGAACCCAAAATAGTCTGGCGCACCTGGCGCACTTCGCCGCGCCCGCCGCAGGTCACACAGCGTTGAGGGCGCGTGCCCGGCTCGGCACCGCTGCCCCGGCAGGACGAGCAAATCTCGTCGCGGGTAAACTCGACTTCTTTCTCGCAGCCAAAAACGGCTTCTTCAAAGGTCAGGGTAAGGGTGGTATTCAGGTCCGCGCCACGGCGCGGTGCATTGCGGCTGGCACGGCGACTTCCCATACCAATGCCAAAGCCAAACAATTCCTCGAAGATATCGCTCAGGTCAATGGTGGAGAAATCGGGCATTCCGCCCATGCCGTTCAAACCGGCATGTCCATAGCGGTCATAAGCGGCGCGCTTTTCGGCATCCGAAAGCACCGCGTAGGCTTCGTTGATTTCTTTAAACTTCTCTTCAGCATCCGGGCTCTTGTTGACATCCGGATGGTACTGACGTGCCAAATTCCGGAAAGCAGACTTGATCTCTTCCGGTGTAGCCGTTCGTGGAACACCCAGTACTTCGTAGTAATCTCTCTGTGTCATAGTCACCACTAAGCGAGTGGCCTTTTTCTTAAGACCACTCGCTGAATTGTATCACGATTGAGGGATTCCCCTCATCCACATTGTCCAACGAGGGGAATCCCGCTTCAATGTTTACAGATTTTTAAACTCGCCATCCACGACGTTATCACCGCCGGGTTGGGTTTCGCCGGTTGCGCTGCCTGAGCCGTCACCACCCGCAGGCGCGCCACTCTGATACATGCTGGCACCCACTTTCTGCACCAACTGCATCAAGGCATCGGACTTGGAGCGGATATCGGCAATGTTGTCGCCATTCATGGCATTGCGCACCTGCACAATTTGCTCATTCAACTGCTTCTTCAGATCTTCAGGGATCTTCTCTCCCTGTTCGCGGAGCAATTTCTCGGCGGTGTAAATGGTATTATCCGCCTGATTGCGGGTCTCGATGAGTTCCTTGCGGCGGCGGTCCTCTTCGGCATGGGCTTCGGCTTCCTTGCGCATGCGCTCAATTTCGGCTTCGCTCAACCCGGAAGACGCCGTGATGGTGATATGCTGACTGCGGCCGGTGGCTTTGTCCATGGCGGTCACTTTGAGGATACCGTTGGCGTCGATATCGAACGTCACCTCAATTTGCGGCACACCGCGCGGCGCCGGCGGGATGCCATCCAGGATGAAGCGGCCCAGCGATTTGTTATCCGCCGCCATGGGGCGTTCGCCCTGCACCACATGGATTTCCACCTGGGTTTGTCCATCAGAAGCGGTGGAGAAAATCTGGCTCTTGCGGGTGGGAATGGTGGTGTTGCGCTCAATCAACGGCGTGGCTACACCGCCCAGCGTCTCCACCGAGAGGGTCAGCGGGGTGACGTCCAGCAAGAGGATATCCTTAACTTCACCACCCAGCACACCCGCCTGGATTGCCGCGCCCACTGCCACTACCTCATCGGGGTTGACGCCCTTGTGCGGTTCTTTGCCGAACATGCGGCGTACGGCTTCCTGCACCGCGGGCATGCGGGTCATGCCACCCACCAGCACCACCTCGTGGACATCCCCGGGTTGTAAACCGGCATCCTGCAAAGCGCGGCGCACCGGTTCGAGAGTGCGCTCGACCAGATCGCCGGTAAGTTGCTCCAGTTTAGCACGGGTGAGGGTCATCACCAGATGCTTGGGACCAGAAGCATCAGCGGTAATGTAGGGCAGGTTGATCTCGGTCTGAAGCATGCTGGAGAGTTCAATCTTGGCTTTCTCGGCGGCTTCTTTCAGACGCTGAAGCGCCTGGCGGTCGTTGCGCAGGTCAATGCCCGTCTCATTCTTGAATTCATTAATTAGGTAATCCATGATGCGCTGGTCGAAGTCGTCACCGCCCAGGAAGGTATCGCCGCTGGTGGAACGCACCTGGAAAACGCCATCGCCCACATCCAGAACGGAGATATCGAACGTGCCGCCGCCCAGGTCGTACACGGCAATGACTTCGTTCTTCTTTTTATCCAAACCATAAGCCAGCGAAGAAGCCGTCGGCTCGTTGATGATGCGCAACACTTCCAAACCGGCAATCTTACCGGCATCCTTGGTGGCATTGCGCTGGGCATCGTTGAAGTACGCCGGAACGGTAATCACCGCCTGCGTTACCGGCTCGCCCAGATAGGCTTCGGCATCGGCTTTGATTTTCGCCAGAATCATGGCGGAGATTTCCGGGGGCGAGTACTCGCGTCCATCCAGAATCACACGCACATCTCCATTGGGGGCTTTGGTGACTTTGTAGGGAACGCGGCTGATGGTGCGCTGAACTTCCGGATCATCGTACTTGCGCCCCATGAAGCGCTTGATGGAGAAAATGGTATTTTCGGGATTGATGATTGCCTGATTGCGCGCAGGGCGTCCAACCAAACGTTCGTGATTCTTGTTGTACGCCACCACCGAAGGTACCAGGCGCTCCCCTTCCGCCGAAGGGATGACGACCGGCTCACCGCCCATCATGACGGCTGCCACAGAGTTAGTAGTTCCCAGATCAATTCCAATGATTTTTCCCATGGTAAATTATGCCTCCTATCGCGCTACTCGCACCCTTGCGGGTCGTAAAACACGGTCTCCCAGTGTATAACCATCCTGTAAAACCTCGATAATCTGCCCGCTCTCATGCTCGGGGCTTTCCTCATACGTAATGGCTTCATGCCGCATGGGGTCGAACATTTCCTGCTCGGCAGGGATGCGCTGAATACCTTCGGCGTCCAGAATGCTTTGCAGTTTGCGGTAGATCAGTTCAATACCATCCGCCCAGGAAGCGGCTTCGCCATCTTTGGGGCGCATCTTCATGGCGCGACTCATATCGTCCAGAATGAGCAGGTATTTTTTGAGAATCTCGCCGGTAATATTCTGGGCAAGGGTTGCCTGCTCCCGCTCGATGCGCCGCTTGTAATTGGAAAAATCCGCCCGTTCGCGCGCCCAGCCCTCAATATACTCTTTTTGCTTGCCTTCCAGTTCGCGAATGTACTCCTCCAGGGCTTTGACCCGCTGGCGCAGGGCTTCAACCTCCTCTTTTAAAGCCTCTCGTTCTGCCGTCTCAGCGGTTTGGGCAACCTGTTCGGCATCAACTGAAGCGGCAGGTTGAGTTTCGGACACAACACTCTCCGCTTCGGGTTTGGTTTCTTCTTGTTTCACTGTTTTACTCCGTTTGCTCATGGTATCACCCACGCCAAAAGTTAGTTGGTGTGATTTTCATCCTCCACCAGCGTTTCAGCAACCAGATCGCTGAGCAATCCCGCCAGAAAACGCAGGGTGGAAATTGTCCGTCCATATGCCATGCGCATGGGCCCCAGCACTCCCAGGGTCCCCGTCGCCTGCCCCGGCACGCCATAACGGGTGAGAAGCAGGGAACTCTGCCGCAAGTCCTCCCAGGTGCCTTCACCTCCAATCAGCACCTGAACCCCACCCACCGAATTGGTTGCAAATACCGTGCGAGCCAGCAGTTCCTGCAACAGCGAGCGTTCCTCCAGCAGACGAAGCGCCCGACGGGCTTCTTCGGAGTTAGAAAATTCAGGCTCTGCCAGCACATTGGTCAACCCATCGGTGAAGATTTCTCCCGCAATGGTGCGTTCGGTCTTGTCCAGATCTTCGACCACATAACCAAGAACATCGTATTCCAGCCCATCGAAGCGGCTTCGCACGGCGCGGATACCGTCCGCGTCGCAGTCTTGCAGTTGACGGGTGATGCGTTCCGCCGCCTCAGAAAGTTTTTCCTGCGGAATCGGCTCAGAAAGCGTGAGGATGCGCTGACGAATCTCACCCCCCACAATCACCAGCACCATCAACACCTGCCGCCCGCGGGTGGAAATCAATTCCAGATGTTTTAAGCGCGCCCGTTCAGGGTGCGGCGCCGTCACCAGAGAGGCGGCACGGGACTGATGCGCCAGCACGCTGGCGGCAAGGCGCATCCACTGCTCCACATCCGTGCCCATCTGATAAAACTGGTGGGTAATGGTGTGGCGTGTGGAATCGGGAAGGGCTGTTTCCTGCATCAACCGTCCGACAAAAAAGCGGTAGCCCTCTTCGGTAGGCACCCGTCCCGCCGAAGTGTGCGGCTGACGCAGGTATCCCATCTCGGTCAGCGCCGCCAGTTCGTTGCGCACGGTGGCAGAAGACATATCCAGTTTATACTGCTCCACCAGGGTACGCGAACCCACCGGCAGTGCCGTGCGCACATATTCATGCACCACCAGCGCCAGCAGGAATTTCTGTCGTTCGGTCGGTTCTCTGTTCATGGCTCTCTCTAAATTTAGCACTCTAACACGTAGAGTGCTAAAAACTCGAAAATAATCATACCATGCTCAAAGGGCATCGTCAAGCAGGGCATCCCTTCTTTAATAAAATTCTGATAAACCCTTTACATGCCCTTACCGCGGGCTTCTTCGGTGCGGTCGGTAGCAGGTGGCGGTTCCGGAGAGAGCGATGAGATTTCCGCACGCAGTTCGGGTGTCATCTGAATTTGGAGCGACAGGAGTGACTCTTCCAGTTGAGCCAGATTGCGCGCCCCGATAATCGGCGCTGTCACCGCCGGGTGGCTGCCCACCCACGCCACTGCCAGCGCCGCGGGAGAGTAGCCCCGCTCGCGCGCAAAATGCACAAAGCGCTCGGCAACCTCATACATCCATTCATCGCCATAGCGCACCTTGTAGATGGGATGCTCCACCAGTCTGCCCTGTTCCGGGCGGGAAGTTACACCGTATTTTCCTGTCAGCAAGCCAGCCCCCAATGGGCTGTAAGGAATCACCCCCAAACCTTCAGAAAGCGCCAGCGGGAGGATTTCCACCTCTGCCTGGCGTTTGACCAGATTGTACATGGGCTGAATCACCGCAAACGGCGACCAGCCATAACGCGCCGAGATGCCCAGCGCCTTGGCAATTTGCCAGGCGGCAAAGTTGCTGGCGCCCAGGTAAAGCACCTTGCCCGCCTGCACCAGATCATCCAGCGCGCGGAGCGTCTCTTCTAACGGTGTGAGTTCATCAAAACGGTGGATGAAATACACATCCAGATAATCGGTGCCAAGACGGCGCAGACTTTCCTCTACATTAAGCATAATGTTACGGCGGGTTGCGCCGCGCGCATTGACATCCTGGTTGGGCGGAAAATACACTTTGCTGGTCAAAATCACTTCCTGACGATGCCCTTTGACAAAACGCCCCAGCAGTTCTTCGGACTTACCACCATTATAAATATTGGCACAGTCGAAAAAGTTAATTCCCGCCTCCCGACAGCGGCGGTACAACGCGGCAGAGGTTTCTTCATCGGCATCGCCGCCAAAGGTCATCGTGCCGAAACACAACTGGCTGACGCGCACACCCGTTCGACCCAACAAACGATATTCCACAGCACACCTCCAAACAGAACATTATGGATAAGAAGATTGTAGCACAGGCAAATCTTTCCGCAGTTGTACACGCACCTTAGTTGAATAAGGTATAATTTTTTCGACTCAAACAGAAAATTTGTGGACCCTCGAACAGGAAAACACCCCCATGGATCTTGAACAACTGCAAAAACGAATTGAATGGTTGGAAGGCGAGCGTCGCAAAGACAAAGCCATTATTGATACCCTAGAGCAACGACTGGCAAGCCTGGAAGCAGGGCTGCCCGATGTGCAGAGCAAAGTTAAAGAACTGGAAGGCGAAGTTTCCCGCCTGAGTACCCTGTCAACCCGTTTCGACCAGATAGACGCCGCCATTCTGCAGGTACGCAGTGAATTTACCCGCACCATTGAGAACATCGAACGACTGCGTGCCGAGTACAACCGAGACATGGAGAAGGTGCGTCAGGATGACCTGGACACCTTCAACCGCGCCATCGGCGAACTGCGCAAGAACATCGAAATTTTGCCGGAACTGCGCAAGAATCTGCAGGCGCGCGTGGAAGAGGACTTCCGCCTTTCCCGTTTGATTGAGGGGTTGGAAGTGAAACTGGTGGAATCCCGCAGATCCGAAGAAGAATACCGTCGGGCGCAAAAGCTCATCGAAGAAGCTCAAAAACAGGAAACCAAGCGCATGACCGACCTGCAGGGCGAGGTTTCTGCCATTCGCAAACGGCTGGAAGAACTGCGCGGTAAAGTGGAATTGCTCTCTGATGGAAGCCGTAAACTGGAAACCCGCCTGACAGAAATTCAAACCGCCGAAAGCGAGCGCCGTCAAGCCCAAACCGCCTTCATAGATAAGGTCAATATGATGCAGGTGGAACGCGAGCGCATCTGGAAAGACTGGCAATCGCGCTTTGAAGCCATCGAACGCCTGGCGCAGGGGCTGGATACCCAGGCACAGGCGCTGGACAGCACCCACCGCGCAGTCAAACGCGCTCAGGAAGCCTTTGAGGAAATCACCCAGAAGTTCGAGCGGCGCATCAACGAAATCACCGAAATGCAGCGCTTGACCGAGGAACGCTTCCGTCAGGAATGGATGACTTTCCGCGCCGACGATCAGAAACGCTGGACAAACTACACGCTGGTGCAGGAAGAACAACTGCGCGAAAACGCCCGTCAAAACGAGCGTATTCAGGACCAACTTACGGCATTGCAGGACGCCCTGCAGGACATCAACGATACCCTGCACAATATCACCCAGGAAACGCAGAAACGTCTGCAAACTCTGCTGGCATTGGCGCATCAGTGGATGGAAGAGTACGACCGCACCTTTGGACGGGGCGGATAAGTCAATTATGCGCGTCATCGGCACGGCTGGTCACGTTGATCATGGGAAATCCACGCTGGTTGCTGCCCTCACCGGCATTCATCCTGACCGATTGAAGGAAGAGCAAGAGCGCGAGATGACCATTGACCTCGGCTTTGCCTGGATGACCCTGCCATCCGGCGAGTCGGTGGGGATTGTGGACGTGCCGGGACATCGCGATTTCATCGAAAACATGCTTGCCGGTGTAGGGGGCATTGATGCGGCTTTATTCGTTGTAGCAGTGGACGAAGGCATCATGCCACAAACCCGCGAACACCTTGCCATTCTGGATTTACTGCAAATTCCCGCGGGAGTGATTGCCCTGACCAAAGCCGATCTGGCACCCGATGCCGAATGGCTGGATTGGGTGCGTGCGGATGTGCAACATGCTGTACACGGCACGGTTCTGGAAAATGCCCCGATTGTCCCTGTTTCAGCCCGGACGGGTGAAGGGCTGGCTCAACTCGTCAGCGCGCTGGAAGCCTGCCTGGCTCAGCAGCCACCCCGCCCCGACCTGAAACGCCCCCGACTGCCGATTGATCGCGTCTTTACCATCTCGGGCTTCGGAACCATCGTCACCGGCACCCTGCTGGATGGCAGTTTTCGCGTGGGCGAGGACGTGGAAATCCTCCCCGGTGGACTGCGCGGACGCATTCGCGGACTGCAAACCCACAAAACCAAAGAACAAACGGCTGTGCCGGGAAGCCGCACCGCCATCAACATCAGTGGTGTGAACGTCGATGAGGTACGCCGCGGGCAGGTGGTGGCACACCCGGGGACGTATCAACCCACCCAGGTGCTGGACGTGCACTTTCGCCTGCTTCCTGATCTCAGCCTGCCCCTGCGCCATTCCAGCGAGGTCAAACTTTTCCTGGGCAGTGCTGAAGTCATTGCGCGTGTGCGCTTGCTGGGCAAGGAGGTCTTAAATCCCGGCGAAGAGGGCTGGCTTCAACTGGTATTGCGCGAGCCGGTGGTAGCAGTGCGTGGCGACCGCTACATCCTGCGGCGTCCATCCCCTGCCGAAACTCTGGGTGGCGGCGAGGTGCTCGATCCGCATCCCCCCAAACTGTACCGCCGCTTTGACACGGCAGTTCTCCAGCGCCTGCAAGCCCTACGGGAAGGCAACCCGGAAGAAATCGTTCTTGAAGCCTTACAGCGTGCGGGAATTGCGCCCTTGAAAGAGGCACTCAGCCACACCCGAATGAGTTCCGAACGCTTGGCCCCCGCATTACAGTACTTGCTTGAAAAAGAAAGCGTGGTTTTACTCGAAGAAGGTGTCCCCTCTCCGGAAAGCGACCTGCTGGCAACTACCCGGGAAAAATGGCAGATGGAATGCGACCGCTTGCAAAAGGAAATGCAAGCCTTTCACTCCCGCTTTTCTTTGAGACGCGGTATTCCCCGCGAGGAATTGAAAAGCCGCTTAAAAATGCCGGCACGGGTTTTCAATGCCTGCTTGAGACGCTGGGTACAGGAAGGACGGCTACGGGAAGAGGGCACCTCTCTGGCTTTGCCTGCTTTCAAGGTACAGTTTACCCCTCAGCAACAGATGCTTATTGACCGCCTGCTGAACCGGTTTGCCTCGGCACCCTTTACGCCTCCCTCGGTCAGAGAAGCACAGACAGAGGTAGGTGAAGAAATCTATCAGGCGCTGGTTGAAAGTGGCAGGCTGGTACAGGTCTCGCCGGATGTGGTCTTCCGCAAGGAAGATTACGACACCATGCTCGACTGGGTCAAGCGTCACTTTCAACACTCCCCTACCCTCACCGTCATAGAATTTCGCGACGCGCTGAATACCACCCGCAAATACGCGCTGGGCTTTCTGGAGCATCTGGATACTATCGGGGTCACCGTGCGAGAAGGCGATTACCGCAAACTGCGCTGAGCCAATTTGCGAAAATGGCTTCGGGCTGGTATGATTGGGCGCGTGACACGTCGCATTTTTGTCGATTCTCATTCCCCGGCACTGGATGCCCTGCTGGAAGCCACCGAATGCCTGCGAAGCGGCGGGCTGGTGGCATTCCCCACTGAAACCGTCTATGGATTGGGCGGTAACGCCCTGGACGGCAGAGCCGTTCAACGCATCTTCGAAGCCAAAGGACGCCCGGCAAACGACCCGCTGATTGTCCATCTTCCTTCGGCAGATGCACTCCCCATGGTGGTAAAAACTATCCCGACCATCGTATCCACCCTGGCAGAGCATTTCTGGCCCGGGCCCTTGACCCTCATCCTGCCCCGCGGAGACAACGTACCTCTTTCTGTCACTGCCGGGCTGGATACTGTAGCCGTGCGTGTGCCATCTCATCCGGTGGCGCAGGCACTGTTGCAAATGAGCGGGTTAGCCATTGCCGCTCCTTCGGCAAACCGCTTTGGCGGCGTCAGCCCCACCAGTGCCGAGCACGTCCTGCGCGATCTGGAAGGGCGCATCGAGATGGTACTGGATGGCGGCTCCACTCCTATCGGCGTGGAATCGACCGTGCTGGATATCACTGCTCCCATCCCTCGCATCCTGCGTCCGGGGGGAATTTCCCGCGAAGCGCTCGAAGCGGTTTTGGGACGGGTGGAATTACTGGAAAGAAAAGCCTCTCAGGAAGAAGCCCAAGCCTCGCCGGGCTTACTGGATAAGCATTACGCTCCTCATCATGCCCGCCTCATCCTGCTGGAAATTCCCCAAACGCAAGAGTTATGGGAAGAATTTACCCATCAGGTCGCTCAAGCAAAGAAAGAGGGCTTACGGGTGGGAGCGCTTGTGGCGGATGAAGACCTGACCTATCTGGATGCTCATTTTCCTGCACTGGCTCGGCTGGCGCTGGGCTCGCTGAGCGATCTGGCGGCGGTAGCCCGCAACCTGTATGCGGGGATGCGCGCCATGGATGAAGCCGGAATCGATATTTTGCTGGTACGCGATTTTGGCACCGGTGGTTTAGGGCTTGCAATCCGCGATCGGCTGTACCGCGCCGCCAGTCAAATCATCCGCCGCGCTCAAAACGGCGCTTGACAGACTCCTTATTCATCAGTATAATTCCCCTTCGCCCCGGGCAGGTCTCTGGCTGGGGTAAAAATCTGTTTCCCCAACTTCCCCTTGGGTCGGCGGGAGAAAGACAACAACGCGGATACCAAGGCGAAGTGAAGATTGAGGAGTGTGTATGAAGTACGCAATTGTTGAATCGGGCGGCAAACAGTACAAAGCCGTCGAAGGTGACACGATTGAAGTGGACCTGCTCAAGGTTGAACCCGGGCAGTCGGTCAAACTGGATCGTGTCCTGTTGCTCGTAGATGGCGAGCAGGTGTCGGTGGGTGCGCCGGTGGTGAAAGGCGCAGCGGTGAATGCAACCGTGGTCGAGCACTTCAAGGGACCCAAACTGATCAACTTCCATTATCGCCCCAAGAAGCGCATTCGCGTCAAGACGGGTCACCGCCAAACGTATACCCGTTTGCTGGTAAATTCGATTGAAGCGGAGTAAGAGATATGGCGCACAAGAAAGGTGGCGGCTCCAGCCGCAATGGACGTGACAGCAATTCCCAACGCCTCGGCGTGAAACGCTATGCGGGGCAGAAAGTGCTCTCGGGCAATATTCTGGTTCGCCAGCGCGGTACCCGCATTAAACCGGGGCTGAATGTGAAGGTTGGCAAAGACGATACCCTCTTCGCAGTGGCTGATGGGATCGTCGTCTACAAAACCCTGCCCAACGGGCGCAAGATGGTTTCGGTTATCCCCGAACCGGAAGCCCCTGTGACTGAGTAAAATTATTACCTCGCATCCGGCACCGTCCCGCTTTTCCGGTGAAAGAAAGACGGATTGCCGGTCGAAAGGAAAAGAGCATGAAGAAAGACATTCATCCTACGTACTACCCCGACGCACAGGTCATTTGCGCTTGCGGCAATACCTGGACGACCGGCTCAACCAAGAAAGTGATCCGCACCGAAATTTGCTCCAAGTGCCACCCCTTCTACACGGGTGAGCAGACCCGCATTGTGGATACTGAAGGACAGGTTGATCGCTTCTACCGCAAACTGCAGGCGCGCCAATCCTTTGCAGAGCAGAAAAAAGCCCGCGAAGAAGCGCGCACTTCACTGGAACGACCCATTGCCTCGCTTAACCTGGGCACCCGCCCCACAGAAGCGCTGGCAAAGGCTGGCATCACCACCGTCGGGCAGGTCATTGCCCTCCTGGAACAGGGCGAAGCGGCTCTGCTCAATGTTGAAGGTTTTGGGCGCAAAGCGCTGATTGACTTGAAGAAAACCCTGCGCGGTCTGGGCTATCAATTGCCCGCTGCCGCAGATGAAATCGCTGTGTAGTTCCTCCTCCTTGTCTCAATGAAAGAACGTGCCCCCTTGAGGGGCATGTTCTTTTTTGGGATGAAAGGCTTTCTGTCGTTTCCGATTTCACTCCCTGCCTTCGCCCAAAGCCACCGCCATGGCTACCGCATGGGTGCGCCCATGACTGATGCTCACCGACCAGGTGGTGAGTCCCAGCAAGCGGGCTACTTCTGCGGCTCTGCCGTGGAGATACAACACCGGCGCGCCGCTGGCATCGCGGCGGATTTCGATATCCTGCCAGGAAACCGGACCGATTCCCGTCCCCAGGGCTTTGGAAACGGCTTCTTTTGCGGCAAAACGCCCGGCAAGACTGGCATACGACCCCCGCGCCAGTTCAATCTCCAGCGGGGTAAATACCCTGCGGATAAAACGCTCGCGGATGGCAGGATTGACCTGCTCCAGGCGCTGAATTTCGACAATATCCACACCGGTACGCAGAATCATTTCACTCCATGGGGGGACCCGCGCTGATAATGGCAAACCGTTCCGGGTCCAGCCAACGGCGGGCAACTTCGAGAATTTGTTCGGGGGTCACACTCTCCACCAGCGCCGGATAACGTTTATAGTAATCCAAGCCCAACTGAAAACGCTCCAGATTCAGGATGGCATGGGCAACCCCCGCATTGGACTCCAGAGAGAGCGGCAACCGTCCCAGATAGTGCGACTGACTGTCGCGCAGTTCCTCCCAACTGACCGGCTCAGCAATGAAACGGCGAATCTCCGCCAGGATGAGGTCAATGGCACGCTGGAGATTTGCCGGGTTGACCCCTGCCGTGACTTCCCAGGTGCCGGCGTCCTTCCAGGCGTTCAAACTGGTGCTGGCTTCGTAGGCTAAGCCTTCCTGTTCGCGCACCACATTGCCAATCCGCCCCATCAGCCCAAACTGCCCGAGGATGTTATTTCCCAGAGAGGCGGGCATGAAATCCGGCGAGAGGCGTGAAGGTCCCAGCGTGCCCATCACCAGTTCGGTTTGCACCTTGCCCGGGAGTGCAATATGGCTGCGCACGCTCTGAGCAAGGGGAGCAACCGCCGGAATTTCAGGAAAAGCCGGCTGAAGAGGGTTTTGCCAATCACCAAGCGTGCGCTGAACCTCTTCCAGAACCTGCTCGGCAGATACTGCCCCTACAATGACCAGGGTCATCCCGCGCGGCCCAAAGTAATGGCGGTGAAAAGCCAGTAAATCTTCGCGGGTAATCCGGGCAATGGTATGACGGGTTCCATCGGTAGGCTTGCCAAAGGGATGATTGGGGAAAAGGACTTCATCGAACATCATTTCGGCGCGGTCTGCCGGATCCTGGTCACGAATGGCGATACCGGTGAGAATTTGACGACGCAGACGCTCAATGGGCTTTTGGGGGAAGCGCGGAATACGCAAGCATTCCGCCAGCAAACTCAGCAACAGAGGGAGATCCTCTGCCAGCGCCCGACCGCCAAAGTTAATGTTATACACACTGGCGCCAAATCCCAAAGATGCCCCTGCCGACTCAAGCAAATTGAAAATCTGCTGGAAATGATGACGTTCTGTTCCACGCGTCAGCCCCAATGCAGTAAAGTGGGCTAACCCCAGTTTTTCGGGAGGGTCAAACAGTCCCCCAGCCGGTAAATAGCCGCTTAATGTAACCGAAGCGCTTTCAAAGTTGCTTCTAACCAGCACAACGATACCGTTAGGTAATTCAACACGGGTGATATCCTCCGGACCGGGCAGAGTCTGCAAAATCTCCGGACGCGCCAGGCTCATGGAGCACCTCCTGGAAGGTTTCCTTCAGGGAGATAAAATCCGACCACTCTTCCCTGGGGAGTCAACACCTGCTGGGCTACCCGCTGAACATCCATGGGGGTTACCTGACTCAGCCGATCCAGATAATGCACAAACCAGTCGTAATGATCAAACATTTCAGCATATCCCAACCAGAAAGCCTGGTTGGTGATGTTTTCGCTGCCATAGGCAAAGAGGGCACGGGCTTGCTTAATCGCACGTTGAATCTCTTTCGATGTCACTGGAGTTTCCATCAGCCTTACAATCTGCTCATCGAAGGCTCTCAGCGTCTGATCGGGGTGATATACCGGCGGAAGTGTGATGGTGATTTCAAAGAGGAAAGGATCGATGGTGGCTTGCACCCCCCCGCCAACGCCAACCGCCAGTTCTTTTTCAACCAGCGCACGGTACAACCGGCTGGTTTTGTTGGAAATTCCACCGCCGCCAAACATATTCAAACTGGCAGGTCCGGAGAGCAAACTGTCAATCACCATTAAAACGGCAAAATCAGGATGCGCCGCCGGGAGCGCCCGATAGGCTACCTGAATATAAGCCGTCTCCCCGGGACCGTGAACTTCCAGTCGTTTCTCTCCCGAAGGGGACGGTTCGACGGGAATATTACGAGGGGGAATCTCCCCCGCCGGAAGGCTTTCATACACCTCACGTACCCGCTGGAGCATCTCCTCCAGACGAAAGTCTCCAGCGATGGCAATCAGAGCATTGTTGGGGACATAATACTGACGGTAATGCTGAACCAAATCCTCGAGGGTGATCTGAAGCAAATCCTCGCGGTTGCCAATCACCTCGTTGCGATACGGGTGATGCTGAAAACTGGCTTGCTGAACAGCGCGTCCCAACTGGAAAAGCGGCTCATTTTCATTGCCCTCCAGTTCAGAGAGGATGACCGTACGCTCGGCTTCCACCATGGCAGGGTCAAAAACGCTGTTGATCATCCGATCGGCTTCCAGTTCCAGCGCCAGCCCAATGCGATCGGCGGGGAGCGTTTCATAATAAGTTGTCCAGTCCAGATAGGTAAAGGCATTCCACACTCCACCTTCCCGCGAGATGGCTTTATCCAGCACAGAGGGCGGAAAACGGGGCGTCCCTTTGAATTGTAAATGCTCCACCCAGTGAGACAATCCCGTCTTCCCGGGCACTTCATTTCGAGAACCCACCCGATACCAGACCCAGTGACTGATGAGCGGGGCAGTGTGAATCTCTTTCAGATGCACCGTCAAGCCGTTGGCGAGCTTTGTGAACAGAGTCGGTGAGTCCATGTGACCTTTTGTAAGGTGAATCATCGAAAGAGTGAATCGCACAGCGAGCCTGCGGCGGAGCGGCAGAGCAGTTCACCCCAGGAATCCGGCAGGTCGTCGAGCATCTTGTAGTACGGACGCACCACTTCCTGTAAGCCTACAAAAGGCTGGTGCAATTCCGTCTGGCTGAGCGGAATGTCCACCTGCACGTTAAGGTTGACAGGAATCATCTGATCAACCGGCACGTCCAGGTTAAGCGCCACGGGCAAACGCGTCCCTGCAGGCAACACAATATCCGCTGGAGCGTTGCGGATGGTCAGCCCGCCGGTTGTCAATTCCCGGACGGTTGCGCCCTGCAGGAAGGTATCTTCTGTCAGCACGACCACTGTTTCGGTCTCCAGGGGCAGGGTAAAACGCGCCGGAACTTCTGTACTGACAGGGATGGTAGTGCGGATATGCGCCTGATCCATCAGGATAAAATTGCGGTATAAGCCGCCCAGTACCTGATCCTGAATAACCCGTTTGAGAGTGAACAGTTGGGTTGCCAGCACCAGTAACACGATGACCAAAATCAGGTTGACGATCAGAGAAAGGATGCTGGCAATTGTCCAGAAAGCCGGTGCAATTTTCAATGAAGCGAGCGAAAAAGAGGATTTGGGAGAATTTTCAGACAAAGGTTGTGTGCTATCCATAAGTTAATTTATAGCATGACTTTTAAAAACGAACGGATCAAACCAATAGGGGTATAATACATCCAAGTTGTGCTCATTTGTGCAGGGAGGGCTTGCTTTGTGGAAAAGATTCAACCTGTCACCACACATCTGGTAGCCGTAATCGGCGCCGGCCCGGCGGGGTTATTCGCCTCCCGGGAACTGGCTGAAAATGGCGTGAGGGTGTTTTTGTTCAACCGCGATATCAAACCGGGGGGTCTGGCAGAATACGGCATTTACCCGACTAAACTGCGCATGAAAGCCGGTTTGCGCACCCAGTTCAAACAAATTCTGGAACGGGATGGGATTGAGTACTACGGGAACGTAACCATTGGAACTCAAGGCGATCTCACTCTGGAACAATTGAAAGCAATGGGCTTTAGCGCCCTGCTGGTTGCGGTAGGCGCACAGGGTACAAAGCAGTTGGGAATCCCCGGGGAAGACCTGCGCGGTGTCTATCACGCCAAAGATCTCGTCTATCACTACAACCGGCTACCACCGTACAGTGAAAAGGTTTTTGAAATCGGCAAACGCGTTGCGGTGATTGGCGTGGGGAATGTCATGCTGGATATTACTCAATGGCTGCTACGCGTACGGCGTGTGGATGAGGTCATCGCCGTTGCCCGCCGCGGACCCGCCGAAGTCAAATTCGACCCCAAGGAACTGGAGCATGTGATTAACTGTCTGGATGTGGAAGCGGTTGAGATGGAACTGAACCGCGTCACCCCACAAATGGTCAGCCTTGGCCAGGATCCCAATCAAATGCGCAGTTTGATTCGCACCCTGCTGGAAAAGGATCATGTGGAAGAGGGATGCGGAGGAGCATCCTTCCGCCTGCAATTCCTGGCTTCGCCGGTGCGCATTCTTGGGGACGAAAATGGGCGTGTGTGCGGACTGGAAGTAGAACAGACCATGCTCTATCGTCAGGACAACGGCGAGGTCATCGCGCGGGGAATGGGAAAGTATATTACCCTGGAGGTGGATACGGTCATTTTTGCTATTGGGGATCGCGTGGACCCTGCATTGGGATTACCTGTAGAAGGAAATGAGTTTGTCAAGAACCCGCAACCGCGATTTCCAGTAGAAGGCATCAGTTACGAAGCCTATGACCCTGCCGCTCAACGCCCCATTCAGGGCGTGTTTGTGGCTGGCTGGGCACGCAAAGCCAGCACTGGTCTGGTTGGCATTGCCCGCAAAGACGGTATCAATGCCGCAAGAGCGGTCCTGCAGTATTTGGGCACGTTGCCTTTCCCCGAGTCACTGAGTCTGGAAACCATCCGTCAGCAAATTTTGAACCTTCCACATCCGGTAGTCACCCTGCCCTACCTGAAGCGTCTGGAAGAAGCAGAACGTCAACGCGCTGAGGAATTAGGGGTAGAGGATTTCAAGTTCGAGCATAACCTGGACATGCTTGCCGCTATGGGGCTGATTAAGTCACTCGCCCGGGAGACTTGATCATTCAGGAAACGTTTTCACAACCTCACCTCGCCGGTGAGGTTGTGCTTTGCTGATTGTTTGTAACCATATTTCAATACTAAATTTTCCATTGCGGGTTTAAGATAATAATGAAACGGTAAGGTGTCTTTTTCAAAACCTATCAGAGATTTTCGGTATTTTGGATATTGATTAGACAGAATCTAGTTATCGTCCCTGGAGTTGGGTCCATGAATGCTGAATTTCCAACCATTCAAAAACTGTTTGACCAGACCATTGCACTCCAAAAAGCCTCTGAAGCCTTTTACAGCCGGCTCACGGCTTTATTTACCTATTATTCCTCAGAAATTGCCGATTTCTGGAAACGCTTTTCTGAAGAGGATCATCAGGCAGCCGTTTTTCTCGAAACCATTCGGAACCGTTTACCCAGAGAAAGACTGGAGCAAATTGCCGATCCGGGAATCTTCCACCGGGTACAGAAATGTCTGGAAGACACGCTGATTCTCACGGGAAAACCCATTGACAATCTGGAAGAGGCTTACCGGATTGCTTTACAGTTAGAAGGGTTGGAGAATCATGCCATCTATGAATTCATGGTGCTGAATTTTGCCCCGCAAGAAATTACCCAACCCTCTGGAATCGCGCATTTGAAAACTCACGAACGCATTCATCAGTTGAAGCAAAACCTTCCGGAAGCCTTTCGCACTTCTGCATCCCGCAGAAAGATTAACGCGAACAAGGAAAACCCTTAACCTTTATTATCCATTTCATAACATTTTTTATTGATCCTCGAGATTTTATGTTATTATAATTAATATTGTCTGACAACAGAATCTTTCTCGAGAGAGCGCATGTCTGAAACAACTCCTTCGACTTTAGAAAAGGCCTTGCAAAAAGCCGTTCAACTGGAACGCATGACAGGTACACTTTACCTGCAATTTACCCGCTTGTTCGACCACCACCCAGAAATTTGCCAGTTCTGGAAAGAGTACGCCACCGAAGAAGAAGAACATGCCGCTTATCTGGAGAAGTTAAGAGAGGGGCTTCCTGAACATCGGCGAAAAGAGCCGGTTGATCCTGACCTTGACAGAAGACTCAACCACTGCTTACAAAAGATGGGAGAGATTTCCCCGGAGAAAATCCTCACCCTGCGAGACGCGCATCAACTGGCAGTAGAAATTGAAAATTCCGAGACCAATTCCATCTTTGAGTTTTTTGTTCTCCATCTTTCGCCAGACCATTCCACTTCCCATATAGAGTTCTTACGCGAACAATTAAACAATCATCTTCAAAGATTGGAAGCAGACTTCCCGGAAGCCTACCGTGGAATTTTTGCACAGCGTAACACCCTTACCCATCACAAAAACCAGGATAAAACCTTTTAGATTAGAGTTTAAGGAGAAAACCATGGCAGGCAAAATGTTCAACTTTGATGTCGAATTTAAACTGGGAATTGACTCTGTAGATCAGGAGCATCAAGTCCTGGTGGACTTGTTGAACCAGGTGTATGAACTGATTGGCGAAGGAAAACGGGATGAAGCCCGCAAGTACTTCAACGAAACCCTTTCTCGTTACGTTCACGAGCATTTTTCTCATGAAGAAGCCTTCATGGAGCAAATTGGTTTTCCCCAAATAGAGGAACACCGCAAAATCCACGAAAATTTCCGCAATTCGTTCGAAGCCCTGAAACCTTCGATTGAATCGGCAGATGATACGGCTTTCCGAAAAGCCCTCAACGATGCTTTCACCTGGATTATTACCCACATCGGTAAAACAGACAAACGCTACGCTCAGTTCTATCATGCGTCCAGACCATCCTGAGTTTTCTCCGGGGAACAGAGAATATCCTGCTGGCAAGGTAACTCTTACCCCTTTTACGGTGGATCGTTCTCCCATTCGAGAGACGGTCCGCCGTATTTTGAACGCCGCCTTAAAAGCAGTAGACCCCGCGCAGGCGGTGCAGCGTTTCGTCCACCGGACGGAGGGTTGTCTTACGGTACATTCTGCATCCTGGAATCTCTCAACTTTCCGGCGGGTCCGTCTACTGGCGATTGGTAAAGCCGCCGAACCCATGGCACAGGCGACGGCAGAGATTCTGGGAGAATACCTGCATGACGGGTTGATGATTGTCAAGAGCGGTTCCCGCTCCGATCAACCCATTTCCCCAAAAATCGCCTGCCTGGAATCTTCCCATCCCATCCCTGATGAGCGCAGTGTGCAGACTGGGGAACGAATTTGCGAATTTTTACGCGAATCAACCTCTGAAGATTTTTATTTCATTCTGCTTTCCGGTGGCGCCTCAGCACTGGCAACCCTGCCGGCTCAGGGGGTCTCACTTACCGACATCCAATACCTTACCCAACTGCTTTTACGCTGCGGGGCAGACATCCGACAAATCAACACCCTGCGAAAGCACCTCGACCGCCTCAAAGGGGGGGGAATTGCTCGCCTGCTCTATCCGGCGCAGGCTGTGTGTCTGGTGCTTTCGGATGTACTGGGCGACCCGCTGGACGTAATTGCTTCGGGACCTGCTGTCGCCGACCCCAGCACCTACGCCAATGCATGGGAAATCCTTCGCCAGTATGACCTTGAACGAGAAATTCCCGAATCGGTCAGGCAAATTCTCCGTAATGGGATGAATGGACACCTTCCCGAAACTCCCAAGCCCGGCGATGCCCTTTTTGAAAAGGTATTCACCACAGTTATTGGAAGCAACCGTATTGCCGCTGAAGCCGCACGCCAGCAAGCCCAGGAGGAAGGATTCCACACAGCCATCCTCACCACCTTCCTTCAGGGCGAAGCCTCAGTGGCAGGTCAGTTCCTCGCCGCCATTGCCCGGGAAGAAGTTCTGCACCAGTCGCCTCTGCCCTTACCCGCCTGCCTGATTTGCGGCGGCGAGACCACCGTGACTGTAAAAGGGGAGGGGAAAGGGGGACGAAATCAGGAACTGGCGCTGGGGGCAGTAGAAGGCATGGACGGCTTGAGTGCCCTGCTCGTCACACTGGCGACCGACGGAGGAGATGGCCCGACCGATGCCGCGGGGGCTGTGGTGAGCGGCGAGACGCTGTCCCGCGCCCGCGCGCTGGGCATGAGCCCTGCGGATTACCTGAAACGCAACGATGCCTACACGTTCTTTGAAGCCCTGGGGGATTTAATCAAAACCGGTCCAACCCGCACCAACGTCAACGACCTGGCATTCGTGTTTGTCTGGAAGGACTAAGGACGGGCTTCTACCAGCACTTCAACAGAGGAAATAGGCGCACCTGCGCTGTACACTGTTGCCTTGAAGGGAACACTCTGATCGCCCTGAGCAGGCGCAGGCATATCCACACGCCGAACACCTACCGGTTTACCCGCTCCATCAAAAGCCTGAAGCGCCAGCCAGAGCACCTGAGCCGTAACCGAAGATTCTCCCAGGATAATGTTTCCCCCAATCACCGCACTCTTACCGTCAGAGGCGATTTGTACCTGCTCTACCTCAACCGCAGCAGGCAGGTAGCGCACGTCTTCTGCAGGAACAGGGTGCGCCATGCGCAGTTCTGCCGCCACCTGCGGGGATTCAGGGAAAGGCGCAGGGAAATACGCGCTGAGTACCAGGCGTTTCCCGGCAGGCAAGAGATTAAGCGGAGCATACGCTGTGCGCTCCAGCAACTCTCCCTGAGCATTGCCGGAAACCCGGATCACCGCCACCACATCTTCCAGCGCCTGCTCCAGCGGATTTTGCACCACAACAAAGCACCACGCTCCGCCATCCAGCGCGGGATGACACACCGGCTCGCCCAACACCAGGGGTTGAGGGGTAGGACTGGGCACCTGCCCGGTAGGAGTGGGCAATCCCGCGGCAGGGATAATCAATACCGTGCCTACACTCATCACCCGCGGATTGACTGTGGGATTGGCTTCCAGCAGGGCTTGGGGGGCAATGCCGTAACGCAGGGCAATGCCAAACATATCCTCGCCCTTCTTCACCACATGGCGAATCGGCGTAGGGGTGGGGGAAGGCAAAGGCAGAGTGAGCGTCGGCGAAGCCTGTGGAGTTGGACTGGGCGTGCGAGTGCGGTAGAGAACAAGCGTCCCTGCAGGGGTAAACGTGGGGAAATTCTCCCCTGCAGGCGTCGGAGGGGCTGTGCACCCCATTGCCCACCCGATGAAAAATATCAGCAGGCTTCCAAGAATCCACTGCCGCCAGGTTCTCATACAGACTTTTCGGGAGTTTTCACCTTCAGCAGGCTCAGGAAAGCGTCAAACACGGCGCTCATCTTTACCTGCTCAGGATGAAAGAGCCATTGAATTTGCAAACCATCCATCAACGCCACCACCATCGCCGCCAGTTCTTCCGCAGAGACATCGTTACGGATTTCCCCTCTTTGCTGAGATTGGCGCAGCAATTCGACTATTGAGTCACGCACCTGCTGATAGCGCGCCGAGAAATAGCCATGCGCCGGATGATCCGGCTGAAGACTCTCAGCGGCTAACACAATAAATAACTGCACCAAACCGGGCACAGTTTCATTGTGCGCCACCAGCGCGCGCAGCCCTTCCAGCAGATTGCGGCGCTCTTCCAGAACATCCTGTCCAAAGCGCTCACGATCCACCCGGTCGCGCTCTTCCAGAACAGCGATGAGCAAATGTTCCTTGCTGGGGAAGTGGTGTAACAGCCCCGGCTCACTCATGCCCACAGCCTGGGCGATCTCCGCCAATTTGGCACCCCGATAGCCGTACTCGGCAAACAAGCGCGAGGCTTCGCGGATAATTTTTTCACGGCTTGCGCGGCGGCGTTCCGCCTGCGTGCGCCGTGGAGAACTTTTTTCTGCCATACGGCTAATTATAACCCAGCCAATCCCTCGGACTATGGGAAAAGGGATTTGACGGGTTCAGCCAGCCCCAAGACCAGCAAGCCCGCCAGCGTCACCAGAGCCAAACTGTGGAAAAGGATGAAGCGCAAAACATCCCCTTCTTTGCCTTTCAGGTTGACCGCCGTTCCTGCCACCACAATGCTCTGGGCATTAATCATCTTCCCCATCACCCCGCCCGCGCTATTGGCGGCAGACATCCACACTTCGGACAAACCCAGTTGCCCGGCGGTGATCCGCTGAAGACTGCCGAACAGGACGTTTGACGAAGTATCTGACCCGGTGATGAACACTCCCAACCAGCCCAGCCAGGTGCCAAAAAACGGATACAGCACGCCGGTTTGGGCAAAAGCCAGCCCCATGGCGGCGTCCATCCCCGCAAAGCGCAGGACAAACCCCATTGCCATCATCGTGCACAGGCTTAAGAGAGAGTCTTTCACCCGTCTGAAGGTCTGTCCGTATTGACGAAGGAGTTCTGCCGGTGAAAAGCCCATCAATAACCCTGCCAGAATACCCGCCAGCAGAATCGCCGTCCCGGAAGCGGAGAGCCACGGCAGGTTAAACACAGCATCTTCCACGCGCGGCTGAGGCACTACCGGGGGGATGCGCTGTACCAATCCATGCAGTCCCGGTACGGGAATGCGAATCAGTGTCCACGAATCCAGAAAAGCACGCACCTGAGGGATGCCCCAAAGGAACACCAGAACGGTCAGAACCATCCACGGCATCCATGCCTGCCAGACCTTGTGGGACGGCAACTTTTCCGCAGGGATCGAAGCGGTATCCCTCATTTCATTTCGCGGCTTCCACACCCGCAGGAAAAGCACCAGCGCTCCCATGGATACCACCGAGGAAAAGATATTGACCAGCCAGGGACCGTGAAGAAATGCCACCAGCACCTGCACTCCCGCAAACGTTCCGCCGGCAACCAGCAGGGCGGGCAAAACTTCCAGCATGCGTTTCCACCCCACCCATGCCGCCACCATCCAGAAGGGAATCAGGACATCGAAGAGCGTCAATTGCAGGGCAGTGGCTCGGGTGAGCGCTTGCAAATCCAGTCCGGTGACCGTTTGCAGGGCAATTAAGGGCGTACCCAACCCGGCATACGGTACAGGCGCGGTATTTGCCAGCAGAGAGAGCCCTGCGGCGGTCAGCGGCGGGAATCCAAGACCCACCAGCAACGAAGCCGAAACCGCCACCGGCGTACCAAACCCCGCCGCGCCTTCCAGAAACGCCCCCAAACAAAACGCCACCAGCACCAACTGCAAACGCCGATCTGAGGTAAGGCGCATCAGACTTTGCTGAAGGATCTGGAATAGCCCTTTTTGCTCGGTCAGGCGGAAAAGAAAAAGAACATTCAAGACAATCCACCCCACCGGCAGGAAGCCATACGCCATGCCAAACAGCGCGCTGGCAAACGCCATGCCAAGAGGCATGCCAAACACCCCCACCGCCAGCAGGAAAGCCAGCGCCAGCCCCAGTCCAGCAGCATGTAACACCCTCAACCGTAGAATCCCCAGCGCAATCAACAACAAAGCCGCTGGTAAAAACGCTACCAGCGCAGAGAGCAGGGGAGCATGCAGCGGGTCATAAACCTGAGTCCACATAAGCAGTTTGGTTTTGTATAGAATTATTCGTCCAAACGGTTCAAGCCTGCGCACCGGGCTTCTTCGCGGGCTTGATACACCTCTTCCAGCGTCACCCGCCGGTTGAGAAGCGGAAAGCGTTCGGCAAGAAATTCGGGACGGTACTGTCCCATCACATTCACGTACGTATTGGGCGAGATTTCCTCTGCCAGGAATTTCATGATCTCACGGGTGCCGGCAAGGCGGTGAGGCAAAACGAGATGACGCACCAGCAAACCCCGCTCGGCAAGTCCCTGGGCATTGATTTTCAAGTCTCCCACCTGACGGTGCATTTCCCGCACCGCCGCGCGGTTTACCTGCGGGTAATCCTTCACTCCGGAGTACTGCTTTGCCACCGCCGCATCGGCGTATTTCATATCGGGCATATAGATATCCACTACCCCATCCAGCAATTGCAGGGCTTCCAGCGCATCGTACCCGCCCGTGTTGTACACCAGCGGAAGCCGCAATCCCGCCTGTGCCGCCAGGAACACCCCTGCCAGAATCTGCGGGACGACATGGCTGGGAGATACCAGATTGATGTTGTGGCACCCCATCGCCTGCAGGCGCAGGAAAATCTGCGCTAACTGTTCAGGGGTGACTTCCATGCCCTCATCGGTCTGACTGATATCGTGGTTCTGACAGAAAACACAGCGCAAATTACAGCGGTTGAAGAAAACCGTCCCCGAGCCCTTCCAACCGCTCAGCGGACGCTCTTCGCCGTAGTGCGGACCGTAACTGGCAACACGGGCTTGTTCACCCGTGTGGCACACCCCCCGTTTGCCTGCCAGACGGTTTACCCGACAACGCCGCGGACACCACTCGCAGGATTCAAGCCCGGCGTAGGCTCGCTGGACCCTTTCCTGCAATTCTCCGCTTTCCAATAGTTTCCAATAAGCGGGGACAAAAGCCGTCATCGCTTTTATTGTAATCCATCCTTTTCATCTGGTCATACGGGAAGAAGACCAGTCATAATCCATACCCTCTTGAGGTTATATCTCACAATATGACTCCAGTTAGTTCTGTTTTTCTTCCTTTGCAAGTATGCTGGGAAGCAGGAGAAACCTGTATGGAAACTTTAACGTTACCCACCCTCAAAAACCACCCCGCCATTGAAACGGAACCGCCGGTTAAAAAATTGCCCACCATGAAAGAGTTAAACCCTCTTCTCTTGCCCTTTCAAAAGCCTGAGTGGAAACCCGCCATCTGGCAACTGATCAATACCCTGGTGCCGTTCTTTGCCCTGCTTGGATTGATGGGCGCCAGTTTACAGATGAGTTACTGGCTGACCCTCTTGCTGGCGTTACCCACAGCGGGCTTTCTGGTCCGTATCTTCATCCTCTTCCACGATTGTGGACACAATTCATTTACCCCTTCCCGCAAAGCCAACAAAATCATTGGATTTATCCTGGGCGTCATTACCCTGACCCCTTCGGAGCAGTGGTGGAAATCGCATGCTATCCATCACGCTACCAGTGGCAATCTGGACAAACGCGGCGTCGGTGATGTGACCACCCTGACAGTAGAAGAATACCGTGCCAAACCCTGGATTGAGCGCATGGGGTACGCCCTGTTTCGCTTCCCCTTCATCATGTTTGGACTGGGACCCATCTGGATGTTCATTATCGCCCACCGCTTTGCCCTGCCGCGCTTTTCAAAAAAGGAAACCTTGAGTGTGGTGTGGACCAACATCGCGCTGATTTTCTACCTGGGTGGACTCAGCCTGTTGTTTGGCGGGGTGTGGAACATGGTCAAGGTGCTCTTACCGGTGTTCTGGCTGGCAGGCATGTTCGGCATCTGGCTGTTCTACGTCCAGCATCAGTTTGAGGGCGTGTACTGGGCACCGGATACCGAGTGGGATTACGTTGCCTCGGCACTCAAAGGTGCATCCTATTACCGATTGCCCAAAGTCCTGCAGTTCTTCTCAGGGAATATCGGTTTCCATCACATTCACCATCTCAGCCCGCGCATTCCCAACTACCAACTGGAAGCCTGCTACAAGAGCAACCCCATCTTCCAGATTGAAGTAACTGAAATTGGCTTTTTGGAAGCGCTGAAGACCGTGCGGCTGAAACTCATTGACACTGCCCGCAACAATCAAATGGTTACCTTCCAGGATATTCTGGGCTAAAACAGACTGTTCTTAAACAAAGCCGCCGAAGGATTGCCTTCGGCGGTTGACTTTTTAACGACGTTTGTGGCGTTTTTTTCCGCTCCGAGCAGGGGAAGAGACAGGCGTATTGCCATTGTTTCCTGCAGCAGGCAAAACCTCTGCACTCGGAGCAGATGCACCGGCAGACACCGACTCTCGCGGACGAATGTTGAACATGCGGGCAATCACCCCCATGCGAATATCGGCGAGCAACTGTGAGAACATCTCCGAAGCGCGGCTCTTGTACTGCACCAGCGGATCACGCTGAGCATAGGCTTCCAGCCCAATTGAGACACGCAGGGCTTCCACCCGCGTCAGGTAATCCACCCACAACTCTGAAATCACGCTGAGCAAGAGGGAACGCTGGATTTCATTGGCGCGCCACCAGCCCAGTATTTCTTTCAGAATGCCGCGCTGTTCGTCAGTCAGAGTCTCCAGCGGTGCATCCAGCGCCTCTTCTCCAAGCGATTCCACGATATATGGATGAAGCCGTGCATCCAGCTGGCGCAGAGTTTGGCGCAACTGGGTCAGAGTGTAATAATCCACCTCGCCGTAGATTTCTTCCAGAAATTCCTGTGCGCCCTGCAAATGCTCCAGCACCCGCTGAGTGATGGAATTAGGGTCAGCATCGCCCAGCATCTTTGCCGCCAGATACACCCAGCGCAGGCGGGAAACTTGCTGAACTCCCTGGCGGTGCGTACGGCGGTCGAACACCATGCGCGTCCCTGTGGAAATGCGAGCGAGTAAATTGAGAATAAGTTGTTCATCCTGCCAATTGGTCTCTTCATCCAGCGATTGGACTGCGTTGTCCAGATCGCTCACCACCTGCCCATTTGCGCCAAACAAACGTTCGCGCTGACGCGAGAGGTAGGCTTCCACCTCACCCAGCAGAGCCTCGACGGCTTCGTCCCAATCCATATCACTGAAACGGTTCGGACGCAGGTTGAGCGACTCTCCCAGGCGGCGCTCAACAGCACCAATGACGCGACTCAAGTTCAGGTTGAACAAATGAGTTTCAATTTGCTCACGGAGATGCTCTTTGAGTTTTTCAGGATCGCTGTCCAGCCAGCGCAGGGCTTCTCCGCTCAGCCGGAAATTGGGCAGTCGTGCCAGTGCTACCAGTTCTTCAGCATACTCGGCAGGACGACGCTGAGGCATTTCTTCCTTGCGGTCGTCAAGGGTCTCAAAGAAGTTTTCCACCCCTTCCATGCGTTCATCCACCTGCGTCTGGATGGATTCACCCGTTTTCTCCAGCAAATCCCGCAGGGAGTGAATGAGGTGCTGACTCTCGGCGTCAAAGGCTTCCTCGGCAATTCCCAGCACGGCATTGCGCAAATACCCCTGCGAAGGATTTGATTTGACCCGCGCCTGCACTTCATCCACCAGCAAGCGCAGGGTGAAGGACGGATAAATTCGCCCGCCCCATTGCAAAGGCGGCTGGACATCCTCAAGGAACGCCAGCAGTTTCCAGGGACCTTCTTCCTGCTTCAGCGCCTGCGGCACGCGCTCCGCCAGTTCGGTCTTGAGCATGTCCTCAATGTCTTCGCTCAAGTCCACCTTGGTGAAAACGCGGTCGCGCTGTTCGTAAATGCGCTTGCGCTGAGAGTTCAGCACATCGTCGTACTCCAGCAGGTGTTTGCGCACATCAAAGTTCGCGCCTTCCACACGTTCCTGCGACTGCTCTACCAGCCGCCCAACCACTCCGCTTTCGATGGGCATGCTCTCGTCAATATTCAATCGCTCCATCAACCCCGTCACCTGCTGACCACCGAACAGGCGCATGAGTTCATCATCCAGCGCCAGGTAGAAGCGCGAGGAGCCCGGGTCGCCCTGACGGGCGGCGCGCCCGCGCAACTGATTGTCAATGCGGCGGGCTTCGTGGCGTTCAGAGCCAATCACATGCAAACCGCCCAGTTCGCGCACCTTTTCCATCTCTTCCATGTATTGCAGGAAAGCGCGCACCTGCTCTTCGTAAATTCCGTACTCTTCAGGCGGTATCTGCAAGAGAGCCTGGCGGCGCTCTTCGTTGGTCATGTTGTAGGCGTCGTATCCGGCACGCGCCAGCACGCGGTTGGTATCGCCGAGAATCTCTTCGTCCAGTTCGCCGCCCAGTTTGATGTCCACACCGCGCCCTGCCATGTTGGTGGCAATGGTCACTGCGCCAAAAGCGCCGGCGCGGGCAATGATTTGCGACTCTTCGTCATGCTTGCGGGCATTCAGAACCTGATGAGGAATTCCGCCCTGCAAAGCGCGCTGGAGACGGCTCAAATCGTACCCTTCCACGCCCAGGATGCGCGCCAGCCGCTGGATGTTCTGCGGCTCTTCCACGTTAAACGACATGGACAGGTTGAGGGTGCGCGCCAATTGCCGCAGTTCGCCGGTTTCAATCTCTTCCAGTTTGCGGTACAGCGGTTGCAGTTCAGGAATGGCGCGCTCGATAATCTCAATCTTACGCGATTCAATGTACATGTCGCGCAGGAGTTGAATTTGTGCCAGTTTGCGCAGGTAATCGGCATCCAAACGGCGGGAAAGGCGTTCGGAATGTTCCACCGAAGTCGTACCTACCAGTTGCGGTCTGCCGATGACGTAATACTTGAGAATTTCCATGGTAATGGCGCGCAGTTTGGCTTCTTCGGTGCGGAACACCACATCGGGGTAATCCTTGCGCTTCCAGAAGATGGGACGCTTCTGCGGATCATCACGGCGGGCGTAGTAGGTAAATTTATATCCCTCGGGGTCTTTGGCTTCAACAGGGATGTAAGGGGAATTGGGACGGCTGGCAAGGTACTCCAGGTTGGTTGGGATGGGAAGCACATCCAGTTTATAAATTTTGTAAAACTCTTCCGACTCGGTTTCTGCCGTACCGCTCATTCCCGCCAGTTTCTGATACATGCGGAAGTAATTCTGAATGGTAATGGTCGCGTAGGTGACATTTTCGGGTTCAACCTTGACACCCTCTTTGGCTTCCACTGCCTGATGCAACCCTTCCGACCAGCGTCTGCCGGGCATGAGTCGCCCGGTAAACTCGTCAATGATGATGACCTTGCCGCCCTGCACCAGATAATCCTTGTTGCGTTTGTAAAGGAACTGCGCCCGCAGGGCTTGTTCCAGGTATCCCAGCAGGCGGGCTTGTTCGGGATTAATGTCTTCAGGGCGCTCAGGGTCGCGCAGGGGCTGTCCCAGCAGGGCTTCCACATGGGCTTCGCCCACCTCGGTCAGGGTGACGGTACGATTCTTCTCGTCAATCTCATAATCCTCGGGGTTCAACTGCTTGACCACTGCCGCCATGCGCACGTACCATTCGGACTCATCCTGCGCCGGACCGGAGATAATCAACGGTGTGCGGGCTTCGTCAATGAGGATGTTGTCGACCTCGTCCACGATGGCGTAGTAATGTCCGCGCTGGACGCGGTCTTCCAGGCGCATGGCAAGGTTATCGCGCAGGTAGTCAAAACCAAACTCGCTGTTCGTCCCGTAGGTGATGTCGGCTTTATAGGCTTCAGCCCGGGAGACCATCTGAAGTTGATGCTGATCCTCATGGGGTGAAGTCTTTTTCAAGTCCACCAGGAAGGCACTGCGTCCGTTATCGGTACGCGCCGCCATCTGAAGCACACCGACAGACATGCCCAGCGCCTGATAAATGGGCGCCATCCAGCGGGCATCGCGGCGCGCCAGATAATCGTTGACGGTCACCAGATGCACCCCGCGCCCGGTCAGGGCGTTGAGGTACAGTGGCAGAGTTGCCACCAGCGTCTTGCCTTCGCCAGTGCGCATTTCGGCAATGCGTCCGTAGTGCAAAACCATGCCGCCAATCAACTGCACATCGTAATGGCGCAAACCAAGGGTGCGCTTGGAAGCCTCGCGCACGGCGGCAAAGGCTTGCGGCAAAATCTCGTTCAGCGCAGTTTGCTCTGCCTGATAGCGTTCTTTTTCATCCTCAATTCCTTCCACTGCAGTGCGAATGTAGGCACGAAACTCATCCGTCTTGGCGCGCAGGGCGTCATCGCTCAGTTTTTCAAACTCGGCTTCCAGCGCGTTGATTTGATCGACAATCTGCGCCAGCCGTTCGATTTCTCGTTTGTTCGGATCCAACCCTAAAAAATTGACCAGTTTCTTAAACATACCCAAAACCTCTGATGCTGGATTATAGCACAGGGCAAACCCGCCCCTGGTGAATAAATGCTCGAAAAGATTAAGGAATTTCTCATCCGAAAGAGTCAAAGTTTTGTCAACATTCTCCCAATCTGGTGAAAAATCTTCTATAATGCAGGTATGGATTCCCCGCTCCCGTCAACCACCCTGACCTGCACCCAATGTGGCGGAGAACTGCACCCTGATGAAGGGCAGGTTTTTCTCACCTGCCCGTACTGCAGTGCCACCGTGTATGTGGATAAAAGCCGTGTGGTCTTCCACTGGTACGTAGCGCCTACACTGGACGAATCCCAAGCCCGCGCCGCTCTGTACCGCTGGATGTCCGGCAATGAGACAGTCAAGGATCTGGATCAGAAATCGCAGGTGGTGGACGTGCAGTTCCAGTATTTCCCATTATGGTATTTGCGGGTGAAACAAAACGGCGGGGAAATTATCCGTCTCCAGCCTGCCGCGGCAACCGCTCAAACCGAAGTAGCGCACCTGCAAATCCCCGCTGGCGACCTGCGCCGTTACGAGTCCTCACTGGATGCGCGCGCGGTACAGCCAACCGTGCCATTGGATGCGGCGCTGGAGTGGACAGCCCAAAGCCAGGAGAAACTCGAAGTCCTGGAAAGTGCACTGGTGCATGTGCCGCTGTACGTCTTCCGCTATGTATTTCGCGGGAAACCCTTCACCGCGATTGTAGACGGCTCGAGCGCGCGGGTGCTGGCAAACCTCTATCCCGCCAAAGATGAACTGCCTTACCGCACGGTCGGTGCAGTCGCCGCGGGGGTGTACCTTTGTCTGGCGTTGATTCCTGTCATAATGGGGCTGGTGAGCGGCGGAGAAAACGCCACCGCAGGGTTTTTCATCTGCACCGGCTTGGGGGTTGTCATCGCCCCGCTCTTATTGATGTGGGCATTGTGGGTTGCGGCAAAAGTATGAGCACACAAGCATTGCACGGCTTAACCTGTCCACGCTGCGGCGGCACTGTCCCCGTGCCTGAAGGGCAACGGCTGGTGATTTGCCCATACTGCGACCTGCGTTCAGTGGTCAGTGGTGAGGGCGGGGTACGGCGCTATCAGGTGCCTTTGCGGGTGGAACGCGAAGCAGCCGAAAAAGCCTTTCGAGCCTTCCTGTCCAGCAGTCCCTCCATTGCCTCCGGCGTAACTCGCGAAGCGCAATTAAGTGAGATATTCCTGGTGTACCTGCCATTCTGGTCAGCATGGGGAAAGGGTGTAGCCTGGGCGTTTGGTCAACAGCGGGTCGGCTCGGGAGATAACGCCCGTTACGAACCGCGCGAACGTCGCGCCACTGCCGAACTCATCTGGACACAGGTGGCTTGCGATGTCGGCGAGTTCGGCGTGCAACGCATTGAACTGAAAGGCTGTCCGCTCGAACCCTTTGACCCCGAAGCCCTGCACCGCAAAGGCATGGTATTTGAGCCGGTCGGCTCGCCTCAGCAAGCCCTGCAGGAAGCCCAACAGTCTTTCGAGAATCATATTCAGGGAAAGGTTTCTCTCTCCCGTACCGCGCAGGTCTTCACCCGCATCCTCAACCCGCGGCTGGGGCTGGTGTACTATCCCATCTGGGTGGTGCGCTACCTGCATAAACAGCGTGCCTACCAGGTGGTGATCGATGGATATCACGGCAACGTGCTGTACGGCAAAGCCCCGGGCAACCTGCTGATGCGCGCCCTTACCCTGGTTGGCGGTATGGCTTTTGGCGCTTTCCTGGCAGTAGATGTTCCTGCACTGATTGTTTCCCTCTCGGGCGACGAGGATATCCTTGGACTGGCGCTGATTGCCCTGGGTATCGGACTGGCACTGATGTTTGGCGGGTATCAGCGCTTCCGCCATGGCGAACATTACGAATATCACCGTCTCAAAGGTGAACCTTCTGCCCTGCTGGAACTGGGAGAAAACACCGACCTCTCGCAATTTGTCAAGGCACTTCGGGAGTGGAACGAATGACGCAACCCGTACGATTGATTCCGCTGTTGTGTCCCCATTGCCAAAACCCCATCCCTGCCCAACCCGATGAGGTGGCGTGGGTCTGTACTAACTGCCAGAAGGGTTTACTGCTGGATGAAAGCAAAGGCGCGGTGCCGCTGAACATTTTTTTCCATGCCGGGCTTTCCGCAGGAAAAACCGGCGCGCCCTTCTGGGTGACGCGCGGACGGGTTGTGTTTCAACAGCGGGAGACCTATCGAGGAAATGAGAAAAAAGCCATGCAAGCCTTCTGGGCAGAGCCGCGCCTCTTTGCCATTCCTGCCTATGCCCTGCCTCTGGAAGAGGCTATCGCCCTGGGGGTAAAATTTTTACAACAGCCTCTTAAGATGGAAGCGGGCAAACCTGCGCCTTTCCTGCCCATTGTGGTTTCCCCGCAGGATGTGCATCCCCTGGCAGAATTTATTGTGATGAGCATAGAAGCCGAGCGCAAAGATGCCCTGCGACAGTTAACCTTCACGCTTTCTCTGGAGCCTCTGCAATGCTGGATTCTTCCCGTCTGAAATCTGTCCTGCTGGCAACCCTCGTGCTGCTGGCGGGGGTTCTGGCTGCCTGCGAAAAGCCTGTCCCTTCTCAATCTGCCATCACGGCCTACTTCACCAACCCGGTTTCGCCGGCGCAAAATCAAGCCCTGCAAAATGCACTGGTAGATTCGCTGAACAACGCCAGCACTTCGGTTGATATTGCCATGTACAACTTTAATCTGCTGGAAGTGGGTAATGCTCTGCGCAACGCCCGCCAAAACGGCGTAAAGGTGCGCCTGGTGGTGGACTCGGACGCCCTGGACAGCAACCTGCTCCAGCAACTGCGCAGAGAAGGGTTTGAAGTGCTAGGCGACCGCCGGGAAACGTTAATGCACAACAAGTTTATCGTCATCGACCGGAAAATCGTCTGGACGGGTTCATTGAACCTGACCTACGGCGGGTTGACCAACGACGAGAACAATCTGGTGTGCATTGAATCGCCCGAACTGGCACAGCGCTACACCGAAGAATTTAATGAGATGTTCGAAGAGGACGTTTTTGGCGGCGGAGAACCTCTGGGAGCGCGCTCTGCGCTTTCCCTGAACGGCAGTGATGCCTGGCTGTATTTTTCTCCCGAAGACCGTCCCTCTCAAGCCATCGTGGATCGCGTGAAGCAAGCCCAAACCTCCATTGACATTCTGGCTTACAACTTTACCCTGAACGACTTACGCGACGCTCTGCTGGAAGCCGCTCATCGCGGGCTGGATGTACGCATTGTATTCGACGCTGATCAAGCCGCTTCCACCGGCGGGGAGTATTCAACCTTGAAGAATGCCGGGCTGGATGTGCGTCTGGATGGGGCTTCTGGACTGATGCACCACAAGGCCATCATCCTGGACAGGAACACGGTCATCTTTGGCTCATACAACTTCACCCGCAGTGCCGACCTGAACAATGATGAAAATGTGTTGATCATTGACAACAAAGAACTGGCAAAACAGTTTCGCCAAACGTTTGAACGAATTTATTCCCAAGCACAACCTTAACAATGGGTTAAGCGTGCAGGATTTCTCATCCAAACCCCAACGATGAGCATATAATCAAAGAGACAAACTTACTTTCTGGAGACTCTCATGAAACAATGGAAAACTCCTCCCGCGATGATGATTGACCCCACAAAAACCTACTACGCCACCATTGAGACAGAAAAAGGCAACATCGAACTGGAACTGTATCCGCAATACGCGCCCAAGACGGTCAACAACTTTGTGTTTCTGGCACAGGAAGGTTTCTACGACGGGGTGTCTTTTCATCGCGTGATTGCCAACTTCGTCATTCAGGGCGGAGACCCTACCGGTACCGGCGCTGGCGGACCGGGATACCGCTTCGAAGACGAGGTAAAAAATAACCCCCTCAAACATGAGCGCGGAGTGATCTCCATGGCAAACGCCGGACCCAACACCAACGGCAGTCAGTTCTTCATCACCCACTCCCCACAACCCCACCTGAACGGACGTCATACTGTGTTCGGCAAGGTGATTAAGGGCATGGAGGTTGTGGACGCCATTCGTCAGGGCGACAAAATGCTGAAGGTGACCGTCCGCGCCGGATAAGGTTCATCCTTCTGGCGCAAAAGACATGTCTTTCTTTGAAACCCTGTTTGAACGTTACGAGTTACCCCCCTTCATTCTGGCATTCGTCTTTGTTGCGGCAGGGCTGGGTACGGCGTATCTTCTCGGGCAGGTGCACACCCTGACCTGCGAGCGCACCGCAGAACGCCAGAATTGCCGAATAGATGTCTCCTGGATGGGCATCCTGCCCCTACGTCATCAAACCCTGCCCCGGCTGGAAGGTGCATGGGTGGATGAATCCTGCGATGAGGATGGATGCACTTATCGGGTTGTGTTGCAAACAGTAAGCGCCGATTTTCCTTTAGGGGTGGGTTACTCTTCGGGAAAAGCATCTAAAGAAGAAATCGTTCAAAAGATTCAGGCTTTTGTGAAAAACCCTGCTCAGCCTGTGCTGGAAGTCAAAACAGGGGGTGGGTTGTGGATTTTGTTCCCTCTGGTCTTCTTATTGACCGGATTCTGGTTGGGAATTTCACCCTTCCTCTCAACCCTCTTTCCTGTTCAAAATAAGCCTTAACCTGCAACCTTTTGAAACAGGAATCGTAAACAATACTGGAACAGCACAAAGGGCTGGAAAGGTAGTTGGTTATGGAAAACCCGCAGGAAACCCCTTCATCTTCCAAAAGCAGTTGGGATGAGGTTGCCAGCGAATTAAGCGCGCTGGGTAACAGCCTTGCCAAAGCCTTCTCGGCATTGTGGACTCGGGTTGAATCGAGTGAGGAAGCCCGCCAGGTCAAAGAAGGACTGGAATCGGCACTTCAACAGGTGGAACAAGCCTTAAAAGAAGCCGCCGAAACCCCTGAAGCGCAGGAGGTCAAACTTCATGCCCGTAACACTCTGGAGCATTTGCGCACGGCGGGGGAGCAAACTGTGCAGGAAGTTCAACCCCAAATCGTGGAAGGCTTACAAAAACTCAACGATGAACTGGAACACCTCATCGAGCAGTTAAGGCAGAAATAACGCTTCGGCGAATTTAAGTTTTATCCAAAGGAGAGAGACTTATGAAACCCATTCGTGTTTCGAGTGTGGCATGGTTCGCCATGCTGATTCTGGGCGTTTGTCTGCTGGGGCTTCGTGTTCAGCCCGTGCAGGCAGCCGTGGTTGATGAAGACGGCAATGTCGGCGCTAAAGAGGTGATTCAGGATGACCTGATTATTGGGGGACAAAACGTCATCATTGACGGCACCGTGAACGGTGCCGTACTGGCTTCAGCCGAGCGCATTGTGGTCAACGGCACCATCAACGGCGACCTGTTCATGTTTGGACAAACGGTGCTGCTTGCCGAAAACGGGAAGGTCAGTGGGAATGTCTTCATCGGAGCGCAGTCCGGCGAGGTACGCGGGAAGGTAGGGGGCAGTGTATTCACCGGCGCCACCTCTTTGCTGGTGGGAAGCCAGGCGCGTATTGAGCGCAATCTGTACTTCGGCGGCTACAGTCTGGAGACGCTCAACGGCTCGGTCATCAAGATTGACGCGCTGGTCGGCGCTTATCAGATCATCCATGCCGGTGAAATCCAGCAAAACCTCAAAGGTGGGGTTGCCGGTGCAGAGTTGAAAGGCAAAGTGGGCAAAGACGTCAAACTGGACGTTGCTGCCCCTGGAGAAACCGGCTCCAATTTCTGGATGTTCTGGTATCAGCCCGGTATGCCGAAAGCCATTGAGCCGGGACTGCGGGTTGCGCCGGAAGCCGTCATCGGCGGGGATTTGACCTACACCAGCCCAGCCGAACAAGCCAGCGCCATTCAGGCTCGCCCCAAAGGGCAGGTGATTTATCAAACCCCCACCCCAGCAGAAAAAGCGCCTCAAAAATCCCCATTACAGCGCTGGGAAGAGCATCCAGTGCTCAAAACCCTGTTGGGGCTGGTGCGCAACCTCATCGTCCTGCTGATTTTGGGCGGGCTGGCGCTCTGGTTGATTCCCGGAATCTTCCACAAGACGGCGGACATGGCGAACGCCAAGCCTCTGCCCTCGGCTGGCGTGGGTATTCTCACCCTGCTGGGCGGGTATGCCGGGGCAATTCTGGCAGGTTTGCTCCTCCTTGCCATTGGCGTTATCCTCAGCCTGATTACCCTGGGCGGACTGAGCAACGCCATTTTCGGCATTGGGTTCTCGGCACTTGCCCTGCTCGTGGCTATCTTCACCTTGCTGGTGGGGTATGGCAGTAAACTGGTGGTCTCGTTCTGGGTAGGCAAACAGTTACTGGAAAAGACCGCCCCGCAAACCCGCAATCTCCACATCTGGGCGCTGGTGCTGGGCGTGGCGCTGTATGCCATCGTGCGCGCGATTCCCTTCATTGGATGGCTGATAGGGTTGATTGCTACTCTCATCGGGTTAGGCGCCATGTGGTACACCTATCAGAGCAGAAAAGCGCCAACGCCGGAAGTGGTTCCTGCCCCCCTTCCCGAACAGGGATAGTCATCTGCTCATGCTCTGCAATCAAAAAGGCTTGGGGACTCCCAAGCCTTTTTGATTCGGGATGATTTCTAACAATCACCCTTGCGAGGGATGACATTCTCTCATCATCGTATTAAAATACAAACTAAACGAACGTTCAGTAAAACTAAAAGAGGTAGACCATATGGATCAGAAACAGAGAAATCGCATTTTACTGGTGTTGTTCTTTGGAGTGTTGATGGGCGCGCTGGACATTGCCATTTTAGGTCCTGCCCTGCCCTCCATCCGAAAGCAGTTTGCTGTGGATGAACGCACGCTGGCATGGATGTTCAGCAGTTACGTGCTGATGCAACTCATCAGCACGCCATGGATGGCAAAACTATCCGACCTGTACGGCAGACGCTGGATTTATATGCTGGACATTGGGTTATTTGCTCTGGGTTCCCTGCTGGTAGCACTCGCGCCAGCCTTCTGGGTTGTGTTATTGGGGCGCGCCATTCAGGGCTTTGGCGCAGGGGGTATCTTCCCCGTTGCCAGCGCGGTAATTGGCGACACCTTCCCACCGGAAAAACGCGGCAGTGCCTTGGGAATGATTGGGGCGGTATTCGGTCTGGCGTTTCTCATCGGTCCCCTGCTGGGTGGTGTCGTCCTGGCACTTGCCTCCTGGCACTGGTTATTCCTGATTAACCTGCCGATTGCCCTGGCGATCCTGATCTCTGCTTCACGGCTTTTGCCGGTAACCCGCCCGGCACAAACCAGCCGTCTGGACTCGGGTGGACTGGTGCTCCTCAGCCTGTTTTTGATTTCGTTGACCATCGGCATCAATCAACTGGATTCCAGTCAATTCCTTTCCAGCCTCCTGCAGGTTCAGGTAGGTGGTTTGTTTGGCATAGCGCTCATCCTGCTGGCAGTACTGATTCGGTATGAACAACGTGTTGAAGCCCCCCTCCTGCCCGCCCGCCTGTTCAACCGCCGTCAACTGGGGCTGGCGTATGGGCTCTCGTGGGGCGCGGGCTTTACCGAAGCCAGTCTGGTGTTTGTCCCGCTCATGGCAGTCAGCGGGTTGGCGTCTCAGGGAATCACTGAGAAAAATGCCACCTGGTTGCTCATCCCGGCAGTGCTGGCAATGGTTGTCGGCGCGCCGCTCAGCGGGCGGATGCTGGATCGCTTTGGTTCGCGCGCGGTAGTCGTCACCGGCACATTTGTCATGAGCCTTGGTTTTCTGATGCTGAGCCTTCTGGGAAGCAGTCTTTTCTGGTTCGTCTTCTCCGGGTTATGGATTGGGCTGGGACTCAGCGCTCTGCTGGGAGCGCCTATCCGCTACATCATGCTAAACGAGGCTCTCCCCGAAGAACGCTCGCTAGCGCAGGGCATTGTCACCCTGTTTTCCAGCACCGGTCAATTGATTGGGAGCGCCTTCATGGGGGCACTTGCCGCCTCATTCGGCAAAGCCGATGCCTTTTCCGGCTATCGCGCGGCATTTGTATTCGTCCTGTTCATCAGTTTGGTAATGCTGGGAAGCGCGACCCTGTTGAAAAAACGTCAGGAAGAATTATCCAGGGAGAGAACGCATGCCAACCCCATTGGAATCGCCCAGAATGAAGATGCGCCAGCGCATTCTTAGGGAAGCTACCCGACAATTTGTAGAGCGCGGCTTCGACGGCGTCTCTATTCGAGACCTGGCGGAAGCCTGCCAGGTGACCAACGCCGCGCTCTACTACCATTTTCCAGACAAAGAACACCTCTTTCTGGAAATACTGGAGCAGGGTTTGGAAAATTTCACCCGAATTTTAAGAAACGCCCGGGAAAAATATCCAGCCTCCACCCAGGATTGCCTGAAGGAATTCATTCTGGGGATTTTCACTCAGGTACCGCCCGAGTCACGCGGCGTGATGCGACTGGCAACGCAGGAAATGGAAAAACTCTCTCCCGGACTGCGCGAAAAATTCAAAGAAATCTACGCGAAGGAATTTTTACATCCACTTGAAGAAATTCTCAGGGAAGGACAGGCACGGGGGGAAGTCCGCCCTTTGCCTTCCAACCTTCTGGTCTGGGCATTCCTGGGGATTTTTTACCCATTTTTAGCCTCAGAAAGTCATCCCAACTTCTCAGCCGACACCCCTGAGATCCTTCTGAGCATCTTCTGGAAGGGAATCCAGCCCTGAGCCCTGCGATTGGAGAAACCTTTGTGAAATTTTTCGCAGTCAGAATTGACATAACCTCAAGGGAGCGGTATAATCGCCTTTCGTGACAATTATCCCGGGAGAGGTAAGGTACAGAAGATGGAATCGGAAGTAACTACTCAAGGGGTTGAAAGCAAGCCCCAAATCCAACCCAAACAGCACTTTCGTGCGAAAGTGCTCAAAATTTCGCTGGCAGGAGCGGCAGTCGACCTGGGAATCGGTCAACCTGCTTTCCTGCACATCTCGCAGATTCAGCCCTTAGATGACGAACCCATCAAGCGCGTCAGCGACGTTCTGCAGGAAGGGCAGGAAATTGATGTATGGGTCAAGCGCGTCAAGGAAGGGCGCATTGAAGTCACCACATTCAAACCGCTGGACCTGGAATGGCGCGACCTGAAAAAGGGTATGGTGGTTAAGGGTACCGTAGTGCGTCTGGAAAAATTTGGCGCCTTCGTGGAAATCGGCGCGGAACGCCCTGGTTTGTTGCACATCTCGGAAATGGCTCACGGTTACGTGCGCGAACCTTCTGAGGTGGTCAAAGAGGGCGATGAGATTGAGGTCGAGGTCATTGACTTCAACCGCAAGAAGCGTCAGATCAAACTGAGCCGTAAAGCATTGCTGCCCGAACCCGTTAAGGAAGAAGAACCCATTCAGGCGTTCATTGAACCTCCCAAGCGCGAGCGCCCCAAAGATCGCGAAAAGGATAAAGAGAAAGACAAAGAAAAGGCTCAACGGCGCAAGAAAGCCAAAGCACCCCGCACCCGCGAAGAAGACACCATCAGCGTGGATGCATTGCTTGAATCGCTTGGCGAAGAACCTCAGCCCGAGGTGGAAACCGCCATGGCAATCGCCTGGCGTGAAGCCATGGAACGCGCCAAAGCCCGCAAAGCCGAAGAGAAAGGGCGCAAGAAAGCCACTTCTCAGGAACAGGAAGAGATTCTTGCCCGCACCCTGGAAAACAAGGTGCAAACTTCCTGAAGAAGGCTGCTTGCCTCTCCTCTCCCAACGGGAAGAAAGGAACACCCCAACCGGGGTGTTTTCTTTTTTTGACCCATTTTTTATGGTAAACTTCTCTCAGGTCTGATATCCCCATTCCATCCAGGCATCGGTCCGGGAATGCGGAGAGGAACATGATGAAATACGGGGAGTAGATGTAAAAAACAAAGTGGGGAGTAGCCGAATCATACGGCTCTCCCCGCTTCTCTTTTGTCTGGAGGGTGGAAGCGTGGCAACCAAGTACATTTTTTTCACGGGCGGTGTGGTCAGTTCGGTAGGCAAAGGGGTCACTGCCGCTGCCATGGGACGACTGCTCAAGGAACGCGGTTTTTCGGTGGCCGTGCAAAAACTCGACCCCTATATTAACGTGGACCCAGGGACCATGAGCCCCTACCAGCACGGAGAAGTCTATGTCCTGGACGACGGCGCCGAAACCGACCTGGATTTGGGACATTACGAACGTTTTATTGATATCCGCCTGAACCGCGTTTGTAATGTCACCACCGGCCAGGTGTACGCCGAGGTCATCAGCCGCGAACGGCGCGGGGACTATCTGGGCGGGACGATTCAGGTCATCCCGCACATCACCAACGAAATCAAGCGGCGGATAGGGCTGGTGGGGCGAACAACCGGAGCGGAGATTGTGCTGGTGGAGGTCGGTGGGACGGTGGGCGATATCGAGAGCCTGCCCTTCCTGGAAGCCATCCGTCAGTTGCGCTTCGATGTCGGACGCGAAAACACGTTTTACATCCATGTCACCTGGCTGCCCTATATCGGCGCAACGGGAGAACTGAAAACCAAGCCCACCCAGCACTCCGTTGCCGAACTGCGCTCCATCGGCATTCAGCCGGACATGATCATTGCGCGCTCCGATTACCCAGTGGAAGCCAGTTTGTGCGAGAAAATTGCCCTGTTCTGCGACGTGGAAAAACGCGCCGTCGTGCCCATGGTCACCAATCCAATTTTGTATGAAGTCCCGCTAGCACTGGAAAAAGCCCAGGTGGGCGAATATTTGCTGGAGCGTTTGGGACTGGAAGCCCGCCGCAAGCCCGACTGGACGGACTGGGAGACCCTGGTGGAACGGGTGAAAATGCCCAAGCCGACCGTCACCATTGCGCTGGTGGGCAAGTACGTGGAACTGCACGATGCTTATATGAGCGTGCGGGAAGCCCTGCGCCATGCCGCCCTCCATCTGGGGGTGGAACTGGATATCCGCTGGGTGCACTCTGCCGAACTGGAGAAGGGCAAAGGCTGGGAAGAAATCAAAGCCGCCTCGGGGGTACTGGTGCCGGGTGGATTTGGCAGTCGAGGCATTGAGGGAAAGATTCAAGCCATCCATCATGCCCGCACCAACAAGATTCCCTACCTTGGCTTGTGTCTGGGAATGCAACTGATGGTGATTGAATTTGGACGGCACATTTTCGGCACGGACGAGGTGAACTCCACCGAGTTTGACCGCTCCACACCTTATCCCGTCATTGACCTGATGCCCGAACAGCATGGCGTGACCGATTTAGGCGGCACCATGCGTTTGGGATTGTACCCGTGCATTTTACAGCCGGGCAGTCTGGCGCATGCCTGTTACGGCGTGGATCGGGTAGAAGAACGCCACCGCCATCGCTTTGAGTTTAACAATGCCTATCGTAAAATATTCGAGGAACACGGCATGCGCTTTTCAGGACTTTCGCCGGATGGTCGATTGGTGGAAATCGCCGAGATTGCAGATCACCCCTTCATGGTGGCAACCCAGTTCCATCCGGAGTTTCTCTCCCGCCCGAACCGCCCGCATCCGCTGTTTTTAGGTTTTGTTAGAGCCGCCGCTCAGCAAGCCGGCGTGCTCCCCAAGGTATAAGCACAATTTGTGTGCTTTTTCACATTTTCTGTATTATACTTACCGAGGCAACTACAGCCCGGAAAAATCATCAGAAAGGATGTTAGGATATGGACACCATTATTGAGTCGATCGTTGCAACTGAAATTCTGGACTCGCGCGGCAACCCCACCGTGGAAGTCGAAGTTGTACTTGCCGATGGTTCGTGGGGACGCGCTGCCGTGCCCTCCGGTGCATCTACCGGTGTTCACGAAGCCCTGGAACTGCGTGACGGAGACAAATCCCGTTACCTGGGCAAAGGCGTGACCAAGGCGGTAGAAAATGTCAACACCGTCATTGCTGACGAACTGCTCGGCTGGGATGCGCTGGAGCAAAAAGCCATTGACCAGCAACTGCTGGCACTGGATGGCACCCCCAACAAGTCCAAACTGGGCGCTAATGCTATTCTGGGTACCAGCCTGGCGGTTGCCAAAGCCGCCGCCAATGCTCTGGGACTGCCCCTGTACCGCTACATTGGCGGGGTATATGCCCATGTACTGCCAGTCCCGATGATGAACATTTTAAACGGCGGCGCGCATACGGGCTGGCAATCCACCGACGCGCAGGAATTCATGGTCATGCCGCTGGGCGCGCCAACCTTTGCCGAAGGCTTGCGCTGGGGCGCTGAAGTGTATCATGCTCTGAAATCCGTGCTGAAATCGCGTGGCTACACCACCCTGGTAGGCGACGAAGGCGGATATGCTCCGGCTTTGAAAGCCAATGTAGAAGCAGTGGAAGTCATTCTGGAAGCCATTCAAAAGGCTGGTTTCAAACCCGGCGAGCAAATTGCCATTGCCCTCGACCCCGCCGCATCTGAACTGTATGACGAAGAAACCAAAAAGTACAACCTGCGCAAGGAAGGCAAAATGCTCACCGGCGAGGAATTGGTGGCGTTCTGGAAGTCCTGGATTGATCAATTCCCGATTGTCTCCCTTGAAGACGGTCTGGCAGAAGACGACTGGGATTCCTGGAAACTGCTCACTGCTGAACTGGGCGACCGCATTCAGATTGTCGGTGATGATCTGCTGGTGACCAACCCTGAGCGCGTGCGCCGCGGTATCCAGGAAAAAGCCGCCAACGCTCTGCTGGTCAAATTGAATCAGATTGGTTCGCTCACCGAGACCATTGAAGCCGTGGAACTGTGCCACCGCAACGGCTGGCGCGCCGTCTGCTCGCACCGCTCCGGCGAAACCGAGGATTCCACCATTGCCGATCTGGCAGTGGCGCTGAATATGGGACAAATCAAGACCGGCGCTCCTGCGCGCTCTGACCGCGTTGCCAAGTACAATCAACTTCTGCGCATCGAAGCCGAACTGGGCGATACCGCCAAGTATGCTGGTTGGGATGCCCTTCGTGTGCGTCCGCCGTTTGCCCGCTAAACGTTCTCTTCTACAAGAGTCAAACCCCACCCCTCACCAACGGGTGGGGTTTTTGATTAGAAATCCCTCATATGACAAACTTTATACATGTATAGTGTTTGTATTGGAAATCTTCCCCCCTTCAGGCATAATACAAGCATCGTTCAATCCAATTTTACTGGTTCACAAGGAAGGAGAAATATGAACCGCATTACTGTTTTTTCCCTGTTTCTAGTGCTGGCGCTGATTCTTGCGGCATGCGCACCCGCCGCTACTCCGGCACCTACTGCCACCCCAATGCCTCCAACCCCCATGCCCCAACCCACCTCAACAGAGGCTCCCAAAACGATTGTTGACCTCGCCGTAGCCGATGGACGCTTCAACACCCTGGTTGCTGCCGTGCAAGCCGCCGGGCTGGTCGATACGCTGAAAGGCGAAGGTCCCTTCACCGTGTTCGCTCCCACCGATGACGCGTTCGCCAAACTGCCCGCCGGTACGCTGGATGAACTGCTCAAACCTGAGAACAAACAGAAACTGGTGGACATCCTGACCTACCACGTAGTGGCAGGAAAAGTGATGGCAGCAGATGTAACTAAGTTGAGCGAAGCCGAAACCCTACTGGGCACCCCCGTGATGATTAATGTGAATGGCAATATGGTGAAAATCAACGACTCCAATGTGGTCATCACCGACGTGGAAGCAAGCAACGGCGTTATCCATGTAATTGACAGTGTGCTGTTACCCCCTGCCGATGTCGTGGATAGCGCCCTCGCTGATGAGCGCTTCAGCACTCTGGCCACTGCCATCAAAGCCGCTGGACTGGTAGACACTCTTAAAGGAAATGGTCCCTTCACCGTCTTAGCCCCCACCAATGAAGCCTTTGCCAAACTGCCCGCCGGCACGCTGGATGAACTGCTCAAGCCTGAAAACAAAGACACCCTGATCAAGATTCTCACCTACCACGTCATTCCAGGACGTTACAACAGCAAGGCACTGGCAGGACAGACAGAAGTTGCCACCGTTGAGGGTAACACAGTTGAAATTCAAAGCCAAGGCAGTACTCTGAAGGTCAATGACGCTAGCGTGATCGTTGCCGATGTGCTGGCTCGCAATGGTATCATTCACGCCATTGATACGGTCATCCTGCCTCCCAAGGACATTGTGGACACCGCAGTGGAGAATGGCAGTTTCAACACCTTAGCCGCCGCCCTGCAAGCCGCCGGACTGGTTGACACCCTGAAAGGCAAAGGTCCCTTTACCGTATTCGCTCCCACCGATGAGGCATTTGCCAAACTGCCCGCCGGAACGGTAGACAACCTGCTCAAACCCGAGAACAAAGACCTGCTGGTGAAAATTTTGACCTACCATGTGATCCCCGGTAAAGTCAAAGCCGCCGAGGTGGTCAAAGCCAGTGAACTGAAAACCGTGCAGGGCTTCCCGGTACAGATTCGCACCGAGGGCGGAAAGGTATTTGTGGATAATGCTCAGGTTGTCCTGACCGACGTCCGCGCCTCGAACGGCATCATCCACGTGATTGACACTGTCATTCTGCCGCCCGATGATATTGTCGATACTGCTGTAAAAGACGGGCGTTTCAAGACCCTAGTCGCCGCAGTACAGGCCGCCGGGCTGGTAGATACCCTGAAAGGCGAAGGGCCCTTCACCGTCTTTGCTCCCACCGATCAGGCATTCGCTAAACTGCCAGCCGGTACGCTGAACACCCTGCTCAAACCCGAAAACAAGCAACAATTGGTGGAAATCCTCACCTACCACGTAGTGCCGGGAAAACTGCCTGCGGCTGAGGTGGTCAAGCAATTCGAGATTAAGACCGCACAGGGACAGCCCGTACTGGTCAAAGTGGATGGCGATAAGGTATTCATCAACAATGCGCAGGTGATCCTCACCGATATTCGCGCCGGCAATGGCATCATCCACGTGATTGACGCCGTCATACTGCCCCCTAAGGATATTGTGGATACAGCCGTAGGCGACGGGCGTTTCAAAACACTGGTTGCCGCGGTGCAAGCCGCCGGACTGGTTGAAACCCTGAAAGGAGAAGGCCCCTTTACCGTATTTGCGCCCACCGATCAGGCATTTGCTAAATTGCCCGCCGGTACGCTGGATGAACTGCTCAAACCCGAAAACAAACAAAAATTGACCGATATCCTCACCTATCACGTGGTGGCTGGCAAAGTCTATGCCAAGGACGTGGTCAACCTGAAAGAAGCCACCACTGTATTGGGCAAGAACGTGACCATTAAGGTCATGGATGGGAAAGTGTACATCAACGACGCCCAGGTCATCATCACAGATATCCTCTGCTCCAACGGCGTCATCCATGTGATTGACACGGTTATCCTGCCGCCCCAATAAAGCCATCTTCCTCCCGCCCATAACAGGCGGTCATCCTCCCCGATGAGTGCAGAGCCAGGTCTCTGCACTCATCCTTCCTTACAACCCAACTTCAAGAAAGGATAATATTATGGAAAGTACTAAACTGACGGGAAAGACTATCTTAATCACCGGCGCAACCGACGGTATTGGCAAAGAAACCGCACGGCAACTTGCCAGACTGGGAGCCCACATTCTGATCACCGGCAGAAACCCTCAAAAAGTCGAAGCCACTGTCCTGGAACTCCGTCAATCTACCGGCAGTCCGCAAATTGAAGGATTTGTCGCCGACCTGTCCAGTCAGGAACAAATTCTCAACCTTGCCCATGCCATCCATGAGCGGGTTCCTGCGTTGCATGTGCTGATTAACAACGCCGGCGCCATTTTCATGCAACGACAGACCAGTGTTGACGGGATTGAAATGACCTTTGCACTCAATCACCTGGGCTATTTCATGCTCACCCTGCTTTTGATAGACTTGCTGAAAAACAATGCTCCCTCCCGGATTATCAACGTATCCTCTGCGGCGCACCGCGGAGCAAGACTGGACTTCAACGACTTGCAGAATGAACGCGCCTATCAGGGCTGGCGGGTTTACAGCCAATCTAAACTGGCAAATCTGCTCTTCACTTATGAACTGGCACGACGTCTGGAAGACAGCGGGATGACGGTCAATGCCCTGCATCCGGGTTTTGTGGCTACCCGCTTTGGCAGAAGCAACGGTGGGCTCTTTGACCCCTTATTCCGCCTGTTTCAGTTTGCCGCCATTCCTCCGGAAGAAGGTGCCCGCACTAGCGTGTACCTTGCTGCTTCGTCAGAGGTAGAAGGGGTAAGCGGCAAGTATTTTGAAAAATGCAAAGCCGTACCTTCCTCTCCTGAATCTTACGAGGTATCCTCTGCCCAACGGTTATGGGAGGTCAGTTTACAGATGACCGGAATTTCAGAACCTGAAATCCTGCAAACCCGAACGATGAAATCCCCTGCTTAATCGGACATTTTTTGTTTATAATGGAGGAAAATCTTCCCTGGAGTCATTCCCGATGGCATACGACCGGTTTGGGCGAAACATTCACTACCTGCGCATCAGCCTCACAGATCACTGTAACCTGCGCTGTGTGTACTGCATGCCCGAAGATATGACCTTCCGCCCCGCTGCGGAGATGTTGCAGGATGAAGAGTTGCTTCTTCTGGTACGGATTTTCGCCAGTTTGGGGATCGATAAAATCCGCCTGACGGGCGGCGAGCCAACCGTGCGTGCCAATATTGTCTCGCTGGTACGAGAAATCTCCTCTACATCGGGCATCCGCACGGTCACTATGACCACCAACGGCATCCTGCTGGGAAAACTGGCAAAGCCGCTCAAAGAAGCCGGACTTCAACGGGTGAACATCAGTCTGGATACGCTCGACCCGGCAAAATTCCGCCGTCTGACCCGCTGGGGAAAATTCGAACAGGTGTGGGAAGGCATCCGCGCCGCTGAAGAGGCTGGTTTAACTCCCATCAAAATCAACGCGGTAGTTGTGCGCGGTTACAACGAAAAAGATGTGGTTGACCTGGCAAAACTAACTTACGAACACGGCTGGCAGGTACGTTTCATCGAAATGATGCCGTTTGCCGGAGCCACCGAACTTCAGCAAACCCAGGTGGTCACCACCTGTGAGATGATAGAACGCATCGAACAAGCCCTGGGAAAATTAGAACCGGTGCGAGAGGGCGAACTGGATGGGGAAGCGCGTGTTTTTCGCTTGCCCGGCGCCAGAGGCGAGGTAGGCTTCATCTCCACCGTCTCCATGCCCTTCTGTGCGTCCTGCACACGCGCCCGCCTGACCGCCGATGGCAAACTGCGCCTGTGTCTGCTCCGCGAGAAAGAAGTGGACCTGCTGGCTCCACTGCGGGGAGGCGCGAGTCCTGCTGACCTGCGGCGCCTGATTCTGGACGGCATCTGGCAAAAACCCTGGGGACATGGACTGGCAGAAGGCAGTGTACCGCTCAACCGGGTAATGAATGAAATTGGCGGATAAAGATGAAGTTTGAGCAAGATCAGAAAAAGAGAAAAAGCCCTGAATCAGGGCTTTTTTCGGCGTTTTTCCAGGTACATCATCCGGTCTGAACGGTTGAAGAGGGTATCAACCTCTTGCGGGGTAGTGGCTACCGCCCAACCGCAGGAAAGGGAAAGCGAAAGATCAGGCTGACGGATGTTATAGAGGTTTTGCAAAGAACGAATTCGTTCCGTCACCTGTTCCGCCGCATATTCGTCAGCAGGCGCCAGCAAAATGGCAAATTCATCCCCACCCAAACGGGCAACCACATCATCAGCGCGGCAGGCATGATGCAGAAGTTCAACGGTCTGACGGAGCAGGTAGTCCCCGGCTGTATGCCCTTTTTGATCATTGATGGCCTTCAGCCCATCCACGTCCACCATCACCATCGCCACAGGGAAGCGCCTCCCTAACTGCAAACGGCGCAGTTCTGAATCGAAATAAGCACGATTGTAGGCGCCGGTCAAGCCATCCTGCATGGAGAAGCGTTGCAATTCCTGCTCGCGTTTCATTTGTTCCGTAAAGTCATGGAACAGCCAGACCCGGTACAAGCCATACATGCCGGGCAGTTGAAGCACACGGGAACGGCACTCCATCCAGCGTCCTGTGGTCGTCTCATACACCTCCAGGCTCTCCCCCGAAGTTTCCTGAATGGTGCGGTCCAGGAAATGCAAAAAACGGTCCGGCTGGCGCATCAGACGCGCCATTTTGCCCCTCCAGCCGATTAAGCCCGTATCAAAAGTTTGCTCGGGGATGCCAAAGGTTTGAATCAGAGAATTGGAGCGGTAAATGACCCTGCCCATAGGGTCGGTAATCATCATGCCGTTGTGATGGTCAGAAAGTGTCGCCTCAAGCAGAGAAAGATTGCACTGCAGTTTTTGCTTTTCCTCCATAAAGCGGGTAATGTCCTGTAAGGTGACCAGGCGCACCCCGGGGAAACCGGGCTTCCAACCGGCACGGCTCACCCACATATGCACATAGCGGGCAGGCTGGAGAGTGTCGAGATACAAATCCATGTTGACTACAGAAGAGGCGGAAACCCTGCGCAAGGCTTGCTCTAACTCAACACCAAAAACCTCTCCTACCGGTTGATTTTTCAACGCCACCCGCGCCTTTCCCACCCAACTGGCGCCCGCTTCATTGATGTCCACAACGGTAACATTGCCATTGACCAGAACAACGGCGATGTCCATTTGATTCGCGATACCATCTTCGTCCAAAAGCGTCAACTGTTGCTCACGGGTGATTGCCATGGCAAGTGGAAAGATAGCCCAACCAAAAAGTGTAAAAGAGTTTTCCCCCAAGATGAACAGAAGTAAGGCTAACAAACATACCCCAAGGATTTCCCCCGCCTCAGCCCACCCTTTCAAGCGGGAGCGCCGTTCACTCCATAACCCCATTCTGTACCCTCGCATCCAAGAGATAACCGGATGAAGACGAAATTCTAAACAACTCTTTTATAGTGTACAAAAAAACGGGGCTTGATTCAACCAGCATTTTAGAGGTTCTAATGCAACTTCATACACTCAACCCACCCGGTTGGTACACTCTGAGATTCAGCAAGGGAAACAGGGTTCTGGAGCGATCGGGGTGTTGTTCCATTTCCAGCGCGTGAATGGTTTCGCGATACTGCCGGGTGTTGGCACGGATCTGCTTCATGGCACGACGGGTCAGTTGGTCGGCGGCGTGATTCTTGCGCCGCGGGGTCCATGTCCACAGCAAACGGCGAAAGCGGCTTGCCAGACGCTGAGCGCGCCGGTACAACGGACGGGTGCTGGCAGAATTGACCGCCGCCCGTCCCACCATCTGGTCAATGACGGAACGGGCATCACCGATGATCTCCACGGCTTCATCCTCTGCCCCCATATCCAGCAGGGCTTCCAACCCCTCAATTAACCCGAGATATTCGGCAATGTTTGAACTGGCATCGTTGCGGCGCATGTACCCTCCATGTCCGCGGGCAATCGGCTTACCATTCCGGCTGATGACCCAACCGTAGCACATTACTCCCGCATGGGGGGCAGTCCCCCCTTCCTGAGTCAGCGGACGATACAGTCCATCAAAGCGAAGTGTTAGCATAGACTCCTTTCCTGACTTAAGCGACACGGTCGGCGGGCGAGGGTCGCCGCCGACCGTGGTTCTTCATCCAGTTGAGGGGTAGATCGTCGTCTTCGTAACAACATCATCTTAGCCTCATTATGGCAAAAGATGAGAAAAAGTCAATAAAAAAGAGTTAACAATTGGTTATCAATTCGTAAAAAAGAGAGAGCGAATCAGGTCAGTTCAAACAGGGTAATTTCCGGTAAACAGCGAAAACGCACAGGCAGAGTGGTTGTCCCCAAACCTCGATTGGTGTAAAGCCACATCTCGCCCACGCGATACAGCCCCAAGGGATAACGCCGCCCCAATTCCGGCAGAAACAGCGCGCCCAACAACGGCAAACGGACCTGCCCCCCGTGAGAATGCCCGCTTAACTGCAGAAAAAACCTGCCAAGGTAAGCACTGTAATCGGCACCATCGGGTTCGTGAATCAGCAAAATGGCGGGCTTATCCGCAGGAATAGCCTCCGCCAGTTCTCTCACCCCACTCCAATGCGCCAGCAAACTGCCGCTTCCGGCAATGATGAGTTCCTCTCCTCCCAGAGAAAACGTTTCCCATTGATTATCCAGCAGGTGAACCCCACTCTGGCGGAAAATATCCAGCAATCTCTGCCGCTCCGGTCCGTAATCGTGGTTACCCCGCACCGCATACACCGGGAAAGTTTTTGCCAGTTCAGGAAGAAATTCATGCAAATCACTGAGGGCTTGAGCGATGTTCCCCCCGCGGGTCAGATAATCCCCCGTCATCATCACCACATCCGGATTCAGATCCCTCATCCGATTCAGGACTACCTGCGCCTGCTCAAGTGTATAGTAGCCGCCAAAGTGCAAATCACTGATGTGCGCCAGACGTTTTCCACGCCACCCACAGCACTCCTGGGGCAAAGCGAGGGGCTGGGGGACAATCTCCACCTGATAAGGTTCCAGCAATGTAGCATCCAGACCGGAAGCAACACACAATGTGCTCACCAGCCCGCCGGCAAGCCATTGCAACGCCTTGCGGCGTGAAATTTTCTCACTCATTCTCCGCATTATACCGAAAAAATTTCCCTCTCTTTGATATTTTCGAGAAACCCGATCAGTATTTTCTACCACTTACAACTTTGCAAACTGATAATTTAGCAAACAATAACCTTCGTTGATTTTTCTATAATTATCCATAGAAATTATGTCTGTACTATCTATGTCTACTCATCCATTGAACCCTTCCTCCGCAAACATCCGAACGCTTTCCCACCAATGGCAAGGGGCACGTTTAGGATTGCTGCTCGAATGGGCAGATGGCTCACCGCTGACGATACAACCACACTATTGGGCTTCCCTCTGTCAGAAGGCAGGCGCTCGCTATGTGATCTTCTCCCCTTCTTTAATGGAATCCCTATCAGAGGAAGAAAGCACTTATCTAACCAACGTGCTGAACGCCTGCATTCAGCAGAATTATCTGACCGGGGTTTCCATCTCACAAACTTCCATACCTCACATGCCCCACTGGGAGGATATTGGCGTTCTTCGCATTGCCTGGACACCCCCTCACGCCTCTCAAAACTTCTCTTATGAAGCAGGTGAAACCCTGCTGTGTAATCAACGCCAGCAAGGCAAGCCCAACTTTGTCACTTTTAAGCGAGATTTCGGCGAGTGGCTCGCCCCTGAGGCGTGGGAGACGCTGGACTGGCTGGTGCTGGATCCCCACACCCCATTGCGTTCTCCGATGCGCTCCCTGCGCACACTGATTAACCTGCTGGTGCGCGCTGCTGTACGCGGGGGCAACCTGTTACTCAGCGTACCCGTCTCTGCTCATGGAGTTGAAGCCCGGCATCAACGTCGTTTAGAGCAACTGGGGAACTGGTTGAACCTTTACGGTCATACCCTGTATGACACCCAACCGGGACCGTATCCACCCCAGTTGTGGGGCGGGTGCACCTGGCAGGAGAATCGCCTTTATGTGCACGTCCTTGACTGGGTAGATGAAGAAGTCATCCTGCCCTTACCAAGCGGACACATTCGTAAAATCACCTGCCTGACCGCACCCTCCATCGGGATTCAGCGCACCGCCAATTCACTTTCGTTCCGTATTCCTCCGGAAAATCAGCAGGAAATGGATACCATTATCGAAATCGAACTGGACCAGCCCTGGGCATAAAAAGCAGTGGAGCCGTTTAGACAGCTCCACTGCTTTTTATGAAAAATGGGGGTTTAACTGCTCACCGGTAAAACTTCAACCACCTCGGGCTGGGCAGTGCGCCCCGTCAGTCGGCGGAAAATCAGCGTCCAGGATGTGCCCAGATAGGCTGTCAGGATGCCATTGAGGAACATGTACACCGGCAGGTACACACACATCAGGACAAGGGTAAGCACCATCCCGGTACTGCCAAACACCTGGCCACCGTTAAACATCCATGCGCCCAACAGCGGCGCCAGGGCAATCAGGAAGGGGATGCTCAGAACAATCCGCACCACCAGACTGCCCAACCCCAGCACCAAGCCCATCACGATATACTCGCCCAGATGGGCTGTGAAGACCTGCCATGCCCGCGAGATACCTTCGCCAATGGAGAGATTCTCCCCCACCATGGCAACAATCACCTGCTCCACCCAGACCTGCAACAGCCACGCCAGAGGAATGAGCAAGCACAGGAACGGCAAAAGGCAAATCAATCCAATACCCAGCGTCACTACCGTTCCCAGAACAACAAAAATGCCCAATGCCACTCCTACGATGAGAAAAACGACAAAGAGCAGGAAAGAAAGTCCCAGGACACGCCAGAAATAGGCACCGCTTTCTGCCCACAACTCGGCAAAGGATAATTTAACCGCACCCTCATCGGCTTTCCAGGCACCGCGAACCAGTCCAATCCGACCAAACGTTCCCAGCACCAGTAAAACCAGAACCAGGACAAACACCGCCAGGACAATTAATGCCACCAGCCAGAAATTCTGGTTCAGCCATTCTTCCAGGCGGTATCCGAAGACATTTGGTGCAGTGGAACGATACTCTTCGCGATAACTCAAATCCGGGTTTCCGCCATTGCTCAGAAAACCAGCCAGGATGCCAAAAATCCACAGCACTTTGTGCTTCCAGATCATTTGCCAGGCTTTGGACAAAACCTCACCGTAACTCATATACCCTCCATGACTTTGTGCCGGGATATCACAAGCACCCCGGTCTTTGCTATTTCAATATACGTTATTCCCATTCAATGGTTGCAGGCGGTTTGCTGGTGAGGTCGTACACCACCCGGTTAACGCCGGGTACTTCGTTAACGATGCGGCTGGCAATTTTCGAGAGCAACTCATGCGGAATGCGTGCCCAGTCGGCGGTCATGAAATCCTCGGTGGTCACCGCGCGCAGGGCAACCACTTCCTGATAGGTGCGCGAGTCACCCATCACCCCTACCGAGCGCACCGGCAAAAGGACGGCAAAAGCCTGAGCAATCCTCCCGGGTTCGTCCATCAGGCGCTGATTGAGCAATCCCGCGGCGGTCAATTCCCCGGTGAAGATGGCATCCGCCTCGCGGAGACGTTCCAGGCGCTCCCAGGTAATCTCCCCCAGACAGCGGACTGCCAGCCCCGGACCCGGGAAGGGCTGACGCCAGACCAGTTCGGGGGGCAAGCCCAGGGCTTCGCCCACCAGACGCACTTCGTCCTTGAACAAATAGCGCAACGGCTCCACCAGTTGGAAGGTCATGTCTTCGGGTAAGCCGCCCACATTGTGATGGCTCTTAATCTTATGGGCTTTCTGGCGGTCCGGCGCGCTGGATTCGACCACATCGGGATAAATCGTCCCCTGCACCAGGAAAGGCGGGTTTCCCAACCGCCGAGCCTGCCCCTCGAAAATCCGGATAAAGGTCTCGCCGATGATTTTACGCTTGCCTTCGGGGTCGGTGACCCCCTCAAGGCGGTCCAGAAATTCCTCCACCGCGTTGACGGTAATGAGCCTCACCCCCAGATTCTTGCGAAAGGCTGTTTCTACCTGCTCCCTTTCCCCTTTGCGGAGCATCCCGGTATCCACGAACACAGCAGTCAACTGATCCCCTACCGCACGGTGCACCAGCGCCGTGGCAACGCTGGAGTCTACCCCACCACTGACCGCCGAGAGCACCGGCGCATTCCCCACCTGTTCGCGCACGCGGCGCACTCCCTCGGCAATGATGGACTCGGGCGTCCATTCCTGCTTCGCCCCGCAAATTTCCACCACAAAACGGCGCAGAATTTCTCTGCCAATGGGGGTATGATGTACTTCAGGATGGAACTGCACCCCAAACCAGCGGCGCTCCAGATGCGCCATGGCAGCATAAGGGCTTCCCGCACTGCTGGCAAGGGCAATAAAACCTGTCGGTAATTGTTCAATGCGGTCGCCATGGGACATCCACACCGAATGCTCTCCAACAGGGATGAGCGGATTCTCCCGCAGGGTTTGCAGGGTAGCGTGTCCATATTCGCGGGTGAGGGCTTGCGCCACCACTCCGCCCAGCGCATGGGTGAGCAACTGCATGCCGTAACAAATCCCCAAAATGGGAAGGTTGGTTTCCAGCAGGCCCATCGGAAGCGTAGGGGCACCGGGTTCATACACCGAGCGGGGACCTCCGGAAAGAATCACTCCTTTGGGCCGCACGGCAAGAATCCTTTCCAGTGGCACATCCCACGGCAGGTACTCGCTGTACACCTGCAATTCGCGCACCCGGCGGGCAATCAACTGGGTGTACTGCGAGCCGTAATCCAGCACAACAATTGTATCCACCACAGAAAACCTCTCACAAGTCGTTCACAAAATAAATGCCCGTCTCGTCCATGCGCTCAATGACCGCCAGCGAGTGAATGGGGACGTTGAGGTGTGCCAGTGCCGCCCGACCGCCCTCGAAAATCTTCTCGACGAGCGTGCCAATGCCCACCACCTGAGACCCTGCCGCCTGCGCCAGCCGTACCAGCCCCAGAATGGTTGCTCCGGATGCCAGAAAGTCGTCAATAATCAGCACCCGTTCACCAGCAGAGAGATACTCCGGCGAAACGATTAATTCGGTCATCACCCCTTTGGTGTGGGAAGGTGCAACCGTCAGATACACCGTATCGGGCATGGTGATGGGCTTGCTCTTACGGGCGTACACCACCGGTAGATTCATATGACGACCGGTCATCAGCGCCGGCGCAATCCCGGAAATTTCTGCGGTGAGGATGCGCGTGGCACCCACATCGGCAAAACGGCGGGCAAATTCCGCGCCGCAGGCATCCATCAGTTCTGGATCAACCTGATGGTTGATGAAATTATCCACCTTAAGGATGCCTCTTCCCAGATACTTGCCATCTTTGAGAATTCGCTGTTTGAGTGCTTCCATTTTTCCTTCCTCGCTTTAAAAGAATTGTCCGGTCAAGAGAGACCGGTATAGACAACTTTTACTTTGATTTTACATCCAGAGCAAGGGTTTATGCAATCCAGAGGCAAGGATAAATTTCATGAGACAACACCTTGCTTTGCTTCTCAATCTATGGTTTACTGAATACATGCTGGATTTGAAAGCAAACCTGCCGGGCAAAGGTATACTGGCACTGGTGGGCGCAGGCGAATATCTGCCTGAGATGGAAGTGGTGGATACTTACCTTCTCCACCTGCTTACCGAACCCGTGCGTGTAGTGTGTTTGCCCACTGCGGCGGGGAGCGAAGGGCAAAAGCGCGTGCAATACTGGATGGACAAGGGTGTTGAACATTTTCAGCGTATGGGCGTGAAACAGGTTCAAGCCCTGCCCCTGACCCATCGAAATCATGCTTTCCACGCGCCGTTTGTAGAGCAACTTCAGCAGGCGAATTTTGTTTATCTCTCAGGGGGAAAACCGGCATATCTGTATCAAACACTGGTCAACACCCCGGCATGGGATGCCATTCAGGGGGTATTGCAAAAAGGTGGTGTGGTGGCAGGTTGCAGCGCCGGGGCGATGATTTTTGGCGAGCGGGTGCTGGCATCTCCCGCGGGTACAGGCACCTTTCAGGGCTTTGGCTTTGTGCAAAATGCCTGCATCATTCCCCATTACGATGAGATCCCCCGCCTGATGCTGGAAAGCGCCGCTGCGCTCCTTCACCGGTGGTTATTTGTGGGCATCGAGGGCTTTACAGCATTGATTTTCACCCCGCAGGGCAGATGCGTGCGCGGCAAAGGCAAAGTGGAACTGCGCTTTGCCGGAGAGCGACTGCCCCGCTTTGAGCAAGATGGGTTCTGGTAACCCTATGCTGAACCGCGCCGCTTCAGCCATTCCAGCAGGGCTTCGCGCGTCCAGGTGTTGACCACCTGTGGCGCAGTCAGCCAGGCGCGCCGGGCTACTGACACGCCAAAGACCATTTCATCCATGCCCACCGGTGCATGCGCATCGGTATTGATGACGATGGGAATGCCCAGTGAGGCGGCATGGCGCACATGCACATCATCCGCATCCAAACGGTAGGGACTGGCGTTAATCTCCAGCGCAACCCCGGACGTCTGCAGAGCAGGGTAAATTTGCCCCCAATCCAGGTCAGCGCCGGCGCGGTCGGGCAACAGCCTGCCGGTGGGATGCGCCAGAATATCCACATGGGGATTGCGCAGGGCGTTCAACACGCGCGCAGTGATTTGCTCGCGGGGCTGGCGCAAACTGGCATGCAGGGACGCAATGACGATATCCAACTGCTCCAGCACCTCATCGGGATAGTCCAGCGTGCCATCGGCGCGGATATCCACCTCTGCCCCATGCAAAATCAAAATTTGCTCACCAAATTTATGGCGTACCGCCTCTACCTCTTCCCGCTGACGCAAAACATCCTCCGGCTTCATTCCCCGCACAATGCCCATGTAACTGGAATGGTCGGTGATGGCAATAGCATGGTAGCCGCGGGCAAGCGCGGCACGCACCATTTCCTCAATGCTCACCGCCCCATCCGACCAGGTGGAGTGGGTATGCAGTTCCATGCGGATATCCTGCAATTCAATCAGGCGCGGTAAACGCCCTTCGCGCGCGGCATCCACCTCGCCGCGGTCCTCGCGCAGTTCCGGCGGAATCCATGCCAGCCCCAGCATGGCGTAACCCTCTTCTTCACTGGCGATGCGGCGCAGGTTGCCTTCTTCATCGGTCAAGCCGCGTTCAGATAGAGACAACCCCTGACGCTGTGCCAGTTCGCGCATGCGCACATTGTGATCTTTCGAGCCGGTGGCATACATCCAGAGCGCGCCAAACGACTCCGGCGGTTGCGTCCAAACCTGAATACGTGCACCATCCAGCAGTTCCACACTGGATTTATTCTCCCCCTGCCCCAGCACGCGCTTAACCTCAGGATGATGGACAAAGGCTTCCATCAGAGGAACAGAGTCACGGGTTGCTATTACCAGGTCCAAATCGCCCACGGTATCTTTCCAACGGCGCAAACTTCCCGCCGGTTCGGCGCGTTCTACACCGGGCTGCGCCCTCAGCCACTCCAGCCAGCGGTGTGCCAGCGACCAGGCACGCACCAGCGTCATGCGCTGACTGCGCTCCGCCAGCGCGGCAATGCCATCCAGAATGGCTTTCTCCGATTTCTCGCCCATGCCGGGCAGGGAACGCAGGCGTCCTTCGCGGGCGGCTTTTTCCAGTTCCACCAGCGTGGTGATGTGCAGGGTTTTCCAGAACAGCGCCGCTTTGCGCGGTCCAACGCCCGGAATACGCAGAAGGTCCAGCAAGGTTGGGGGAACTTCCTGCTCCAAACGTTCCAGAAAACCCAGTTTACCGGTGGTAAGCAATTCCTCAATTTTCTCAGCAATGGCTTTGCCAATGCCGGGCACCTGCGTCAGTTCACCGCGTTGTGCCAGCACGCTGGCATCTTCGCCGAGGGCACGTAAACTCTCGGCGGCGCGCTCGTAAGCGCGGATTTTGAACACCATTTCATCCTGAATTTTCATCAGGTTGGCGATGCGTTCGAATACATCCGCCAGTTCTGTATTGGTCCAATGCTTTTTCACTTCCATGCTTAAAGCGTATCATATTCTGATAGAAAAAGAGGGCGGAATTTTCAGAAAATTGATATAGACATCATCCCTTCTGAGGATATCCACTCACCCAGTCTTTGACGTATACTATAAACACAACCAGAATTTAAGGAGGGTTGCCATGATTGAAAAACTTCCCTTTGGACGCACCGGGCACCTCAGCACCCGCACCCTGTTTGGTGCGGCGGCATTTTACAATGTGACCCAGGAAGAAGCCGACCGTACGATGGAAATTCTGATGCAGTACGGCGTCAACCACATTGACACGGCGGCATCTTATGGTGATTCAGAAATCCGTTTGGGCCCCTGGATTGAGAAATACCGCCATCAGTTTTTCCTTGCCACCAAAACCGGCGAACGCACCCGCGAAAAAGCCCGCGAAGAAATCCACCGCTCACTGGAACGCCTGCGCACCGACCATGTGGACCTGATTCAATTGCATGCCGTCATTGAAGACGAGGAACTGGAGCAAGCCCTGGGCACCGGCGGTGCGCTGGAAGCCGCGCTGGAAGCCCGCGAACAAGGATTGGTGAAGTTTATCGGTATTACCAGCCATAGTTTACATGCACCGATCATCCACCTGCGGGCGCTGGAGCACTTCGATTTCGACTCGGTGTTGCTTCCCTGTAACTTCATGCTCTTGCAAAACCCCCAATACGCAGAACCTTTCCACAAACTGCTTGATCTGTGCCGCCAGAAGAACGTCGCCGTGCAGTGCATTAAGACCCTGCAACGCCGTCCTTACGGGGATGGCCCACACACCCATGCCACCTGGTATCAACCCTTTGACGAGCCGGAAGCCGTGCAAATGGCTGTCCACTGGGCTTTAGGTATTCCGGGAGTTTTCATCAACACCGTGGGAGATATTCATGTTTTGCCGTTAATGCTGGAAGCCGCGGCAAATCCTCAACCTGCCCCATCTGACGATGCCATGCGAGCATTGATGGCTCGCTACGAAGCCGCCCCTCTGTGGGCGTGAGTCCGTGCACCCGCCCGACAATTCCATGCAAGGGAAGAAAGGGAAACCAACATGATACAAACCGTTCGACACATTCTTGAAGTAAAAGGCAGCGATGTATGGTCCATCGGACCCGATGCCACCGTGTTTGATGCCTTGCGCATGATGGCAGATAAAGATGTAGGTGCCCTGGTAGTCATGGAAAACGACAAAGTGGTGGGAATCATCTCCGAGCGCGACTACGCCCGAAAAATCATCCTGCATGGGAAGTCTTCCAAAGAGACCCTGGTGCGGGAAATCATGAGCACTAACCTGTACACGGTGCACCCCGACCAGACGGTGGAAGAAGCCATGGAGATCATGACCAACAAGCGCGTGCGCCATCTTCCCGTCATGGAAGGTGAAACGCTGCTGGGGATGATTTCGATTGGCGATGTGGTGAAGAACATCATCTACCGTCAGCGCGAAATCATCAAGAGCATGTCTCAAAAGTAAAATCTGTCACCGCCTAACCTGTGGCAACTTTCGGCTTAAAAAGCCGGAGGTTGCCGCTTTTTTATAGTACAATCGAGCCCGTGGACTCACTGGAACATCTCAACCCTCAACAACGCGCGGCAGTGACCGCGTCCGCCGGTCCGGTGCTGGTGCTGGCAGGTCCCGGTTCAGGCAAAACGCGGGTGTTGACCTTTCGCATTGGTTACCTGCTTAGTCAGCTGGGCGTCGCCCCGCATCACATTCTGGCAGTCACTTTTACCAACAAAGCCGCGCGGGAGATGCAATCCCGCGTGGAAAAACTGCTTGGGCATTCCCTGCAGGGCATGTGGCTGGGCACTTTCCATGCTATCTGCGCGCGCATTTTGCGCCGCGAACAGCAATACCTGCCGCTGGACGCCAACTTTGTCATCTTTGACGAAGACGACCAGCAAGCCCTGATCAAACGCGCCCTGCGCGACCTGAATCTGGACGAGAAACTGTACCGCCCCACCAGCGTCCACGCTGCCATTTCCAACGCCAAGAACAACCTGATTCTGCCCGAAGATTACCCCACCGCCACGTACCGCGATGAGGTGGTAGCGCGGGTGTACAAACGCTATCAGGAACTACTCGTTTCCAGCAATGCAGTGGACTTTGACGATTTATTGCTATACGCATGGAAACTTTTAAACGAATTTTCTACCGTGCGAGAGCAGTATGCCCGCCGGTTTGAACATATTCTGGTGGACGAGTTTCAGGATACCAATCTGGCACAGTATGAACTGGTAAAACTGCTAGCCTCTTACCACCGCAACCTGTTCGTGGTGGGCGATGAAGATCAATCCATCTACCGCTGGCGCGGCGCCGACTACCGCAACGTCCTGCGCTTCGAAGAAGACTTTCCCGACCGCCAGAAGATTCTGCTGGAGCAGAATTACCGCTCTACCCAGCGTGTGCTGGACGCCGCCCAAGCCGTCATCAACCGCAACCGCAACCGCACCCCCAAACGCCTCAAATCCACCCCCGAACACGGGGAAGGGGAAAAACTGGTGCTGTACGAAGCCGTGGATGACTACGGTGAAGCCGCTTTCGTGGTGGATACCATCCAGCAGTTGGTGGCAGGCGGCAAAGCCCGCCCGGGGGATTTTGCCATCATGTACCGCACCAATGCGCAATCGCGCCTGCTGGAAGAAGCTTTCCTGCGGGCAGGCGTGCCCTACCGTCTGGTGGGTGCCATGCGCTTCTACGGGCGGCGCGAAGTCAAGGACATGATTGCCTACCTGCGTCTGGTGCAGAATCCCGCCGATGAAGCCAGCCTCGGGCGGGTCATCAACGTGCCGCCGCGCGGCATCGGCGATAAATCTCAACTTGCCCTGCAAATGGAAGCCCAGCGCACCGGACGCAGTGCCGGGTTGATTCTGATGGAACTGGGACGAGAGGGCAAAGACTCCCCACACTGGCAGGCGCTGGGACGCAACGCCAGCCTGCTGGCAGATTTTGGCTCGCTGCTGGGAGAATGGCACCGCCTTAAGGATGAAATCTCCCTGCCGTCACTCTTCCAGCGCATTCTGAACGACCTGGCATACCGCGAATACATTGACGACAACACCGAAGAGGGGCAAAGCCGCTGGGAAAACGTGCAGGAACTCCTGCGCATTGCCTATGAGTACGAAGAAAAAGGCTTGACGGCTTTTCTGGAAAACCTGGCACTGGTTTCCGATCAGGACACCCTGCCCGAAAACGTCGAAGCCCCCACCCTGCTGACCCTGCACGCCGCCAAAGGGCTGGAATTTCCCATCGTATTCATCACCGGACTGGATGACGGCTTGATTCCTCATAACCGCTCGCTGGACGACCCCGAAGCCATGGCAGAGGAACGGCGTCTCTTCTACGTGGGTTTGACGCGGGCAAAGAAACGGGTATATCTGGTGCGCGCCGCTCAGCGCAGTACTTACGGTTCTTTTCAGGACTCCATCCCTTCGCGTTTCCTGAAAGACATCCCCGCCGACCTGATTCAACAGGACGGGCGCGGGCGGCGCATGGGCAGATCCTGGCAATCCGAGTCCCGGCGCAGTTGGGATGACAACTACGCCGGAACATGGGGAAGCCGACCGGAACGGGCGAAACCCTCTCACGCGCCCATCTTACAGCCGCGCTTCAAGCCGGGCATGCGCGTCAAACATCCATCTTGGGGAGAAGGGCTGGTCGTGGACAGCCGTATTCAGGATGAGGATGAGACGGTAGATATCTTCTTTGACAGCGTGGGGTTTAAGAGGGTCATTGCGTCCATCGCTAACCTGGAAATTCTTTCCTGAGCAACCTTCCCTCCCTTCCACAGGGAGAATGTATAATAAAAAAAGTCCCCCATGAGCACGATGCCCGAATCATCCACGCTATCGTTTGTCCTGGAACAATTCTTTCCCTCTCACCAGTGCCTTGAGATTGAGCGCATTGACAACGGGCATATTCACGAGACTTTGTCTGCTCGCTTGCAAACGCCCCAGGGCACGCAGGACGTGGTGCTTCAACGCATGAACCAGCACGTCTTCCCTCACCCCGAACAGGTGATGGAGAATATCCTGCTGGTTACCCGGCATTTGCAGGAGAGTTACCTGGCTGAAGGACAAAACCCCGAAGGACGGGTACTGCATTTCTTTGCCACGCCCTCCGGAGAATACCTTATACGCGACTCCGCGGGCGGGGTCTGGCGCGCAGCGCAGAAAATCCCCAACGCCCGCACTTATGAAACCACGCAGGATTTCAAAATCCTTTTTGAGGTGGCGTGGGCATTTGGCGACTTCCAGCGCCGGCTGATTTCTCTGGAAGGTACGCGCCTGCACGAAACCATTCCACAATTTCACCACACGCGCAAACGCTTTAACGATTTCATCCAAGCCGTCGAGCAGGATGCTTCTAACCGCGCATTGAGCGTTCGGCAGGACATTGAATATTTACAACGCCGTGAAGATAATGTGGATATCGTGGTGGACGCACTGGCAAAAGGGCATCTTCCCTCCCGCGTGACCCACAATGACACCAAAATCAACAACGTGCTGATGGATCGTACCAGCGGTAATGCCCTGTGCGTAATTGACCTGGACACGGTTATGCCCGGCTCCATCCTGTACGACTTTGGCGACCTGGTGCGCTCGGCGGCAAACACCGCACTGGAAGACGAAAAAGATCTTTCGCGGGTACATTTCGATGTTCCCCGTTTCATCCAACTGGCGCGCGGTTTCCTCAGCGCAGTCCGTGAAATGCTCTCTCCGCTGGAATGGGAACTGCTGGCATTTGCTCCGCGCCTCATCACCCTGGAGCAAGCCCTGCGTTTCCTGACCGATTACCTGCAGGGCGATGTGTATTACCGCATCGCCTACCCCCAGCACAATCTGCACCGCGCGCGCACCCAGATCCGCCTGCTTCAGGAAATGGAACAGCAAGCCGGCTTGATGGAAAGCATTCTCGAACGGTGTAAAACCGATTCTACTCTTGGGAGGTTCTCATGAAGGTTTTCCACATTATTCCTCAGCCCGCATTCATGTCTCTTCAGCCTGGGGAATTTCAGTTCACCGCTGAGACCGCCCTGGTTGCCGGGGCAGGTACAGAAGAAGTCACTGCCCTGGCGCATCTGCAACTGGCGCAAGCCGGGTTGGATTTACCCCTGGGGGAAGAAGGCGCTCAGGGCAAGGTCATTTTCGAACTTGTCCCCGACCTCAACCTGCCCAACAGCGAAGGATATTCTCTGAAAATCACCCCCGAAGAGATTCGCATCCGCGCGCAGGAAACCGCAGGGCTGTTTTACGGTTTGCAAACCTTGAGGCAAATGTTGCTGATTTCTCCGCAGGACTTTCGCCTGCCGTGCGTGGACATTGAGGACTACCCGCGTTTCCGCTGGCGGGGCGCCATGCTGGATGTGTGTCGCCACTTCATGCCCAAATCCTTTGTGATGAAATTCATCGACCTGCTGGCACTGCACAAACTGAACACCTTCCACTGGCATCTCACCGATGATCAGGGCTGGCGCATTGAAATCAAGCGCTACCCCCGCCTGACGGAAGTAGGATCGAAACGCAAAGAAACCCTCATCGGACGTCCCAGTTGGACAGACCCGAATGAAGACCGCTTTGACGGCATCCCTCATGGGGGCTTTTACACGCAGGAAGAAATCCGCGAGGTTGTGGAATATGCCCGTCAGCGTTTTGTCAATATTGTGCCGGAAATTGAAATGCCCGGTCACAGCACCGCCGCCATTGCGGCTTACCCCGAACTGGGCAATACCGGTCGTCAAATTGAAGTAGCCACCCGTTGGGGAATTTTCGAAGATATCTTCAACGTTGAGGAAAGCACCTTCCGCTTCCTGCAAAATGTGCTGGATGAGGTCATGGAACTTTTCCCTTCGCCCTTCATCCACATTGGCGGAGATGAAGTGCCCAAACAGCAGTGGCGGGAAAGCCCGCGCGTCCAGCAGAGGATGCGCGAACTGGGCATTGACAGCGAGGAAGAACTGCAGTCGTACTTCACCCGCCGCATGGACGCCTTCCTGTTTGCCCGCGGCAGAAGGATGATCGGCTGGGATGAGATTCTGGAAGGCGGGCTGGCACCCGGCGCGGCAGTGATGTCCTGGCGCGGCGAGGCAGGCGGCATTGCCGCCGCCCAGGCAGGGCATGAAGTGGTGATGGCGCCCAACACCTATACCTACCTGGACTACTATCAGGGCCCACCCGAACGGGAACCCCTTGCCATTGGCGGTTTTGTCCCGCTGGAAAAAGTGTACAGTTACGAACCCATTCCCGCCGAATTACCCGCCGAGAAAGCCCATTTCATTCTCGGAGCGCAGGCGCAGTTATGGACGGAATACATGCCCACCCCGGAGCATGTGGAATACATGGCGTTCCCGCGCCTGTGTGCGCTGAGCGAAGTGGTTTGGAGCCGCCCCGACCAAAAAGACTTTGAAGGCTTCAAGGAAAGACTGCGCTCGCACGTTGCCCGCCTGGAACGTCTGGGGGTGAATTATCATCCGCTGGATGAGTAAAGACCTGACAAATTTGTAAAGGTTTTCGCGACTCTTTTTGGCAGGGTTTTCGTTTTCAATTAATGAGAAAACCCTGCCATTTCTTTTGCCAGAGAATCATGCCTGAAACTTCGACCGTTCCTCACCTCATCGTACGAGCCCAGCGCGGAAGCCGGGAAGCCACGGCGCAGTTATACGAACTGTACCACGATGAAATCTACCGTTTTCTGGCATACCGCACAGGCGATAGCGACTCCGCGGCAGATTTGACAGGGGAGGTTTTCCTGAAAATGGTGGAGGCTCTTCCCAATTACCGATCCAATGGCGCCCCGTTCCGGGCATGGCTGTATCAGATTGCCCGCAATCTTGCCATCGATCACTTCAGACGGGGGAAATCACACCCACAGGAAAACCTTTCAGAGAATCATCAAGCCGTGAATGAAACCCCGGAAGAAACCGTACAGTCCCGCAGTCAGGTACAGGAACTGTATATTGCCCTGCAACGCCTTCCCGAAGATCAACGCGATGTACTGGTTCTGCGTTTCCTGAATGGGCTTCCACTGGCAGAAGTTGCGCGCATTCTGCACCGCAGTGAAGATGCCATCAAGGGGCTGCAGCGGCGAGGCTTGATCGCTCTGCGTGAAGAGATGAAATCACTGGAGGTTCCTTATGTCTGAACTGGATACCGCTCTTCAGGAATACTTGCAAAGGATGGAAGAAGGCGCCCCGCTGGAAGAGATTCTCTCCTCCCTTCCCCCGCAACATGCGGAACTGGCACCATTGCTGCAAACTGCCAGCACCCTGCGGCACTTCCCCCATCCCAGTCTTTCTCCCCATCGTGCCAGAGAACAGCGCGAGCGCGTACTCCGTCCATTACGCCGCTGGGAATGGCAATTCCTCAATTTTCGCCTGCAACCCGCCATTGCCATTATGGCAGCCATTCTGCTGATGGCTTTCGCGGCGTTGATGCTGTTGCGTCCAACTACTACCGTTCACACAGCCACATTGCTGGAAGTCCAGGGAGTAGTCGAAGTCCTGCGCAACGGCGAATGGCAACTGGTGAGCACTGGAGAAAAAGTACAGGAAGGGGAGCAGGTACGCACCCGTGCCGACTCAAGCGTTGTCTTGCTCTACCCGGACGGTTCCCGCACCTCTTTGAGCGCTGAAACTGCAGTCAACCTTGTCAAACTGGGCGTTCAGGGGAACGAGGTGTTACAGGTGCGCCTGGAACAGACCAGCGGAGAAACCCGCCATTCGGTGGTACCTTTCCGCAACGCTTCCGCCTTCTTTGAGGTGAACACCCCCACGGGGAAAGCCATCGTTCACGGCACCATTTTCTCGGTGCTGGTTGATGATCAGATCTTCAGCCGAGTTGCCGTCGAACGTGGCGTGGTGCAGGTGGTCAGCCCCAAAGAAGATGTCAAACTCACCGCAGGGCAGGTGACGGTGGTCAATGAGAACGGTGATGTAGATGACCCGGCAGTGGATTTCCACATCCAGGGAAAGATTTCCGCCATAGATAGCGACCAGTGGACAATCGCCGGGCTGTCCATCACGGTTCCACCCGACCTCGCCGCAACACTTTCTTTCCAGGTAGGCGATTGGGTACGGGTGTGGGGACGCATCCTGCCCGATGGCACACGCATTGCCGACCGTTTTGACTACGCCGTCAACGACAAAGAGAAACTGCGCTTTACCGGTGTGGTTGAGAGCATGGGAGCCGCTCAATGGATCATCAGTGGAGTGCCGGTGAAAGTAGATTCCGAAACCGAAATTGAAGGCACACCACAGGTTGGGGATGTCGTCCACGTTGCCTTCGTCATCCTGGAGGACGGTTCCTGGCTGGCGAAAGAGATTGAACTGGTAGAGGAAGAGGAACAGCCCACCCCCACCAGTGAAATCCCCCCCAGCGCAGAGCCTTCCGGAACGCCGGAACTCACTCCAACCCTGGAAGTCACCCCCACCCTGGAGATGACCCCGACCATTGAACCCACAGAAGAAGGAAACCGCGCAGGGTGTGAAACAACAGACAAACAACATCCGGAAGGACTGCGCCTTGCTGAACGCTATGGCGTGCCTTACGAAGAAATTATGGATTGGTTCTGCAAAGGATACGGATTTGGCGAAATTGATCTGGCGTACGAAATGTCTGCCCAAAGCGGTATCCCTGTAACCGACATCTTTGCCCTGCGTGAAAGCGGCATGGGCTGGGGAAATATCAAGAAATCTGTTGAAGCCACAGCAACACCCGAGCCCAAAGTGAAACCCGAAAAGACGCCCAAGCCTAAAAACACGCCACCCGGAAAGAAGCCAAAGCCCTAACCGGTAGAAAGAGGGGAAACTCCGGTTATAATACTCAGCAGTCTGGAGGCACCAGACTGCTGGGTGCATTTTTAAGAGGGAAAGCCATCATGCCCGTTCTGAAATTTTCCCGCGTGGTTGAATTGTCGCATCCCATTCATCCGGAGATCCCCCAATGGCAGGGAGATCCCCCCGTGATCTTCACCCCACACACGGATATTCCTTCTTCAGGATATTTCCTGCGCGCCTTCTCCATGGGTGAACACAGCGGGACGCATCTGAATGCACCTGCCAGTTTCATCACCGGCGGACGCGGGGTGGATGAAATTCCAGCCGGTCAATTGCTCCTGCCTGCGGTGGTCATCTCCATCACCGAGAAAGCCCGGGCAAACCCGGATTATGCACTCTCCCTTGAGGATATTACACGGTGGGAACAACACCACGGAGAAATTCCCGCAGGCGCACTGGTGCTGTTGCATACCGGCTGGTCACAATTCTGGAACGACCCACAACGCTACTATGGTTTGGATGAGCAACACAACACGCATTTCCCGGGATTTGACACACAATGCGCCCGTTTCCTCATGACCCAACGAGGAGCGGCAGGACTGGGTTGTGATACGCCGGGTGTAGAACCCGCCTGGGACATCCATTTCAGCGTCAATCGTTGTATTGCCGAGCATGACGGGCTGGCGCTGGAAAACCTCACCAACCTGCAAGAATTGCCACCCATTGGCGCCTGGGTGTTCATCGGGCGACTGGCTCTCAAAGACGGAAGCGGTTCTCCGATTTGTGTGCTGGGACTGACCCCTTGAAACTACAGGTAATCTGCCGTTTCTTCGCGGCGATGCGCCTGCTTCTGAGCATACATTGCCGTGTCGGCGCGCCGGTAAGTCTCCAGCAAAGGTTCGCCCGGTTGAGACACCGCCAGTCCCATAGACACACGAACCATGCGTGCTACAGGATTCTGAGGATCGAGCATGGATTGAAGCGACTCTTGAATACGTTGCATCACCGCTTCGCCGGCGGACTCATCTGCACCATTCAGAATCACCACAAACTCATCTCCCCCTATCCGTGCTGCCATGTCTTCCGAGCGCACACTGGCTTGAATGGCTTGCGCTACCAGGCGGATGTACTCATCCCCGCTGGTATGTCCAAAGGTGTCATTGACCCGCTTCAGATGGTCTAAATCCAGGACAATCAGACATACCGGCATCGTGTGCGGCGCGCGGTAACCGATGCGCTCTTCAAAGACCCGACGGTTGTATAACCCGGTGAGGGTATCGCGGGTATTTTGATGTACCAGCAGTGTTTCAATGCGCCGCCGTTCAGTCAGTTCATCATTGAGGGAGGCGTACAACAGGGCAAGTTCAATCACCTGAAGCACCCCGCTGGCAACCACCTCCAGGGTTTGAATCTCCACTGGCTCAAAGGGTTGATGCCTGCCTCTCCCTACTACCAGAAAGGCTTCTGCCGCTCCCGCTGGAGTCTGACGAAGAAGTAACAGATGTTCCACCTGTAAGTTCACCAGTTCGCTCAGGAATGGAGGCTGGCTGTCCAGCCTTGAAATGGCAATGGAACTCACCCGGTTATGGTTTCCATGAAAGACGCGGAACAACGCGTCCGATTGTTGATCCATGCGTTCCATGAGCGAGGCTTCCCCCTGGAGAAAAGCGCCTCTGACCTGCAATCGCGCGTTGGAATGCTCCCGAATCAACAACAGGGTCAGCGAGGCATTCAACGCCTGTGCCAGCACCCGGCACATTTCCTCCAGCATGTTCTCGGGGTTATGTACGTTCAGTAAGCGATTTAACAATTCCAGACGTTGAAGGTTCAAACGCAATTCCTGTTCGGTTTGACGGCGTTCGGCAATCTCGCGTTCCAGTTCTGCCGTGCGCACTTTCACCCGTTCTTCCAATTGCTCTGCCATGCGCTGAAGTTCCAGCATGGCATGTTTGCGACGCGCAGTTTCCAGTTCCAGGGCCTGATGGCGTTCTTCCAGTTGCGCTTCGCGTTCTTGAATCTGCTGGAACATGGTTTGGAAAGCGCTGGCAAGATCGCCCAGTTCATCTTCTCTGTCCAGATTCAAATTAATGTTGCACTCTCCACGCTCCATCTGCCCAATGGCCTGACGGAGATTGGACAGAGGAGTGAAAATCAATAATTTCAAATACCATCTGCTCCAAAAAGCAATTCCAATGATAAACATCAGAATTCCGACTCCCAGAACAAACACCGCTTGCCAAGAAGCCGAACGTACCCTGGAGAAAGGAACTTCAGAGAATACAATCCACGAAGTCTCTCCCACAGGCGCAGCCACCAAGAGGACTTCCTCTCCACGCAGACCGGTAACTCTACCACTCCACCCCACAGCACCTTTCAGGTTTAAGCCCACGTAAAGAGGCTTTTCACGAATAGAAACCCGAATCCAATCCAGGTCAGGATGCACCAGAATCTCGCCGTTCTGGTCGACAATCCAGGTGTTAACCAACGGGTCAGATGAGTAAGGTTTGACCCCATGCTGTAAGGTATCCAGGGAAATCACTCCGGCAAGCACTCCCCCGCGCTCACCCGGAAGCGCCATTAACAAGATGAAGCCCTCATTTTCCACAGGTTGAGCACCACTGAGATAACGCTCTCCCCGCAGAGCGGTCTGAAACCAGAGCGACTGACGAACGGTAAAGAGATTGCCCATGATGGGCGCACCGGAAGCCTCATGGAGAATCACCCTGCCGGCTTCATCCACCCAGACAATTTCCTTAAACGCTGTGTACTCTTTCAAAATTTGTTGTGCGGCAGCAAAGGTATGTTCATCCTGGGGATTTAAGACAGAGAGAGTCCTTAACGCTCGTTCATACACTCTTAAATAGGATTCGATATTTGAGACTGCCTGTCTGTTAATATCCTGAAGGTGCGCGCTCCATAAACTTTCCTGATGCATGCGCAGGAAGGTATATATCAGATACCCCATCACCACAAACACAACCAGCAACAGCGTTCCCAGCCACGCCATCATTTGCAGGCGGAGGGAACGATAGAAAGGGGGAGGTAAGACTCTTAAGCGCATTCGTTTACCTCATGGGGTGTCTATATACCGCTGCCAGAGTTCGTCGTGGAAACTTTCCCCCTGTGGGGAGAGCGGTAATATCATCTCAGAACGTTCAAGAATGGTATTGTCAGGGAAAATGAGAGGATTCTGACGAACCTGCGGAGCAATCAACTCCCACGCCGCGACGTTTGGGGTGGCGTAATGATTGAAATCGGCAATTTCAGCCGCAATTTCAGGACGCATGAGGTAATTCAGGAACAACTCAGCCGCATCCTGATCAGCACATGAACGCGGAATGACAAAACTTTCATACCATAACAACGCGCCTTCTTCAGGAAGCACCATCGTGACTTCACCAGTTTGCTGCTCCGCCTCCACCCAATCGTAAGCAAATGCCATGGCAAGAGGTGTTTCCCCTTCCAGCACCAGTTCCAGCGGAGAGGTCAAGCCCAAATCTTCAATAAACACTGCCCGCTGTTTCAACTCCGCCAAACGTTGAAAGGCTTGTTCCAGTTCTACCGGGTTTTCGGTATTCACCGAATACCCGAGGGATTTCAGCGCTATGCCTGCCAGTTCCCGTTTTTCCCCACGATACAGGGCAACCTGGGGAGTAAGGGTAATATCCCATAAATCGCTCCAGCGGCTTACCGGGCGGGGGAGCAAATCGATGCGCACCAGTAAGCCGGTAATACCCCAGTTGTACGGAATGGAGTAATGATTTTCCGGGTCAAAAACCAGAAAACGAAAGTCTGCCGAAATATTCTTGTAGTTGGGCAGGCGATCCTGCCGAAGAGGAAGCAACAGTCCTGCTTCCTTCAGAGCAGGGATATAACGCACATCCAGATTAGCAACATCCACCCGCTCTCCTGCACGAATCACCGACACGGCTTCTTCGAGAGAATCATAGGTGCGATAATGCACCTTCACCCCATGTTCCTGTTCAAATTTTTGCAACACAGTCAGGGGAAGATCATTTTCCCAGTTTAAAAAAAACCAATTCCCGTTGGGAAGGCTGGGAATGGACAGGCGAGGGAGTGCATCCCGACAAAAACAAAACAATCAGTAAGACTCTACTCAGTCTTCTGAACGTTTCAAGCCACACTTCTAATATCTCCCCCATCGCCCCTCCCCCGCACAAAACCAACCCCGAATAAACAGGCATTCGTGGTTGGATTATTTTTATTTTACCCTAATCTCACCTGAAACGGTTTGTTTCTTAACCCGAAAATGAATGGAAAAATTCCCCCAAATGACCGTCACGAAGGAAGAGCGTATCATAATCCGGAACTACCGCCAGAACGCCCGGCAGAGTCATCAGGTGCTCCGGTGGGTATGTGGTGGAAAGGGCAATACTCGCCATGCCCGCGCGATGGGCGGCTTCCAGCCCCAGCGGAGAGTCTTCAAACACAAGCCCTTCCGAAGGATGAATGGACAGCCGCTCGGCGGCTTTGAGGAAAATTTCCGGATGCGGTTTCCCCTGCGTCACCTGATCGCCGGTGACCAGTACGTCAAAATATGATTCAATATCCAGCCCTTCCAGTACAAAACGGGCATTTTCCACGCCTGCGCTGGTGGCTAAAGCGATCCGGATACCTTTCTGCTTTGCCCGAGCCAGCAAGCGGGTCAGGCCGGGCACTTCTCTCATCAGCGGGCGAAAACGAGAGCGATAAAGGGCTTCTTTTTGTTTTCCAAGTGCACGAATCTCCTCATCGCTCAAATCAGGATTGACAAAATCGCGCAGGATGTCGGCATTTGTTCTACCGACTGCCCGCTGTAGAAACTCTTTTTCGTCCAGTTTTACTCCTAAAGAGTGTAAAAACTCCCGCCAAATCTCGATGTGGAACGCCATGTTGTCCAGCAGGGTTCCATCCATGTCAAAAATAAAGGCTTTCCAGTTCATGCGCCCGATTATACCCCGCTTTTAAGGCAGGAACTTTGGCTTTATCACGGACGTCTTTAAACCTGTATAATCGAGATAAAGAATCACTTCCTTTCAAAAACGTCCTTTAACCTGCCACAGAAAAGAAAGAAGGAACAGTATGGTTTCCTCATCTCTTCGCCCGAAATCTCCGTTTTTTGTGCTGATTTCTGTGATTCTGCTGGTGAGCATGGCATGTTCCCTGCCGGCATGGCTTCCGGGGCAGACCCAACCCACCCCAACAGAAGCCTCACCCACACAACCTCCCGCTCCCATTCAAAGCGATAAACCGCGTTTACAGGAAGATTTACCCCCCACAATTGTTGAAACCGACCCTTTTATCGGCAGTGAGATTGCCCCCAATTCCAGTTTGACCTTTTATTTCAACCAGCCCATGGAACGTCTGAGCGTGGAAGGGGCTTTCCGCGGCAGTCCGCCGCTGGCAGGACGCTTCGAGTGGCTGGATGACGCCACCGTGCGCTTCATCCCCGACCAGCCCTGGGCACCAGGCACAGAAATTGAAATTACCTTGGAAACCAGCGCCCGTGCCGCCAACGGTAAAGCCCTGCAAGAAACTATCAGCCTGCGTTACCGCGTCGCCACCGCGCTGAAAGTCGCAGAACGCATCCCCGCCCCTAACTCCGAAGACATTCGCCCCGACTCTGCCATCGTGGTGACCTTTAACCGTCCGATTGTTCCCCTTGGCGCCGACCCAGCCGGTCTGCCCGCCGCCTTTACCCTCTCCCCGATTGCCGAAGGGCGCGGAGAATGGCTCAATACCAGCACATACATCTTCTACCCAGAGCCGGCACTGCAAGGCGGGCAGACCTACACCGTACAAATCAATCCTGACTTGCAAAGCATTGAAGGTCTGCCTCTGGAACTGAACAACCTGCAGCCCGCCGAGTGGCAATTCACTACCGCCCTGCCCAGGGTTATCTCGATTACCTACCCGCGAAATCCCGATACCGAACAGTTGGAACTGCAAGGTGAAATAACCCTCACCTTCAACCAGCCCATGGATACAGCCAGCGTTGCCGAGAACCTGCGCCTGCTGGACCCTCAAAGCAATCCCGTGTCTGGCAAAGTGGAATGGAACGAAGAAAAAACGGTCTTCACATTCAAACCTGATCAATGGCTCTCCCGCAATGCGGTGTACACCCTGACCCTGGCTTCTGAAACCCGCTCTCGGGGCGGGCAGCCGCTGGGAAGTCCTTACACGCTTTCGATGCTCACCCTGCAAGATTTTGCGCTCAGCACCACCAGACCTGCTCCGGGAGATCTGATGAACATCAACTACGGGTATGGTTATGGGACGCTTACCTTTACTTCGCCGCTTGACCCTGAGCAAGACCTGAAAAAACTCATTCGCTTCGATCCGCCGGTTACCTCGCTGGACATACACTATGAGAGTAAATATTCGATAGGATACTTCGGAATCTTTTCCCCATCCACCACTTATACCATTTTTGTGGATAGCAATCTGCGCGACCGCTACGGGCAGGTGCTGGGCACGCCGCTGGCTTTGAAAATGACCACCAACAAACTGCCTCCCTCATTGATTCTGGAAGCCCCAGCAGATTATTCGCAGATAGTCTTTTTACCGGCAGGGAATCCGGTTACCCCTGCCCGGGTCACCGGGTTATCTTCGGTGCGGTTTTCGTTCACCGAATTGAGCGTAGACGAGTTCATGACCTCCATGGTCCTCGGTGAAGCCCCCTCGTATAAACAAAGGCGTTCCTTTACCCGCACCTTTGATGTAGCGCCAAACCAGAGCCAGCGGGTCAACCTGAACGTTTCACCCGATGGCAACCCCCTTCCACCCGGCATTTACTGGTTGTTCTCTGCGGCGCCGGGAGCAGATCAAAGCGCTTCTTCGAATTACTATCTCATCAGTTCACGCATCCATCTGACGCTGAAAGTCAGCCCCGATCAGGCACATCTCTGGGCGGTGAGTTTGCCGGACGAGAGCCCGGTAGCCGGGTTACGGATTTCTATCGGGCAGGCATCCCAGAACGAATGGACAAATCTGGGAGAATGCACCACCGACGCTCAGGGAATTTGCACCGTGGACTTACCTTACTTTGAAGAGCCTCCCTCGTATTTGTTCGCTACCAGCGGTAGCCCGGGAAGCGCCGATTTTTCCATAGCCACCACAGAGATGCGCGCCGCGGTACCTCCATGGGAAGCGGGTATTTCGCAGGCATACTACGCACGCCGGGAATTTGTCTATCTCTACACCGACCGCCCCATTTACCGCCCCGGGCAAACGGTGTATTTCAAGGGTATCTTCCGCTATCAGAACGATTACCGCTACACCCTGCCTGAACCCGGCGAAGTAGAAGTGCAACTGCTTTCTCCCTACGATGGTTTGGGAACGCGCTCCCCGGCTTCGACCATGCGGTTAACCCTCAGCCCTAACGGCACCCTGAGCGGAGAGTTTAACCTGCCGGATGATGCGCTAGAGGGCTGGTATTCCATTGAGATTCCGGAATGGAAAGCCAGCAAGTCCTTCCAGGTAGCTTACTACCGCAAACCGCTGTTTGAACTTACCCTGAGCCCGCAAAGCCCGGAAATTCTGCTGGGGGAAGATTTCCTCACCACCCTCTCCGCCACATATTATTTTGGTGCGCCGGTATCGGATCTGGAATTCCGCTGGACCTTGAAAGCCATCTCCGAAATGTCTTACCTGCCCGGCGGCTACCATGCAGGCTCATACGATGCAGGCTGGTTGCGCATGTACAAAGGCGTCATGTATCCGTTTACGTACATTGCAGATGGTTCCGGTACTACCGGCAAAAACGGCACGGCGCAAATTCGTGTGACGCCGGAGCAATTTGCCCAACTGAACCCCACGCAGCGCCACCGCCTGATTCTGGAAGTGTACATGAGCGACGAGAGTCAGTTGCGCCTGAGCGCACAGACTGAGGTTGTCCTGCACCCGGAGCCTTTCGAAATTGGCGCCAAACCTGAAGCGTGGAGCGTGCGCGCCAGTGAACCAGCGGGCTTTTCCATCCTGACAGTGGACTGGGAAGGCAACCCAACCGGTAACCTTGATCTCTCGGCAGTCTTCAGCCGGGTAGAATGGCAGGCGGTGGAAAGCAACGCGCCGTATGGACGTCCGGAGTACGAGCGCATTCTCACTCCCGTGGCACGCACCGACCTGCGCACCGATGAGAAAGGCAGAGCACGGGTGGAATTCACCCCCTTGGAAGCCGGCATCTACATGCTTACTCTGCAAGGCGGGCACGCCCTCACCGAGGTGATGATCTGGGTGAGCGGAGCAGGCGCGCCTCTCTCCAGTCCCAGCCCGGATCGGGGAATTCCCATTGACAAAGACGCCCGGGAATATACCCCCGGAGATAACGCCGTGCTGAGCATTCCCAACCCCTTTAATGAGGATACACTGGCATTGATTACCGTCGAGCGCGGGCGGGTGCTGCGTTCGTACGTGGTGAGACTAGAGTCTGGAATTGCCACCTTCAGACTGCCCATCGAAGAGCGCGATGCCCCCAAAGTGTTTGCCTCGGTCATCCTGCTGGGACGTACCTCCGACGGACAGCCAGATTACCGCGCTGGCTATGTCGAGATTCCGGTGAAACCCAATGCCCTGTTGTTGAATGTGGAAATTGGCTTGCCTCCCTCTCCGGTTGCACCGGGACAGGAGGTGACCCTGGAAGTAAAACTGAGCGACTCTGAAGGCATACCGGTACAGGGAGAGTTCTCTCTGGCAATGGTGGATAAAGCGGTGCTGGCGCTCAGCCCGGAAAAAGAGCCCACCATTGAGGAGATGTTCTACGGGGAAGTCTATCTGTTGGTCAGAACCCACCTGCCACTGGCACATTTCATCCCGCATCAAATTGAGGTCAGTATGGGACGCGGTGGCGGAGGGGGCGGCGGTGGTGAAATGGCTGTCTCCCCAGAAACCCGCAGCCGTTTCGAGGATACGGCGGTCTGGTTTGCCACTGTGGAAACCGATGCCCAGGGACGTGCTTCTCTTCCGGTACGTCTGCCCGATAACCTGACGACCTGGGTGGTGGATGTACGTGGCGTTACCGGCGATTCACAGGTAGGAAGTAGCACTGCTGAACTGATTGTAAGCCGTCCGGTGCTGGTCATGCCGGTCATCCCACGCTTCCTGGTCGTGGGCGATCACTTGCAGATAGGTGCACTGGTAGCAAACAACACCCCCCAAGCGCGCACCGCGCAGGTAAGTTTGAATGCCGCCGGTTTGACACTGGATGACCCCGCTCAAGCCACCCAAACGGTGGAACTGCCTGCCAACGGGCGAACGCGGGTGGACTGGTGGGTGCGGGTGGAGGATGTAGCCAGCATTGACCCCATCTTCCGCGTTGTGACAGATGAATACAGCGATGCCACCCGCTCCGAACTGGCACCCATCCCGGTGTTGCGCTTTACCGCCTATCAAACCTATGCCAGTGCGGGAGTACTGGCGCAGGGTGGAGAACGCCTGGAGGTAGTGAGCCTGCCGCGCACCTTCCAGCCCACCGGCGGCGAACTGCGCATTGAACTCAGCCCCTCCCTGGCGGGGAGTGTGCTGAGCGGACTGGAAGCCTTCAAGGCATACCCCACCGATTGGAATGAAACTGTGGTCTCCCGTCTGATGGCAAACCTGGCAACCTACCGGGCTCTGAAGGATTTCAACCTGCCCACCCCCGATTTGCAAAACCGCCTGGAGAAAGCCATCCGCGCCGACCTGCGCAGTTTGATTCAAAACGAACGCTACAACGGCTACTGGGGCTGGATGCCCGATGCCTATGAGGGAGACCCGCGTCTGACCGCTTATGCACTGCTGGCACTGCACCTTGCCGCCCAGCAGGATTATGCCGTTGACGAAAGCCTGATTCAACGGGTACGGAACTGGCTTGCGGAGAATCATGGTGGGGTTGAGATTAACGAAGAGACCGACACTTTCACCCTGGAGAATACCGCATTTCAGGGATATGTCCTCAGCCTGTGGGGGGATGATCCTGTCGGGTTAACCAGCCTGTACTGGTTGCGCAATCGCCTCTCCCCCGCCGGACAAACTTTCCTTGCCCTGGCAATGGAAAATCTCAACCCGGGAGATGAAAACGCCAAAACGCTCATTCAGGAACTGCTGGCAGGTGCGCAACGCAGCGCCAGCGGTGCTTTCTGGCAGAGTATGGAGGCTTCTTCCTTCATCGGACAAACGCCCATCAGCAACACCGCCGTGGTGGTGTACGGACTGTCGCGCTTTGAGCCTTCCAGCGCGCTGATTCCCGATGCCGTGCGCTATCTGGTGATGAACCGTCAACCGGACGGCGGGTGGTACTGTTCTTACGATACCGCCTGGGCCATCCTTGCCCTGACCGAAGCCCTGCGCTCTACCGGCGATTTGCGCGCCAACTTTGCCTACTCGGCTGAGTTGAACGGCAGTGTGGTAGCATTGGGGAGCGCCAGCACCCCCGCCGACGCTCTCAACCCGGTCACCGCCGCCATTCCGTTGAGCGGTTTGCTTCCCGACTCACCTAATGCCCTGCGTATCCGCCGCGAGCCAGGCGACGGCAGACTGTATTACCGCACTTATCTTGCTGTGGGACGGGACGCCGCCGAAGCACCACCGGTTTCCAGAGGACTTTTTGTCCAGCGGGAGTACTTTGACAGCACCCAGCCCTGCACCGAACAGGTTTGCCAGCCCGTTATAGAAATCACCCGTGGGCTGAGTACCGAACTGCTCGTCCGCCTGACCGTCACCGTGCCGCAGGACCTGTACAATGTGGTAGTGGAAGACACCTTCCCCGCAGGCACGGAAGCCCTCAACCCGCGCCTGAAAACCTCGCAAGTGCCCCCTAACCCGGAGTCCCCCATCTATGATTTGCAAAGTCCTTTAAGGGAAGGCTGGGGTTGGTGGTGGTTTAATCAGCCACGCATCAGCGATCAAACCATCCGCTGGTTTGCCTCGTATCTGCCCGCCGGAACTTACACACTCATCTACCGCCTGATTCCTACCTTTGGCGGTGAGTTCCAGGTGATTCCCGCACGGGCTTACTCGGTGTACTTCCCGGAAATTGAAGGGCGCAGTTCAGGGAACTTGCTCGTCATCCGCTAAGGCGGAGAAGTAACCCAACTCGACCAGCGCCTCGCGCACCTTATCTTCTGCCCCGCGCCGCACCAGTACCACAGTGGGAGAAAGTTCCTCCCCCAGAAAACGGGCGGCGCGGGAGCGTTTTAAGGCGGTCAACACCTCAGGCGAAGCCACCCGCAAAAGTGTAGCATGCTGAAAACTTGCCTGCGTGCCAGCACTTTCCCAGCGTTCCAACCCTTGAATCAGGGAGGGAGGGAGCGCGGTTTTCTCGACCTGCTTGCGCAACAGAGCAACCAGCATGCGCGGACGCAGTCCCTGAGCCGCGGCGCGCTCCAGACTGCGCGCGGTGACCCGGTAGCGATATTCTCCCTGGGTCAACTCATCCCATTCGCAGAAACGGGCAACCTGATAGCGCACGGCTCGCGAGAGCGTACGTTCAGCAATCATCACACCGGAAGAGAACACCTTTAATTTGCCCGTCTCGGCAGGCAATCCCTGCGGAGCGCTCCCCTGAAGCAAACTTTCTGCCCATCCGGAGAGACGAAAAGCACTCACCACATCCTCATGGGCGTGCTTTGCCAGGTCCACTACACCCAGAGGATACAGGATCTCCACCAGCATAAAGCGAATGAGCGCCCCGTCCACTTCATCCCACGAGGCAATCCCACGCAAGTACACACCATCAGAAGCCCGGCGGATAAACCAGGAATCGTAATCGCCCGCCGGACGCTGAAAGTCGGGGTCTTCCTCGCGGAAAGCGCGCACAAATGCCGCCAAACTCCACCAACTTCCCACAGGAAGAGACTGCAGACGTTCCAGCACTTTCTGACGGGCGCGCAGAGCGTCATTCTGCCAATCTCCTTCGCAGATAAGTCCGGGCATCAGGCGCAGTTCGTTGAAGGATTCGGAAGATTTCCAGGCAGAAACCAGCAGGGCAAGCGCCTCTCCGCGCGGGGCTTCCAGAAATGCACGCACCGGCTCGGCAACAGGCTGTCCCTGCGGGTCGAGCAAGCCTGCAGAACGGAGAAGGGCTTGCCAGAATGGGGTATTCATCGGACGCAGGAGATGTTTCTTTAACTCCTCTTCCGCAATTCCGGCGCGAAGTCCTGCCAGATAAGTACATAAATCATCCAGAAGATCATCATTCACCACAACAGGCTGTTCCACCTCCCCCGGAGAGGCTGGACGTCCAAAAGGATGCTCATCTGGCTGAGTGAGCGGGTGAAGTACATCCAGCAGGTCATCGGGGATATAGGCAAATTCCACCGGCTCTCTTTCGCCGGGTTGCTGAAGAAACGCCCTGCCAATCATGGCACGGTACCACAACACCTCGGCTGGGGAAATGGGATTGAGATCCGGGCGTTCCTTCTCCCGCTTGCCGGGACCGAAAGGACGTACTTCCCCAAAGCGGCGGGTGAAGACAGCCCAGGAAAGCCGTCCGCCGTTTTGCGCCAGCAACTGCAACGCCTGCCGGGCGCGTTCGGGGAGCGTTTCCAGCACCTCATCCCGCCACTCATGCTGAAGAATGCCCTCAATCACCTGATTTAACACTGCGGCACGATCGTCCCCATGCAGTTCAATGCCCCATGCCTGGGCTACCATTTTCAGGAAGCCCAAATCGCGTCCGCTAAGCACATCCATCAGCAGGGGCATATATCAACCCTCCAGTGCCGGGGCTACCACGCGGATTGCCGAAGGTACCGCCTCAACGGTCAAATTCCGCACTGTAGAATGGTAAGCGGCATAAATTTCCCCATCGGTATGAATGAAAAGCGGACGGTCGCTGTGCAATTCCAGTCGGCGCAACTGCCCCGAGCGGACATAAGAAAGACTTTCCTGAGTTCCCTTGAGGAAATAGGGCACCGTGTAAAACATCATCATACGGGGAATGGTGCGCACGGCACAGAAATCAATGGCGCCGTCGCGCACACTGGCACGAGGGGCAATCTGGAAGCCTCCGCCTTCGCGCCTGCCGTTGCCCAGAATGGTCATTAACAGATTCTCTTCCCACTCTTCCTGATCAGTACGGAAATGCGCATGGTAGGGGGTGTAATCCAGCAGGACGGCTTGCAAAAGCGCCAGAAAATACACCAGAAAGCCCTGAAACACAGGGATGCGCCGCGAGCGGATGTTAATCACTGCATCAAAGCCGATTCCCAGTGAGTTCACCCAGTACTCTTCATGCCCGCGATTATCGCGGATGTGGGCAATATCCACCGCATGGGTGGGAGCGGAGAATGCCTGCCGCAGGGCAATCTCCGGGTCGGACGAAATTCCCAGGCTGTGAGCAAAGTCATTGCCGGTGCCCACCGGCACAATAGCAAGCACCGGGCGTTTTTCGGGGGGGAGTTGCATCAGCCCGTTGACAATTTCATGCACCGTACCATCCCCCCCCATGGCAATGATCGTCTCCACGCCATCCTCACCTGCCTGGCGCGCCAGTTCCACCGCATGGGTAGGGTACACCGTTCCTGTCCACTCGGCGCCGCCCAGTTCGGTCAGCAAGGGGCGCAGGGAAGAGGCAATTGCCCAGGAACGCCCAAAGTTGGCAATGGGATTAAAAATGATTCTGACCCGTTTCCGGGGCATATGGGTATGATTCTACTCCTGTGAAGCCAGAATCAGGATGGTCACGCTCTGATTATAAATCATTGGGGCATAATTGATTGCCGGACGGGCAATCTGTCCGAGGGAATATCCCCCTATCACGGGAATGCTCCCCAGGGTATCCTGAATGGTCGCCACAATTTGTCCGGAGCGCATATTGAACAATTGCAACCAGGCAAGGTCCACCAGCGCCAGGGCAATCAGCGGGCGCGCGGGTCCAATTTCATCCAGCGCATGGCGCACGGCTGCTTCAGCGGATTCAAGACAGGCTTGCGGGTCGCCCAGCATAAGATGGGCTACACTGCCCGAAGGCACCACGGCGCTCATGCGCAGGCTACCATCCACCTCCACCCGAAGTGGAGAACGCACCAGCAGATTGCCATTGTTCTCGATGCCCAGGGGATACAGGCGCACCACCTCATTAAGCGGGGGATAAGCCCACTCACGCGGCTCATGCCCAAAATATTGCACGTACAGTTCCACCGCCGGACGATCTTCGATGGTTTGAACCCACACATCGCGGGTCTTGCCAATAGTAGCGTGCAAACCGGTATCACGCCAGCCATGCCCACTTCCCGTCCCCAGGCGGAAGCGTCCCCCCAGAGTCACCGTGGACAGCGCGCTGTGCCCTGCCTGTCCCCGCCCTACCACAGCCGTTTTTCCAGAGGAAAACCCACCCGATGCCAACCCTCCGCCTACGGCAACCGGCAAATCTGCCAGCATGGAACAAAGCGGCGCCAGTGTGCCATTGACACCATCAGCGGCAAGAAGCACCGCCTGGGGGAGCATCAGGTCACTGCGGAAATGGCGCATCACCTGTCGGGCAGTTTCGGTACTATCAAGCGCAAAAGTGTTCCAGAAGTGCGCCTGGGCTTTGAGGTCACCCCCCGCAACCAGCGCTACTACCACCGAACGGGGCACTTCGCGATCTCCAGCCAGCGGGCGCACCGTGCTCATTCCCCACAAGGGCGTTTCTCCCAGCAACCCCGCCATGCCGCTGGCAACTTCGCCGAGGTCAAACTCTTCAGAGGCAAAGACGATTCCAAGCGCCGGACGCAATGCCCCCAGTTGATCCAGCGCTTTCTGCGTGGCTTTCATGGCGGCATCGCGCCCATCCAAACCCTGACCTACACCATACACAGCAATTCTCGTCATGGACATCCCTCATCACTGCTGGGAGATGGGCACGGTAAAGTGGAAAGTCGTGCCTTTGCGGAATTCACTCTCAAACCAGATATTCCCGCCCTGCATTTCCACCAGACTCTTGGTAATGTTCAAGCCCAAGCCAGTACCGGGCACTTCGCGCGTCTTGGGGTCTTCAGAGCGGAAGAACTTCTGGAAAATCTTTTTCTGGTCTTCCTCGCTGATCCCAATGCCGTCGTCTTTCACCCACACGTGAATCACCTCGGGCACACCTTCCGGATTCCAGACATTCTTTGCCCGTTCAGCCGCCACCAGAATATGCCCGCCCTGTGGGGTGTACTTGTGGGCATTGCTGACCAGATTGACCAGTACCTGCTCCAGGCGGGTACGGTCTGCCCATGCGGGGGGTAAATCAGCCGGGATGGCAATTTCCAGCGTTTGCTTCTTTTCGTCAATCTGGCGGCGGGTGGAACGCACCACCCCCTCAACCACCTCGGCAAGCGAGACGGCTTTGAATTCCAGACGCAAGCGCCCAACCTCGATTTTGGAGAGGTCGTTGAGGTCGGAGACCAGCGTGTTCATACGCTCGATGTTGGCGCGGATGGTGTTGAGGAAGTTTGCCTGCGCCTCGTTGACGGGTCCCACCGCACCCGCAGCAAGTAATTCGGTGTACCCCTTCACCGAGGTCATCGGGTTTTTCAATTCATGCGCCACAAAGGACACAAACTCACTCTTGGCAAGGTTGGCGTTCTGCACCGCCTGATACAACTGAGCATTGAAAATGGCAATGGAAGCGTGATCACTCAGGCGGGAGAGGAAGTCCATGATTTCTTCAGATGCCTGCTCGGGCGAGGTGCTCTCCAGCAAAATCACCCCAATGGTGTTGGTCTCGCGGCGGATGGGAATAAGAATTTGCGAGCGGGCAGAACGCAACAGGCGGGCGCCATCTTCTTCTGTCAAAGAACGGCGCATGGGCACGGCTTCCTGCAACGCCTCATCTAGATTGTACTGTTCCAGCGGTAGCGGCGCATTCTGGAAGGGTTCCAGTTCATCGGCATAACCCTGAGAAGCCATGATACGCAAACCATTTTCCTGCAAAATACCGATTAAACCGGCTTGGGCACCGCTGCGGCGCATTGCCCATTCCAGGGTCGTGCGCATGGCGCGGGTGGTGTCCAGACTGGTATTTAACTCGCGGTCAATGCGCTGCATGATGGACAGTTCTTCCACACGCTCTGCCAGCGCCTGATCAGTCATGGTGTACAGGCGGGCGTTCTCAATTGCCACCGCCGCCTGAGCGGCAAACGCCGATAGCAGGTCCTGATCATCGCGGGTAAAGGCCGAGCCATCTTTCTTGTTAATTACCTCGATGACTCCAATAACCTTGTCCTTAACCATCAACGGGATTGCCAGCAAAGCATGGGTAAAGTACCCCGTCTGCCGATCCGTCTGGCTAAACCACTCCGGATACTTGCTGACGTCATTAACAATGATGGGCTGGCGGCTCTTAACGGCTTGCCCTACCACCCCTTTTCCGGGGGGCAATCGGCGGTTGAGCAGGGTGTTGGCAACCGGGCTGACTACAACACGGAAGACCAGTTCCTCGGTGGCTTCATCAATCAACAAGAGACTCCCGGCATCGCAGGAGAGGATATCCACCGCCGAACGCAGAATGTTCTGAAGCAGGGGTTCCAGTTCCAGCGTAGAGGTCAACTGGCGGGTCATCTCGTTGAGGGTGGTCAACTGCAGGGCGCGGCGCTCGGTTTCTTCAAGCAAGCGGGCTTTGACGATGGCACCGGCTACCTGATTGGCAATGGACTGTGCCAGGTTTTCCTGCTCGGGGGTATATTCCACACGCGGGTCTTTGCTGAACAGGCTCAACGCGCCGATGGTGCGCGCACCAGTATTCAGCGGAACTGCCAGATAGGCAAACACTCCCGGACGGGGTTCGCCTACGCCGCGCCGCTGAACCTCACGGTTGTAATCATCGGTTCGGATGGCGCGTTGCAGGCGGATAACTTCCTGTTCGAGCGCCTGGCCAGCAGGCACGGGCTTGTTTTCTTTGGCGGAGATGCGCTCATCCTGCTCCAGATAGAAAGCATAGGTGTACATGTCATTCTGCTCATCGTGGAGCATGATACGGAATTCATCACAGGTAATGATCTGGCTGGTTTGAGCGTAAATTAACTCCAGAATGTCATCCAAACCGGGAGTCACATTCACGCCCTGCGCCACACGGGTCAACACATTCATCTGGCGCACGCGGTTCTCCATGTTTGCCAGCACCTGAGCGCGCTCAATGGCTAAGGCTGCCTGATCGCACAGCGCTTCAGCATAACCCAGTTCACGCGGGGTATAGGGTTCGCCGGTCGTGCGTTCCCCCAGCACTACCCATCCGGAAAGACGTTCCCGCCCGGGAAGAGGGATGAAAAGGGTTGCGCCCAGTAATTCGATACGCGCGCGCTCTGCCTGCATGGCTACCGGAATACTTTCCTGATCGTTGTACAGTACAGGACCGCGACGCGCTGCCAGCATCTGCACCAGCGGGCTGGTGGGAGCAAAACGCAAATCGCTGGTCAGTCTCCCATCGGCACCGGGGGTTGCCACATATTGATCGCTCAGGGCATCATAGACAAAAACGTGCAAATGCCCCGGCATCAGGGCTTCTTCCAGATAACGGCGCAGAACCGCAAGAATGGCTTTTAACTCCACCGCGCGGGTCAGTTCGCCGGAAAAGGTTTGCAAACGTTCCTGAAAGACATGCTGACCCCGGAAGAACACCGCATCCACCGTATGCTGCAGGGAATTTCTCAGAGGGACGAATACCAGGGCAAGAACGAAGAAAATTAACCCCAGCAAAACTGGCTGATACACGCTCAGCAACTGCCCGGCAACCAGCGATAATCCGGTCACCAGCAGAGCATAGCCCACGGCAATCAGCACCGCCATGCCGCCATAGAGCAGGGCACGGCTGAGGACAAACTCGGTTTGGGTAAGGCGGTAACGCTGAATGGTGTACCCGATGACCGCCGGGAAGATCATCAAAGGCAACAACACCAGGGCTGAAGGGGCATTCACCGCACGGAACAGGCTGAGGATCCAGTACACCACCAGCGGGGTAAAGGCAACCACTCCCCCCAACAATGCGTGGCGAAGTTGTTCGCGCTCTACCGGCGTGAGAGCACGCCGGCGGCGGAAAAGCATCCAACCAAACGCGAAAATCGCCGCAAGCGCCAGCAGGATGATTAACGCCCGGAACCCCAGAGTAAACTGATTCGGTTGTGAATTAAGATAACCCTGAAGCGCCAGCCCAAACGCCAGCAGTCCCGGCAGAAAAGCCACCCAAATCACCCAGCCTGCACGGTGCAACACCACGTCTTCGCGCGGGAAATACAGGGTGAGCCCAACTGCCGTACCGCCTGTCAGCGCCAGAGAAAGCAACCACAGCGGTACAAATTGCTGAACGGTACTCCAATCGACTAACCCGGCACAGGCAGTAGCCACAGACAAGAAGAAGAACGCCAACCACCTTCCTGAAGTCCGTCCCCGGCGCACCCACAGCATCCAGGCCGCCGCCACCCAGTACACCACCGCTACCAGCAAAGCGGCAAAAAAGGATTGCCGGGATGATACCCTCCTGAAAGAGGAGGATGGGAGAGAAAGGGAAAGCGTTTCGCCGTTGCGAAAAACCTGAACGGAGAGTGGGGAATCAGGTAGAGCATGGCGCAGGGCGCGATACCATTCCGCCCGGGAGCCGACAGGAACACCGTTCACACTGAGAATGCGATCGCCGACCTGCACTCCCTCGGCATTGAACGGTACTCCCTGCAGGACTTCCAGCGAAGGGGAAAGCACCAGTGGAGCAGATGAGGCAATATTGGGCCTCAGCGCCATGGCTACACCGTTGAGCATGACCCCCAACGCAACAACAAGGTAAAGGAAGAGGGCAACCAGCGGAATCCAGACTTGCACCGGTTGTCCTCGCAACATCCAGCGATTTTGTACCGTCACAGGCTGATCCATGCTGTTATTATAGTGCCTCTTGCCCTTGATTGTCAGTCTGCGAAGCCGCACTCAAGGCGTTCTTGCAAAAGTGTAAGGTATTTACTTGCCCGAAAGGATACGTTCCCGCCCAAACGAACGGATCGCCAGAAACAGTATAATCCCTGTACTCACCAGCGTGACGAGTAATAAAACCACCACTTCCAGGGGTGTCACCGGCTCGCCGCGCAAGAGACGATTGAACAACACGGAATGTCCAAAGCCGGGAATGGCAATCTGAGTCAAGTCTGACGGGTTGGGGACAAACGCCAGAACCACACTGGGAATGCCGATCACAAAAGGCAGGATTGCCAGAAAGGTCTGGGCTTCCTTATAAGTACGGGCAAAACTGGCAATAAAAGCCTGTAAAACCGCCGCCAGAGCCGTTTCCGGAATGGTGAGCAGAAAAATCCAGAACAGTGAAGCCGCGCTTAAGGTCATTGAGAATCCAAAAGCGTCTTCGATGGGAAGTACCTGAAATCCCAACCAGAAGATAAACAAAGAAAGCCCAACCACAATCACTGCAAAGAAGAAAGAGGTGAGCACCTTGCCAATGAGCAGATAGGAACGGCGAACCGGATTAATCAAAAGAGGTTCCAGGGTACTGCGTTCCCGCTCGCCTACCAACGAGTCCACAATTATGCCCGCGCCAGCCGAAAACACCACAATGGCAGTGAAGAAAGGCAACATGCTCATAAAAAGCAACGCTGATGATTGCGGGGTAGCGACATCCCGAACATTGGGAACTATCGGTAACTGAATGAGCGGATCCACACCGCGTGCCATTAGGCGCAGGGAAGTGACCTCTTTGCTGTAGGCTTGAATTAATTGGGTAACCTTTGACATCACCATTAAATTGGTCTGGCGCGAAGTGTCCATCACCAGTTCCACTGGAGCAGGGCGCCCTTCCCGGAAAGCCTGTGCATACTCTTCGGGAATAATCAACCCCATTTTGACCTTACCCTGCCGAACCTCTTCCACAAGGTTCTCGTCGGCGGGGATAATCTCTATGTTGTTGGCTTCCAGATACTGCATAAAAGCAGGGGCATACTGCTGTCCCAGGACATGGAGAGGCTCGGGTTTCTCTTCACTCATAGACATCATGGTCTTGCCCACCAAGAGTATCATTGCCAGCATGAAAACCGGTGTAAACAGACTGTTGGCTAACGCGCTCACAACCGAGCGCTGATCGCGCAGGTGATCGATCCATTCCTTACGAAATACAATCCAGATCAGTTTCATTCTTCCAAGCCCTCCGCACTGCCAATGGCTGTCACGAACGCATCTTCGAGGTTATCGGTGCCCATTTTCTGGCGAATTTCCTCTTTGGTGCCATCCAGCACCACTTCGCCATGAGCAACGACCACCAATCGGTCGCACAACAGCGAGACTTCCTGCATGATATGGCTGGAAAAAACCACACACTTACCCTCATCCCGCAAACGCCGGATGAGGGTGCGCATGGCGCGGGTTGCCATCACATCCAGACCATTGGTGGGTTCATCCAGCAACACGTTTTGCGGGTCGTGGAGCAAAGCGCGGGCAATAGAGACTTTTACCCGCTGACCGTTAGAGAACCCCTCGGTACGACGATCTATAAAGTCCTGCATCTCCAGAAGTTTACACAGTTCCTCAATGCGCTTTTCCAGCGCCTCACCTTCCATGCCACGAAGACGCCCAAAATAACGGATGTTTTCCCGCGCCGTCAAACGCACGTACAAACCATGCGCCTCGGTCAGGGCACCAAGACGGCGCACCGCTTCCAAGGGCTGATGAACGACGTCAACCCCATCCACGAAGACCGTTCCACTGTCGGGTTTGAGCAGGGTGTAGATAATGCGCAGGGTAGTTGTCTTGCCCGCACCGTTGGGTCCCAATAAGCCGGTAATTTGTCCATCCTGCGCGGTAAAAGAGACATCCTTAACCGCCTGTACTTTTCCAAAGGATTTTTTGAGATGTTCGGCTTGAATCATGAGTTATGGCTCCGATCTACTCTGCGATAAGAAGAAAGGCATCACAGAATGACGCTCAATACAGGTGATATCCACCGCTTCAATGCTTCCTTTTTCAATCACCTGACGGGTCAGATTCAGTCCACAAGCGGAAGTAAAGTTTCCATGCCCTTCTTTCGGGAATACCACGTGCAACGAATTGGGGAAGAATCTGGCTGCCTGTCCTCCATTTTGTGGCGGCGTGACGGGATCCACCTCGCCGGAGATGAACAGAACAGGAATCTCCAGGGTAGGATAATCCTGCCGAAAGGCTTCGTTAGGGGGAAGGCGTAAAATCTGGCAAGCGGTGCGCCAGAGCGGGAGCAAATCCTGAAAATAATACTCCCCCTGTTCCCCCTCCAGGGGAAGGAAAGGCACATCTTCCTGACAAATCACACTATAAAACAACCCTTCTTCAATCCCTTGTTCTAATCCCAGTAAATATACCGCCTGGGTTGCCATCGGACGGTAATCTCCCTGTGCGGCAGAATGAATCATCCAGGGGATTAAAAGAGAAAATTGCGACTGATAACTGATGAGACGAATCAGCGAGGACGCCGTCACCCGATTCAGAATTACCGTCTGATCTTCTCCTGTAGCAGGATGAGGAATGGTCAACTCTACCGGCTCACGCTCCAGGGCTTCCAGCACCTTTTGAAAATCTCCCTGCAGGTCAGGAAAGGCTTGATGGCAGGACGGCTCTTCGGCACAACGGGCAAAAATGCGTTCCAGCGCCCTCTGAGCATCGCGCCGTACACTGGCGCCCAGCACCCAATCCGGCGGAACCACTCCATCAAGAATCATCGTACGCACGTGCTGGGGGTAGAGACGGGCGTATTCCTGCGCCAAACGCGTCCCATAAGATACCCCCAGTAGGTTGATTTTGTCATACCCCAATTTTTGACGGACGAGTTCTAAATCTCCGGCGGAAACGGTTGTATTGTAAAAGCGCAAGTCGGCATCCCATTGCTCCATGCACTCCTTAAGGTAAGTCTCCATGTCCTTCTGTGCCTGATCAAGATCCATGACCTCGCCACGATTCCAGAGATCGGGGAGTTTTTCTTCGGACGGACAGGACAGTGGAGAGGAAGCCCCCGTGCCACGCTGATCCACCATTACCAGGTCGCGCTTGAGGTTTAAACGCTCCATTTGAAGAATCATCGCAGGGAATGCCATGGTGGAAGCCTGTCCCGGACCACCCGCCAGCAGGAAAATGGGGTCCGGCTCCGGATTGGCACTTTTGGCTTTGACCACCCCTACATGAAGATGAATTTGCCGTCCGGCAGGGTTAGAGGGATCTTCCGGCACGGTCAAGTCGGCGCACTTTGCCTGCTGCATGAGCGGCACCAGTTCAGATCGCAGGGTACAATCCTCCAATGGAACAGCCGGCGTGGAGACAAGAGGTGCTTGAAGCGGCGCGGGAGAACACCCGGCAAGGAAAATCATCCCGGCAAACAAAATTGTGCCCAACACCTTGCGGTTGACCACTTCCAGCAACAGCAGATACACCGCGCTGACGGCAATCAAACCAATCAAGCCCCAGAGAGGCTCATAGTGTTGAATGGTGAATAGCGCCGGAGTGGTAATGGCGCTTGCCGGAAAGGTGACAAAAATGCCCGCATACCAGTTATTTGCCAAATGCCACCCCAGCGCCAGTTCCAGCCCGCCGGAGCGCAGGGTCACCCAACCCAGCAACAGTCCCATCAGCAGGTACATGGGCACCGTCCAATCTGCGCCGTATTCGGCAACTTCAGGATTGCTCAGGTGCAATACGGTAAAGAAAACCGCCGGTAACAGCAAAGGAAGCCAGATTGAACGAGCACGCGCTCCAATTCCCTGCATGAGGTAACCCCGGAAAAGCAGTTCTTCGGCGGCAATTTGAATGGGGGTCAGCACCAGGGCAAACGGCAAAAAAGAAAAAAACGCCGCAGGATCAAACGTCCAGCGGTAATTACCCGGCTGAAGCAGAGACAGGACTCCATCCATCAGCGCAGAAAGCACCAGCCAGAACAAGGCAGAAGTAAAGAACAAACGCCAGCGGAACCGTCCTGCCGGGGCGATCAGGCTCTGAAAAGGACGCCGATGAAGAAAGCGGAGTGCCAGCCAGATTGCCAGAATGACCCCGGAAAACGGCAACATGGTCACGGTCAATAAAGCAGGAGCAGGCAAGTCCATCACGGTAACAGCATTTGATGGATTTACCAGCACGAAAGGGATGAACACCATCAGGGTCAAAACCACCATGAAGATGAACGCCAACCCCAGAGTAATCAGGTAAAACGTCCAGCGATCCCGCCCCTTGCGGGCTTCGGTAAAGAAAGGTTGATTGAGAAGCGTATTCATCACCCTCCTCTTTGATTCTCAAGATAATTTATTATACTGAGAGATAACAGAAGGCTGAGGTCAAGGCATGGTTAAAAATCCGTTATCCTTCATCCCCGGGAAAGGCGCGCCACCCGTACTTCCACTGGGACGGTATCTTCCTCCACTCCCCAGGGGGATGGTGGAAACGTGGCTCTCTCAACTCGTCCAGCCCGGCGAGTGGGTACTTGACCCGTTTGGCTCTTCTCCGTGGCTGGCACTGGAAGCCGCCCGCGCCGGATACCGGGTGCTGTTCTGCACCCGCAACCCTGTTCTTGCCGCTATGGTGGAAGTACTGGCACAGTCCTCCAACGAGGATGAATGGAAAGCCACTCTGGCAGCCCTGGGAGCCGCACGCACAGGCGAGGAACGCCTGGAACGCCATCTTGCCGGCCTCTACCGCACCCTTTGCCCTTCCTGCGGAATGGAGATTGCCGCCAGCGGATACGTATGGACGCGCGGTGCTGAACATCCAATCGCGCGCATCCTCCACTGCCCACACTGTGGAGTCGAGGGTGAGTTCCAGATAGAACCTTTTGACCTGCAAGCCCTGCGCCTGCCAGGGAACGATGCGCTGGCGCGCGCCCGGGCAGTGGCGCGCGTGGCAGACCAGAATGACGACCACTACGAGGCGGTGCGCAGTGCTTTGGAAATGTTCCTGCCGCGCCCCCTCTACGCCCTGACTACGCTGATGAACAAAACCACAGGGTTGATGCTGAATGACTCCAGGCGCCGCCTTCTGGATGCTCTGCTCATCAGTGCCTGTGATGCTGCCAGCGCGCTGTGGCATCATCCCGGCGGCATGACACGTCCGCGCCAGTTGAGTATGCCACCTCAGTTTCGTGAGCATAATCTGTGGCAGGTGATGGAAGAAGCCATTCCCCTGTGGACACAGGCGCAAACACCGGTAGCCTTTGCCCGTTACCCTCACCTGCCGCCCGCCAGCGGCGGTATTTGCCTGTACACCGACTCGATTCGCACTCTGTTGCCTCTGCCGGCTAGCATCACCCCTCGCGTGGTCATGACCGTTTTTCCCCGCCCCAATCAAGCCTTCTGGACACTTTCAGCCTTATGGTCGGGGTGGCTTTGGGGGCGGGAGTCTTCCCAATCTCTGCACGCAGCGCTGGCGCGCAAACGCTTCGATTGGAACTGGCATACCTCGGCGTTATTTCATGTGCTTTCGCCGCTCAGCCGCGCTCTTCCGGCAGAAACCCCTGTCGCCGGTTTGCTAACCGAAATGGTGCCGGGCTTCCTGTCGACAGTCATTTCCGCCATGTTTGCCAGCGGTTTTGGCTTACAGGGCTGGGCGCTTCAGGATGAAAGCGGGCTGGGGCAAATGCTCTGGAAACGAGGACTACTGCCTGCGGAACGCTCCTTATTCAAAACCGAAACCCTGCTTGCCGAAGGCATGGAAGAATGTATGGCAATCCGCGCTGAACCCGTCTCTTACCTGACGGCATACACCGCAGGGATTGCTCGCGCTGCGCAGTCGGGAGCACTCTTTCCTGAAGGACAAACTCTGCCCTCCGATGCCATCACCCTGTTGCAAAACCAGTTCAGCAAAGCCATCTCCCACGCTCATACCTTCAGGCGCTACATCGGATCGGCGCAGGATGAAGAGCGCAGTTTGTGGTATCTGGCAGAGCCACCGGAAGACCTTCCCCTGCCTCTTGCCGACCGGGTGGAACAACAGGTGGTACGAACGCTGCTTCAGCATCCCACAATTTCCCGGTACGACCTCGATACCAAAATATGCCAGGAGTTTCCCGGTGAACAAACCCCCTCGCTGGAATGGATAGGGGCGGTGCTGGAGTCCTACGGCGTGGAAACCGCGGAATCGCCCGGGCACTGGCAACTTGCTCCGGCAGAACAACCCCGCAACCGCCGTGCCGATCTGAAGGAGATGACACGTCTGCTGAGCGAACTCGGCGAGCGGTTGGGATTCACGGTGAGCGGAGAAAATCCGCTGGTGTGGACACCCCACGAGTTTGGCGCAGTGTACCTGTTCTACCTGCTGGCTTCCTCCATCGTCAGCAAATATGCCCTGAGCACCCCCGCAGCACCTGCCCGGCAATGCGTGATGGTCTTCCCCGGCAGTCGCGCGCGCCTGTTACGCCTGAAGTTAAAGCGCGACCCACGTCTGGCAGAAGCCCTGCAGGGCTGGCATCTGCTCAAGTTTCGGCATGTGCGCAATCTTTATGAACGTCCTGGTCTGGCCCTGCAGGAATGGGAAAGTTTGCTGGATGCCGACCCACCATTTTTTGAACAAGCCGAACAAATCCGCTTGCTTTAGGTAACCGGTTCTTTGCGCGTCCAGTTGAAAAGAAGAATAAAGGTTTGTATTCCTGAGAAAGTATGTTCTTGATTTCCCGAAAGGCGCACCCGCGAGCGGAACTTCACCCCCGACCAGAAGTTATACTCTTCCACAAGATCCAATCCGCGCACGGCTGTAAGCGGATAGCGCTGACGGGACATTCCCTCGGAGAAGATCAGCGTGTACCCCTCCAGTCGCACCGGCTGGCTCATCGAAGCGGGACGCCACATCGCCGAGGGGAAGCGTTTGAGCATGTTACGAATCAGGTCATCCAAGCCGCGCATCTGGGTTGGAAAGGTCAGACGGTGCTTGCGCCCTTTGCCCACCAGGCGGATTTCCAAATCGTTAAACTGAATTTCCTCCACCTCATCCCAGGTCATGGTGTTTTCTTTGCCAATCCAGCGGCGCAGGCGCAAACCATTGGACAGCACATCCACCCAGATTAAATCGGCATACAGGCTGAGGAACACCAGCCCATCCATCACCACGGCAACGATGACCCAGAAGGTCGTCTGACTGGCAAACCCCAGCAAGGACACCAGCACCAGAAACACACGAATCAGATTCAATTCCAGCGAAAAAGCGGGTTTAAGGGTACTCATCACTCTAAACTGATCTGCCTTCCATCGTTGGTTGTAAACCTGGCATTGCGCAATTCGTCCATCAGGGTGCTTAAATCACGCAGAACGGTATCATAATCCAGCGCACCCCGCAGGTATTGTTTGTGCAGAAATTCTACCCGACTATTGACCTGCGCCAGCATCGCCTGGATGTCCTGCGCGGTGGCATTTTCCCTGCCAAAACGCGCACCCATGCTCTCCCAGCGTCGGCTCAGGTCTTCGATGTCGCGCTCCCGTTGGATGACTTCCTGTTCTTCACGGTCGGCTTCGCGGTTGGCTTGTTCCAGTTGCTGTTCCAGTCGATCCAGTTCCCGCAAAATCTCCCCCAGCAACTTGACCGCTTCGGCGGGGGAACACGTACGCTCGCGCAAGGCTTCGTGACGACTCAAGAGGGCATGGTACTGTGAAGCCAGTTCTCCAAAAGCCTGGCGGTGAGGGGGCCAGGTGCGCCGGCCTGTAGCCCGTCTGCCCGCCTGTTGAAGCAGTTCCTGCACGGCTTTGAGAGCTTGCTGGACTTCCTGATTTGTGGAAAGTACCGTGCGGGACAATTCATCCAGCGCCCGCAGTGAGGCAGTGACCGTTTGCCAGTCATTACTGCGACGCTTGAGTTCGCCCGCCAGTTCGGTAAAGTCCATCCCCGCGGGATTGAAAGAAGGAGGAACACTCAGGCGTCCTGCCAGCATACGCGCATCCTGCACGGTGCGATCCTGAATCCTTGCCACTCCATCTAACTGAGCCAGCATCCCTTCCAGGCGCCCGGCTTGTGAGGTGATTTCCTGATTCAATTTTTCCAGCCAGGTGATGAGGGAACGGTTAAACCCATCCAGCAAGACCTGCACCTGAGAGACTTTTTTCTCCACCGCGCCGCGCGACTGCTGATTGAGTTCCACCTGTTTCAGCGAGATTTCCGTGCTGAGGCGTTTCAATTCCGATGCTGCCAACGCCTGAAGGAAAGGCTGATCGTTTATCAGCAGGGTAAGATGATCAATGGTCTTCATGGCGCGATTCAGGTCTTCCTGAGCCGTCTTTTGCTTCTCGCGGATTTCATCCAGGCGGACTTTGGCTTGCTGGAAACGCGGGCGTAACTGCTCGTGCAGGGTTTTCAGCGTTTGGGCTTCCTGAAGGCGAGACTTTAACACAGTTTCCGGAATAGGGACAGAAGCATCCCCCGGTACCACTTGAGACTGTAAACGTTGAATCTCCTTGAATTCGCCGTCCAGTTCTCCAAAGCGCTCTTCTCGACGCCAGTTGACAGGGTCAAACGCACGGATGCCTTCAATCGTTGGCTGAACTGAGGCAAGGTAGATTTTTCCTTCCGCCAGATGAGGGTGCTGTAACAGCCTGACCAGTTCAGCATGGACAGCAACGCTTTCCTGAATTTGTGTCAGCAATCGAGAGACTTCCTCACGGAGCTTTGCACTTTGAACAAGGTCTTTTTCCACCTCATCGGGCGTGCGGCGGCGCTCCCGTCCTCCCAACGCCTCCATTTGTTCCCCGTGTTTCTCCCAGAGAGGACGACTGACCTGCCACTGAACGGAATACACGCTCTGCTGTTCAGCACTTTCCATAAGTTCCTGGGTCTGTTTGTGCAGGGATTCAATTTCTAACAGCACGCGCTCCAGTTCTACCAGATCCCGGCTCGCGCGGTCGTAACGCTCGGCGGCTTGTACAATTTGCTGATCGAGTTGCTGGGCTTCGCGTGCAATGGCACTCAGGTCATCTACCTGGGGCTGAGAGAGACGCTGATTGAGAACCTTTGCCTGCTGGCGCACCTGGTCAACGACTTCAATAAATCCGTTTATGATCAGGTTAGGGGGCGGTGTTTCCAGCGCTGTACGGAAATGCCTGGCACGGTTGCGCAGAGTTTCATAAACCTCCAGCGCGCGCTGGTAGTCCTGCTCCCATGCTCGCACTCGCGGAAGCCATTCGTCCAGCAGCGGTTCAATATGCTCCATGCGTGCGTAGGTCAGGGTCACAGCTTCGCGAATGTCTGCGTTGTCCTCCGGTGGAGCAGGGGTCAACAGTTGAGCCGGTAGATGCTCGCGCAGGGTGAGCAACTGCTGAAGGGCGTCCTCGGCTTGAAGGATTTTCTCTCCCTCCACCCCGGCTTCCTTCAACTTCCCCAGCAAGCCCTGCATTTCGTCCATCTTACTAACCGCCTGAGTCACCCGCTTGTGAATTTGCTCGGGTAACCTGCGCAGACGTTCCACCAAACGCTCAGCATCCTTCAGCGAGCCATCCAGCACTTTTTGTGCACGGCGCAATTGAAGTGCCAGCAGATGGTTTTCCTGGGCTTCGGGGAAAGCACGAATGAGTTGTTGAAAAGCCGTCCCGGGGATAGCATTCAGACGGTCATACAGGGTAATCAGCAGGTTCTCCACATTCTGCCTTTCCACGTCCACCTTTTGCATACGCCCGGAGAGTTCCTGAAGCGTGCCAATGTAGGGTTGGCGCTGGATGGGGGTATACTCATGAATTGCCAGCGCCGCCGCCCGCGCGCGCTCATTAACCTCGTTCAGGTACATTTCGATGAGCACAACGGTTTCCTCCACCTCCCGCGTCCATTTCAGGTACAGGAAAAGCACCGTTCCCAGCAACGCCAGGAGCACCAGCGCCAGAACAATTAACATGGAAACCAGGATCGTCACATCCATAAATTTTCCCCGATATGTTTATTATGATACTCGATTTATGCAATCTGTTAACCGTTTTCAAAGCACACTCTTGGAAGAAAAACACCTTTAAATACCAGTTCCGCATATCCACTCACCTCACAAAAGGCTCTGACACATCTCAGTCCACAATGCCTTTTCTCATATTATGTCCAGACTTTCATCGTGACAGAGTTGACATTTTATTTTCCCCTCTATATACTTAATTTAGTTGTCCAAAGGCTTTCGACAAATGACAATTTTCATCCCTTTTCCCGTTTTGCTCCGGTCAGAGAGGAGGAGGTTTTGCTTTTTTCTTAATGCCCTGTCCATTTTTTAGGTTTCAAGGGATGTTTTTTCGTCCCTGTACACACATCCATCTGTTTTCCAAGTTGTAACTCGAGGAGGAGAAACCATGACTAAACACTGGATGACCAAAACAGGTTTACTGCTGGTGGTGCTCTCGCTGATTCTCTCAGCCTGTGCAACACCATCCACCCCCACCCAAGCGCCTACCGAGCCACCCAAGCCCACACCAGAACAACCTCAAGGTGCGGCGCCGACCAGCACTCCGGAATATCAATGGGGAGAATGGCGCAACACCGATCCCTACCACCCATATGATGAACGCATCACCGTCTCGGTGGTGAAGGGCGGACAGGAAAGCGCCGGCACATTACCTCAAGGGGAGACCATCGAAAACAACCGCGCCCTGAAGTATATCGAAGATACCCTGAACATTGACGTGGTGTTCAAATGGGTGGTGACCAGCGACGCTTATCTGGATAAACTGAATCTGGCGATTGCCAGCCGGGACATTCCCGATGTGATGATCGTAGATGCCATTCAATTACAGCAATTAACTGAAGCCGATGCTATCGAAGACCTGACCCCTTACATTGAAAAGTACGCCAACAAAGACATCCTGGAAAATTATGCCCAAACTAAGGGCGTCGCTCTGCAAGCCGCCACCATCAACGGCAAAATCATGGGTATTCCCAACGTCCAACCCCAGGCAGATGCGCCCATCATGGCATTTGTGCGCAAAGACTGGCTGGATAAACTGGGCTTACAACCCCCAAAGACGGTTGAAGATATCGAGAAAATAGCCCGGGCTTTCATCGAACAGGACCCTGATGGCAACGGCGTCGCCGACACTTACGGCTTGACCGGCACGATGAACCCCATCAATGTCCCCAGCAACCTGCACGGATTTGACGCTTTCTTCAACGCCTATGGGGCTTTCCCGGAATTGTTCTACCGCAACAAGGATGGCAAGATTATTTACGGCTCCCTCCAGCCAGAAGTCAAGGAGGCTTTGGGGTTGATTGCCCGATGGTATAAAGAGGGAATCATTGACCCCGAATTTGCCACCAAAGATGCCGGAAAAGCCAATGAAATTGTCGTCGGTGGGAAAGCGGGCATCATGATGGGACCCTGGTGGATTCCATGGTGGCCGCTGGTGGACTCGGTGACCAACGACCCCAACGCCGACTGGCAGCCCTACCTGATTCAGGACAAAAATGGCGGATACACCTTCTCAATGGGTGATTACACCTACAGTTTTGTGGTGGTACGCAAAGGGTATCCGCATCCCGAAGTGGCTCTGAAGATTTTGAACGTCCAGAACGACCTGAGTTACGGGTTGAACAATGCCCCGCAGTATTACCCCAACTTCAACGAAATCTGGGGCTTGCTCTTCCCCATCCCCTTCCTGATTGAACAGCCGTATGTGGTTGAGCGCATGGGACGCGAGTACAGGGACGCACTGGATGGCAAACTTGACCCCAACACCTTCGGCGATGCCATGAAACTGGAATTTGAGCAAATCAAAGCCGATGTTGCCGCCCCGCGCAGCAATCCATCCAACTGGGCAACCCGCATGGCGCGTCTGGATGCGGCACTCCTGCTGGCGCAGGGATACAACGAAGTACGCACCGATCCCATTGCTGCACGTGTGCTTGCCAATGACCAGAACTGGCCTGCGCTGAAAAAGATGGAAGAGGAAACCTTCCTGCAAATTATGACCGGCGCTCGCCCGCTGGATGATTTCGACAAATTCGTCCAGGAATGGTATGCCAGCGGCGGTCAGGCGTTGCTGGATAAAATGAATCAGTAAATGATTATTCCAGTGAAGTAGCGAACGAGTGGAGCAGTTCATCAGGCCTGTGAGGCGGAACTGCTCCGCTCATTCCTTCCCAAAAAATTGTAAATTGAATCAAACCCCTCTGGTATCTTATAAAAAGGACATGCAGAAGCACTCCGATCGCATCAGTTACTTTGTGATGATTTTCCCGGGGCTGGTTTTGTTGATTGCTTTCACCTTCGTGCCGTTGTTTTACTCGGTGATTGCCTTTCAGAAATTCAACCCGGCGCTGGGTATTCAAAATTCTCCCTGGGTAGGGCTGGAAAACTTTCTATACATTTTCCGTGTCCGCGATGCACAGCAGGTCTTTTTCAACACCATTTTTATCGCGGTGATGAAAATTATCCTTCTGGAACTGGCAGCCATCGTTTTCGCCCTCCTGTTGAACGACTTGCGTTACCTGCATGTCAAGCGTACCGTGCAGACGATGGTTTACCTGCCTCATTTCCTTTCCTGGGTGATTCTGGCAGGCATTCTCCGCACAGTACTGGCGCGCAACGGGTTGCTGAATGATTTCCTGGGATGGTTCGGCGTTGGTCCCGTGTACTTTCTGGGCAGGCCCGACCTTTTTCCATGGGTCATCATCCTGAGCGATGTCTGGAAGGAATTTGGTTTTGAAGCCATCCTGTATCTGGCGGCGCTGACAACCATCGATCCCACCCTGTATGAAGTGGCGGAACTGGACGGAGCCAACCGTTTTCAGAAAATGTGGTATATCTCCATTCCCGGCATCCTTCCCACCATTGTCCTGGTTGCCAGCCTCAGCCTTGGCAATATTCTGAATGCCGGTTTCGACCAGATTTTCAACCTCTACAGTCCCATCGTGTACTCCACTGGCGATATTCTGGATACCTATGTGTATCGTATCGGCTTGATTCAGGGCCAATACAGCATTGGCACAGCCGTTGGATTACTCAAGACGGTAGTCTCGCTGATTTTGATTGGCATTTCTTACTGGATCGCCGGGAAATTTGCCAATTACCGCATTTTCTAAGCCAAGGGGAATGAGCATGATTACCTCAAAAAGACTTCAGGACCGCATCATTGACTGGTTCATAGCCCTCTTTCTGCTTGCACTGGGCATCTCCACGTTGCTTCCATTGATCAACACACTGGCAATTTCCCTCAGCGAGCGCGCCGCTGTCAGCGGCGGGATGGTCAAACTGACGCCGGTCGGGTTCAACCTGACAGCATACGAGTACATCCTTCAGGATACCAAATTCTGGCGCGCTTTCGGAATCTCCGTCCTGCGGGTAGCCCTCGGCGGCTTGCTGAACTTTGCTTTAGCCGTACTCACCGCTTTCCCCCTCTCGCGAAGCGAGAAAGCCTTCCCCGGTCGCAACATCTTCATCTGGATGTTCGTCTTTGGCATGATCTTAAACGTGGGAATTGTCCCATGGTATCTGACCATTGCCCAGTACAAACTGATTGACACCATCTGGGCACTGGTATTGCCGGGTGCAGTGCCTATCTGGAATGTCATCATCCTGATGAATTTCTTCCGCAACATTCCCAAAGAACTGGACGAAGCCGCCCGTATTGATGGGGCGAACCCCTGGCAGTTGCTGTGGCATATTTACCTGCCCACCTCCCTGCCTGCGCTGGCAACCATTACCCTCTTTTCCATTGTGGGACACTGGAACTCTTTCTTCGACGGCTTAATCCTGATGAACAACCCGGACAACTACCCCCTGCAAACATACATTCAACAACTGGTCATTGCCGACCGCCCCATCCTGCACGGCGGGCAGGCCCAACTGATGGTCAAGCTCTCCAATGCTACCCTCAACGCCGCTAAATTGTTCGTGGCAATGATCCCTATCCTGATCATCTATCCTTTCCTGCAGCGTTACTTTGTTCGCGGGATTATGCTGGGAGCAGTGAAAGAATAATTTCTCCCACCACCCCCCAAGGGACCAGGAGTTTACCCAAAGTGGAGAATGTACCGCGATACCCCGTGAATGAACAGGCGCGCTGAAGCGCCTGCATCACGGTCGGTGTCGCCCGGCTCCAAACCAATCACCTCGGGGTACCAGCCCCGCTCGTCCAGGATCTTGACCGGTGGCGTCCAGAGGTGTGGCTGGCTCAGGTCAGGCGTAAAACTGATGTAAATACCGTCCTGCGCCCACCGTGGATCCACCGCGCGGTTCATCAGGATAACATATTGCTGAAGCACTCGATTCCAATGCACCGAAGGACCCCAGAAGGTATCCGGATTGGGACTGTACCAGTCTGCCTGCACGGGGATGACCGGGGTAACCTTTCCCAACAGCCCGGGCTGGCTCCACTCTCCCTCATACCATTTCCAAACCCGTCCCACCGGACAGGCACGGTCCTCAAAGCGCAGTCGGGCAATAGAAATGCCCTGCTGAGTCACATCGCGGTAATACGTACCAAACAAAAAGTAGAAATAACCCTGCTGACGGTCTAAAAGCACACTGAAATCCCCATTACCTCCGGCAAACCAGTAATTATGCTGTTCCAGGTTCAGAGTTTCGGGACCACCGTTGAGGACAATTCCCAAATCATCCCAGGTCTTCCCGTTATCATGAGAAACCACCGCCCCAATCATCGGAGCGGTTAAGGGGAACTGTCTGCCTTTTTGATACTCTTCCCCAATTAGATGGGCAGGTTCGTTGTGATACCATCCGTACAGTGTGCCATCCTCATCGAGAAAAACCGACTCAATCCAGCGACCTCCATCGCGGAAGGCTGTAAAAGTAATTTCTCCCACGCGTTCCAGGTGATACAGATCCCTGCCAGCAGAAAGCACCGGATGCCCTGTAGAAGTCAATACGTGCAGACGGTAGTCTTTCCACCAGCAGGGACTGTTGCAGTCGGCAGCGCTGGGAAAGCGCAGTTCTTCGGCTTCTTCAATTCCCAGCCACACGCCATGAATGCGGAGAGGCTGAAGTTGTGCCATGCTGATCCTCCTGTAAACCAGATATAGGATTAATCACTCCATCTTAAGCAAGAGCGACTCTTCTTCCTGTAAGCAATCTATGCTCAATCCTTTTTCCATCAAGTCACGTCCGGATAAGTGCCATTCCCCTTCGCCCTCAAACCCATACACTCGATAAAGACGCTCAGGCTGTAAGTCAACCGGACGCAGAATGTAAGACGGTTCACCACCAGGCAACCGGAAAATGAAAAGGAGATGTTCACTTTCATCGGGCATGGCATACTGGAACACTGCCCAACGTTCCCCCATACCACTGCGGAGCGGCTGTGCACTCAAACGGTACAGGTCGCCTTCACGAATGAATCTTCGGATTTCCGTTTGATAAAGACGGTTATGGTAAGCCACACGCTCTGCCAGCCAACCCGGCAAATCGGGCAATTTTTGCGAAAGCCCGTACCAGCCCAGCATGGAAATCCTCGAGTAGTAATCCCATTTCTGATGCGTTAGATGAGGATCGTGAGGATTGAAACGCTGTTGCGGAGGGGGGTCGACATTGCGCCAGTGACTGAACGTCCAGTGCAGAAGCACGTTGGGTGCCAGCATGGTGCTGGCTCCCCAGAAGATTTGCAGGTCATGCACCGCCCAATCGGGATCGGAAAGGAAAGTTACGTGCGTCTGGCGCATCATTCCCAGATCTATGCGCAAGCCACCGGAAGAACAATTCTCCAGCACCACATGGGGAAAATCCCGGCGGATACGAGTAAGCACCTGATAATACCCGCGGTAGTGCTCATACAAGCCATCCCCTTCCTGGTGACCGTGATCGGTACGGTTACACCCTGCGCCGGGGTCGAGGTTGAAGTCGAGTTTAATCCAGTCACACCCCCATTCCAGTATCAAGCGGGAAAGCGTCTGATACGCCCATTCCCGGGCAGCAGGGTTGCCCATACATACATAACCCAGGCGGTTGCCATCCCGCAAAGCAGGCAAATCCGGACGCTCTACGGCGAGCCGGGCTTTCTCGCCAAGGGCTTCAATTTCGCACCAGATACCGAACTTCATTCCCAGCGCATGAACCCGATCAGCAAGGTAGCGAATTCCATGAGGGAAACGCGCCGAATTGACCAGATGCCAGTCGCCACGATAATCGTACCAAAAGGTTCCCGCCTCGGCGGGACCAAACCAGCCTGCATCCAGCGTGCACACTTCAAAGCCCAATTCGGCGGCTTTGTGCACATTCGCCAGGAAGATTTCCTCGTTAATCTCAACGTCCTCATAGGGCCACCAGTGATTCCACTCCACCGGCAAACGACGCGACAATTCATTCTGAGGATACCAGTACTGACGTCCCACGCGCGCCAGATGGCGCGAAACGACGTTCAGATCTTCCCCTGTAACCAGAACAAGAGGAGCCCCTCTGAAGGACTCGTCTGGCTGGAGACGTTTGGAAAAGAGCCAGTCGTGCAAGCCTGCTGTGAAGTGCAGAATCTTTCCGCCAAGCGGATCAAAGCGCATCACCCAGTTTCCCGACCAGGCAATGGACACCACAAGGATCTCCTCCTCATCGGAGAGCATTGCCATCCAGGGATGATGCCCTTTGGATGAACGCCCAAAACGGGATTCCAGCACAAAGGGCTGATAAGGCTTGAACTGGAGCGGTTCAAACTCGCTCCCCCAGTTGCCGCTGTAGCCCAGAAGAGTCAGCCCACTGGATGGCAGTCTCAAATCCAGCGAATCGAGGCGCTCCACTACAATCTCCACATTTCCCCGATTGATGAGGCGCGGCTCCAATTCCACCAGTGGAAAGCCATCGTACCTTCGGATGACCTGTTGCAACTCCCACCCCTCCCCCTCAAAGGACAGCACGTCCTGCCACACCCCGGGAGCGGGTTGATCAGTCTCTCTGCCAAGGAATTTCAACGCCTCTACGGTAAAGCGTTTGCCGTTCACCTGCACACCAGCCAAACCGGAAGGTTGAGAAACCGCAAGCCATGCCCGTTTTTCCCCATGCAACTGCTTCAAAGCCAGAGAAACCCCGCAAGGTTCAAAGATCAGGGAACATCCCCGTTCGCCAAAAGCAAAAGAACTAGGTTTCATCAAGGTTTTTCCCTTCGATTCCCTCAGCATGGGAATCTCCCTGTAATTTCTGCATGCGAATCTGATGAATACGTTGGTTTAAGAAAGCGATAGATTGTTCATCAATCTGGAAATTGACCACCACGTCCGGCATGCGTCCCGTCCATTCCTGAATCTGATCGGCGCTGGTATGGGTCACGATGAGATGATCGCACCATTCCACCAGCCTGCGTACGGCATCGGGGTTTTCCGCCGCCATGGCTTCGATTTGCCACTCCGGACGGTAGCCGTAGAGGGTATGCTTGATGGTGTGAGCGGTATTTTGATTGGTACAAATAACCGCTATGCGCTCTTTGGGAAGACGAGCAATCTTCAACAACGAATCAGCAGTGAGACGGGTGTCAATCCCCACAATTTTACTGGCAGGAAAACCCTGCTGGCGAATCGCCGTGGTCAATTCCGCCAGGTGATGATAGGTAGTGATAATCAGGTCTTTGCTCTTCAAGACAGCAGTGGGATTTTTATAAAAATGGGAAATGTTTTTGTACTCTACCGGCAAATTTAACACTTCATTGAGGCGTTTGCCCATTTCGGTGGTGTCGTAATCATTGCATTCGTAGAAAACCATCTCCACCATGCTCTGCGCATACACCTCCCCAACGGCTTTGCGTTGAATCTCCATCAATTCTTCCGAGGAAAGTCCCGCTGCCATGCCCTGCCACACCAGTTCTACAAACTGGCTGTAGAAATAATTCAACAATTCGCTTTTGGTCTTACCTTCTCCCCCCTCTACCCGCTTCACCAGATACCCGTGCCAGCCACTGGCAGATAACTCAATGACCCCCATATCCAGAAGCATCTGGTAGGCTTTGTTCACCGTATTGCGGTTTGAGCCAATCTCCTGTGCCAGTTTTCGCACCGGTGGAAGACGATCTCCAGGCGCATACAACCCACTGTTGATACGGCGCAAAATTGCCTGGGCTACAGACTCGGCACTGATGGTCTCCCTTACCATTGCTGAACGCCTCCTTGTCAAAAGACACGGACAAATGACATTAATCCGTGTAAGGTATTATATCCTCAAACTTTGAGAAAGCCAACTTTCCAAAACCATTGGAGTACAGTTGGGACCATGAGATTGAGGGCAAATGTTTACTGCCAAGGCGTACAGAATGCTGAACAAATGCAAATTTCCATGAATATCTGTGCCTGTGAGTTTGATGTGGCAAAAATCAGAACCACCCCGAATTGACGTTAAGATAGAATGAAATGAACGGAACTTTCCATCAATCGTTGAGGATGAGAACCTATGAGCCACAATGTACTGATTAGTGGAGCCTCTTCCGGGATTGGCAGGGCAACCGCTCTGCGTTTTGCCCGTGAGGGCTGGAATGTTGGCGTGCTTGCCCGCCGTGAACCTCTCTTAAGGGAATTGCTGGGCGAATGTCCTGCGGGCAATCATTTTCTCTGCGCCGGAGATATGCAGGACGCCCACACCATTGAACGGCTGGACAAACTGATTCGTACTCATTGGGGGCAATTGCATGCCCTGGTAAACTGTGCGGGAATCTTCACACCGGTTGACCTGCTGGAAGTACCGCTGGAAGAATGGAGAAAATCCTTCGACACCATGGTCAACGGTGCGTTGCGGCTTTCTCAACTGGCAGTCCGATGGATGAGGGGAGGCGGGCGTATCATTCACATCACTTCCATTCATGGAGAACGCGCCGAGCGCGGCGCCAGCGCCTACAGCATGGCAAAAGCGGCGATCAATCAGATGTGCCGTGCGCTGGCGCTGGAATGGGCAGATCGGGGGATTCTGGTCAACGCCATTGCGCCGGGGTTCGTGGATACCCCTATGAGCGTGGTAAATGGCGTCAACGAATTACAAAGCGAGTGGTTTCAGCAAAATTACGTTCAGGGGCACCACCTGCCACTGCGTCGCGCGGCTCAACCGGAAGAAATTGCCGGAGTGGCTTATTTTCTGGCAGGGCCTGACGCCTCTTACATCACGGGACAGGTTATCGTGGTGGACGGGGGACTGACCATCACATTTTAGAGGGGACGCCTTTAATGCTCGCCCAATCTGAATTTGGATATAAGAATTTCGTAAAAACCTGTGCACAGTGTATTGACACTCCCTTTAAGAAACGCATACAATGAAAGGGATGGAATACAAGGACTACTACCAAATTCTTGGTGTGAACCGGAACGCAAGCGATGATGAAATCAAGAGGGCGTTCCGCAAGTTGGCTTTAAAATACCACCCTGACCGCAACCCGGGCAACAAACAAGCCGAAGAAAAATTCAAGGAAATCAACGAGGCTTATGAAGTGCTGAGCGACCCGGAAAAGCGACGGCGTTACGACCAGTTAGGTGACTCGTACTTCCGCTGGCAGCAATCTGGAGCACCCGGCGGCTTTGACTGGAGTCAATGGGTTTCGCAACCAGCCGGCGGGGTACGGGTGGAAGTTGGCGATCTGGACGATTTGTTCGGCGGGAGTTTTTCGGAATTCTTCCAGAGCATCTTTGGCGGGTATGCCAGATCTGCCGGTACCGCCACTGCGGGAACCCGCACCCGCACACGCACGGCGCGCCCTGCGCCGGTAGAGTACCCGATTCAGATTACTTTTGAAGAAGCCTACCGCGGCGGCGAGCGTACCCTGGACATTGACGGGCGGCGCGTTCAGGTCAAAATTCCCGCCGGTGCCGATAACGGCACCAAAATCCGCATGGCAGGCATGGGACAGGTGATGCCCGACGGCACACGGGGCGACCTTTACCTGGTGGTGGAAATCACCCCCGATCCACGCTTTGAACGCAAAGGGCACGATATTTACACCGAGTTCGACCTGGATTTGTACACAGCGGTGCTGGGGGGTGAAGCCCGCTTGCAAACGCCGGAGGGTGCCGTGCTTCTCACCATCCCCGCAGGCACACAACCCGGGCAAACTTTCCGCCTGGCAGGCAGAGGAATGCCATACCTGAAGAACCCTTCCCAACGCGGGGATTTATATGCTCGTGCAAAGGTGAGCCTTCCCCGTCATCTTACCCCTGAACAACGCGCCTTATTTGAACAACTGGCGCGGCTTAAATAAAGAGCAGTTGACCTGCTCCGCCCAAGTTTCTTTAATAGAGGTGGTATGAAACATCGCATTTCCCTGTTTTTTGGCGTGATCTTCCTTGCCCTAGTCACCCTTGCCTGCCGTTTTACACTTCCCGAAACGCTCCAACCCATTCCCAGCCCCACCGCCGCAGCGCCCGTGACCGTCCAGACTCCCGCGGTTGAACCACCTGCCAGCGTTTCAGTCCCCGACCTGGTTTCTCATCAGGACCGGCTGGTAGCGTTATACGAACAGGTCAATCCCGGTGTGGTGAGTTTACAGGTGCTGACCGAAACTGGCGGCAGTCAGGGGTCGGGCTTCGTCTATGACCGCGAAGGGCACATTATCACTAATTTCCATGTGGTGGACGGTGCCACGGATTTAGAAGTGGATTTTCCCTCGGGGATTAAGGTGCGCGGGGAAGTCATCGGCACCGACCCGGACTCGGATTTGGCGGTGGTCAAAGTGAACGTCCCGCCAGAGGAACTTCATCCTCTCCCCCTGGGCAGTGGCGAAGCCGTCAAAGTGGGACAAACGGTGGTTGCCATCGGCAACCCCTTTGGACTCTCCAGCACCATGACGCTGGGAATCGTCTCCGCCAAGGGGCGAACGCTGGAATCGCTGCGCGAAGCGCCGCAGGGGGGCTTTTTCTCCACCGGCGGTTTGATTCAGACCGACGCCGCCATTAACCCGGGCAACTCAGGCGGACCCCTGTTGAATCTGAACGGCGAAGTCATTGGCGTGAACCGCGCCATCCGCACAACCACCATGACCGCGCTGGGCGAACCCACCAACAGTGGAATTGGCTTTGCGGTTAATGTTGACATCGTGGCACGAGTTGTGCCAGAATTGATTAAGAACGGGAAATATGATTATCCCTACCTGGGGGTGAGCAGTCAGGAGGAAATTACCCTGATGATGCAGGAAGCCTTGGGATTACCCCGTGCAACCGGAGCGTACGTTCTGGAAGTACGCCCCAACAGTCCTGCCGCTCGAGCGGGATTGCGCGCGGGGACGCGTTCCTCATCCATCCCCGGTTTGCCTGCCGGTGGTGATTTAATCATCGCCGTGGATGGACGCCCGGTGCGTGTGTTTGGCGATTTGCTCAGTTATCTGATGATCTACAAACGCCCCGGCGACACCATCGTTCTCACCATTCTGCGCGATAACAAAGAAATGGAGGTGACCGTCACGCTGGACAAACGACCTTAACCCATGCTATCCCGCCGAGAGGCGGCATCACGTTCTTTCAACAATCTGAATAAGGAGGTTGCCATGTTTACCGAACATGACTTGCGGGAACTGGTTGAGTTTGTCGCACCCGCCCCCGTGCTGAGTTTGTACCTCAATACGGATCCATCTGAAGGCAATGCCGATTTTCACCGGTTGCGGGCGCGCAGTATGCTCAAAGACATCAACCTTCCGCAGGATGTAGAGGCAATCCACCGCTACTTAGATTTTGAATACCCCTTCACCGGGGGAGGAGTGGCGATTTTCTCTTGCGCACAGGAGGGCTTTTTCCGCGGCATTCCGCTGGCGGTTCCTGTGCGCAATGCGATTCATGTTGGAGATCGTCCCAGCGTGAAAATTCTGGCTGGGCTTCTGGATAGTTACGGCGGGTACGGCGTTGTGCTGGTAGATAAACAGGGCGCACGTTTGTTCTACTTCCACATGGGTACACTGGTGGAACAGGAAGGCATCATGGGCGAAGCCATCAAGCAGGTCAAGCGCGGTGGGGCTTCCTCGTTCCCGGGCAGAAGGGGCGGCGTGGCTGGACGCACCCGCGCCGTGGAAGAACAAATCGAGCGCAACATGAAAGACACAGTTGAATACGCCACCCGCTTCTTTGAACACCATAAAGTGCGCCGTATTCTGATTGCCGGCACGGATGAAAACGTCCAGCAATTCCGCTCTCACCTTCCCAAGTCCTGGCTCAGTCTGGTAGTAGGCACGTTTCCGATGAGCATGACCGCCAGCCATGCCGAGGTGCTTCAGCGTGCCATGCAGGTCGGCAATGAAGCCGAAAAACACCGCGAGGAGCGCCTGATTGAAGACCTGATCACTTTTGCCGCCAAAGGGGCGAGCGCCGTGGTTGGGCTGGAAGACACCCTGCAAGCCGTCAATCAGGGGCGCGTCCAGACGCTGGTCATCTCGGAAGGATTCCGCAAGGTGGGTTACCGCGAACGCGAGACCGACTTCCTCACCACGCAACCTTCAGAAGAAGGCATCAACGAAGGACGCTATATCAAGGTGTACGATGTTGTGGAACTGGCAGTGAACCACACCTTGCGCTCCGGCGGGGATGTGGATGTCGTGATGCAGGCGGAGAAGATGGAGAAAGCCGGAAATATCGGCGCCTTCCTGCGCTTCTAATCACCGCTGTTTAAGAATTTAAAGCCCCCTCTTCGACAAAAACGGAGAGGGGGCTTGCCTTTCCCTTTTGCTTACTTTAACTTTTCCACCGTCAATAAAATCTCGCTGGTCAGACGCTCCAGATCCTGTTCTGCCAAACGGGTGTCGCGCCCCAGGTCAGCCCGTGTCAACTCGATGAGCGTGGAGAGCGTTTTGGGGTCTGCCAGTTTCTGCGTTTCCAGAATGGGGTAGGCTTTTTTGAGCACCTCTTCGGCTTGATTCAACGCCGCTCGGGCGTCGGAGATTTTACGGTCGGCAACGTAAAGACGCGCCAGCGTAACCGGATACAAGCCTTCCAGCAAAGCAGAACGGGCTTCGGCTTTGCGGGCGTCTAACACCTCTTTCTCTACCTTCTGGAGTTTATCCTGAGTATCTCGCAGTTCGACAGTGGTACGCGCTAACGTTTCCTGAAGGGTACGTATCTCAGCCCGTGCCGGTTGAACCATCAAGAGATATACCGTCAATACCCCTAGCGCGTAAAACGCCACAATAAAGCCTACAACCCGTAATACCGGACGGACAATACGACCGGTGCGCGTCTCGGCGCTGAGGATATGCCGGAAAAATCGTCCCAGCCAGGAACCTTTTGGTTTTTGTTGCGGCTTTTGCGCTTCCAGTTTGACGGCTTTCACCGGCTCCGGCGCAGGCTGTTCCGGGGACAAAGCCGGCTCGGGAGGTAAATTCTCATTCTCGCTCATCGTTGTTCTCCTTTCTCCGAAGAGGGACGCCACGGGTAGGGCATGGGCACGTATTCTACCGAGGGACGCCGCTGCATGGTTTGCGGGTAGAGATTCATCAATTGATACACTTCCTGAGGCATGTCCGTACTGATGTTCAACCCCAATTCTCTAGCCTCTTCTACGGTAATGGGATAGTCATGCGTCCAGCGCCCACTGGGTAATTCATCCGCCAGGCGCTCTGCCACTTCCTGCGAATAATGACAGCAGGCAATGCGCCGCACGGTCTCTTTGACCTGCACCATGGCTTTGCGAGCCACATCCGCAAGGATGAGCGTCTGGTCATCCACGCGGTTAATGTCCTTCTGCTCCAGCACCTTGAGGATAGACGCCGCCGGATACTGTCCCAGTTGCGGGTCCACCGGTCCGAGAACGGCATTTTCATCCATGACAATTTGATTTGCCGCCAGAGCAATCAACGTTCCGCCGGACATGGCATAATGCGGGACAAAAACCGTCACCGGCGCAGGGTGACGCGAGAGCGCATTGGCGATTTGCTCGGCGGCAAGCACCAGCCCGCCGGGTGTGTGCAGGATGATATCAATGGGTACTTTCGGGTCGGTAAGTTTAATGGCGCGCAGAACCTGTTCGGAATCGTCAATGTCAATATACCTGCCGATGGGGAAGCCCAGCAAAGACATACTTTCCTGACGATGAATCAGCCCAATCACCCGTGAACCACGTTTTTCTTCCAGACGGCGCAACAGATTCAAGCGCGTGCTGGCAATAATCTGCTGGCGTACCATGGGCGCCAGGCTGGAAACGATGAGAAAAATCCAGAACAAATTGAGCAGATCCATAGGGTTTTCTCTCCTTCAAGCCTCAATAAGGGAAGAATTCATCCGGATACCAGACACGATATCTCCGACCGGCGGCAAAAGGACGGGCAAGCAATAGCCCTGCCACAAACCCGCCAATGTGCGCCCACCACGCCACACCGCCACTGGCTATTCCGCTGGTGGTAGCCAGCGCGGCAACGCCGGAGAACAACTGGGAAATGAACCAGAAACCAAGATAGATCACAGAAGGAATTTCAATAAACCACGGCAGGAAAAACACCGGGATAAAAGTAATCACCCGCGAGCCAGGGAAGAACAGAAAGTAAGCGCCCAGCACCGCGGCAATGGCTCCACTGGCACCGATGGCAGGAATACGAGAGGTGGGATCGATAAAGGCTTGCGCCAGTCCCGCCAGCACACCGCCCATCAGGTAAAAGATCAGGAAGCGTCCTGAGCCCATGCGGTCCTCCACGTTATCGCCAAAGATGAACAGCGTCCACATATTGCTCAGGAAGTGTACCCAACCACCATGCAGGAACATATGGGTGAAGACCGGCATCCAGGTGAACGGGTCAAAGAGGTCAAAACGCGCCGGTACCAAGCCATAGCGGAAAATGAAGCGTTCCAGGCGGTAAGGTCCCAGGCTCAATTCCAGCATGAAGACCAGCGTGTTGGCAATGATGATCAGCCACATAACCACAGGGAACGAACGGGAATGGACGGTATCTTTAATGGGAAACATAAGAATAACCTCTCAAGAAGATTATATACTGTTTTTTTTCCCCTTTCGTTCTGTACAATCGGGCAAATTCCGTTAAAATCAATAGGGCAGGTACAGTTCCCCAACTGCCTGCCCGGATGGGAGACCTTGTGTGTTAGAGATTAAAACTTCCTCTTTTCATTATCCGTTTGTCTTTCTGGAAGAAGATTCTTCCACCGTCGAAGTTGAACTCGAACTCGAAAAACCGCTTCCCTGCTCCAGCCACCCTCAGGAAAGCGGTTTTTATCGTCCCGGGCAGATTCATTTCCAGAATGGTCATCATCCGCTGGAACTGGTGTTGTACCACAACCTGGCAACAGCACAATTCATTTATCTGCACGAACAGCCTGCAGATGCCCATTTTCTACGCATTGCAGGCTTGAAAGAAAAGGAAATTCCCAACAGCCTTCCCATCACCCTGCCGGGGCAATTGTGTCTGGGTGCGGCACGCACTGCACTGATCGGCAAAGCCATGCAGGGATTGTTTTCTGCACCGCCCTTGCGGGAAATCCTGCAACAGTACACACAGGAACAAATTGCCATTTTTCCGATTGCCCGGGAAGGATTGAAATATCAAATTGCCGAAGCCCTGTTCGACACCCAGGGGTATTATTGCGATGAAATCATTCTGGACGCTCATCATGTCTTTGACCATACCGTTCCCCTCTATAACCGCAAGGTGGAAATGACCCTGTTCAAGGACAAAGATCTCGAACCGGCACAACGCAACGGGGTAAAGGTTGCCATCATTGGCGACAGCATTGCCAGCGGGCTGGTGATGCGCGAGGTCATCGAACACATCCGCCGACGTTTTCCGGCGCTGGAACGGGTAGAGGTCATCGCTCCACTGGCAACCGTGCGCGGGTTGACACGGCTGGCGCGCACTTCGTTCAATGGCACGATTCCCGTTCGGGCGCATGTCTTTGAAACCCTGCTCAACGCACTGCCGCCCGATTACTACTACTCCGCGCATTTCAACATTCCCGAACTGCACATCCGCCCGGATATGGAACAAACCTATCGGCAGTGGTGGGGCATGGATGCTACGGGTCAGTGGATTGCCGATACCGCCTGCGCAGGCTACGGCTGGAGCGAGGTATTTTACTCGCCGCGCAAACAAATTCAAATGATTAATGAAGAACTTCATCGGCGGCACGGGCTGACTCTCGCCGAGATTTTGCGACGCAATCTGCAATGAGTGAGATACAACGTTCTCCCCTGCATCAAATTGCCCGCGCCGCCGGTACGGTGATGAGCGCGTATATCCTGGTGCAAATTGCCGGTCTGGTCCGGGGTATTCTGATTTACCGCGCATTTGGCACTTCCAGCGAATTGGATTCGTTCAATGCCGCCAACCGCGTCGCCGAGTTGCTCTTCAACCTGATGGCAGGCGGGGCGCTGGGGTCTGCCTTCATTCCCACCTTTACCGGTTTGCTGGCAAAGGAAAACCGCCAGCGGGCATGGCAATTGGCTTCCGCCATTGCCACCCTGCTGTTTCTGGTACTGAGCGCAATTTGCCTGGGGGTTTTTCTCTTCGCGCCGCAAGTCGTGCGGCATGGGTTGTTCATCCTCTCCCCGGAGCGCTCTATCGGGCAGGAAAGCCTGACCATTGCGCTTCTGCGGCTTCTTCTGCCTACGGTGGTGATTTTCGGGTTGAGCGGGCTGGTTATGGGCATATTGAACGCCCATCAGCGATTCTGGCTTCCGGCGCTGGCGCCTGCCATGTATTCGCTGGGGCAAATTGGCGGTGTCCTGTTTCTGCCCACCTCGATGGGCATTTACCGTCTCGCCGTCGGAGCGCTGATTGGCTCCCTGCTCCATCTGCTTATTCAGTTTCCCGACCTGCTCAAACTGGGCGGACGTTTTACCCCCATGCTGGGTGTGGACATGCCCGAAGTGCGCGAGGTAGGCAAATTGATGGCACCGCGGGTGCTGGGCGCGGCAGTGGTGCAGATTAATTTCATCGTCAACACCATTCTGGCGCTCAGCCTTGCCGAGGGCAGTGTCTCAGCAGTGACGCTGGCATTCACCTGGATGCTGATGCCGCAAGCCATCATCGCCCAATCGGTTGCCATTGCCGCCCTGCCTACGTTCTCCACGCAGGCGGCGCTGGGAAAATGGGACGAACTCCGCTCGGCGCTGGCGGGGGCATTGCGCGGGGTGCTTTTCCTTTCACTGCCCGCCGCGGTGGGATTGATTCTCATCCGCACTCCGTTAATTCGGTTGCTCTATGAAAGCGGCAGTTTTACCGCGCAATCCACCAAGATGGTCACCTGGGCACTGCTCTGGTACGCAGTAGGGCTGCCTGCTCACTGTCTGCTGGAAGTTATCGTGCGGGCTTTTTATGCCCTGCACGACACGCGCACGCCGGTAGGGGTGGGAGTAGTCGCCATGGGACTGAATATCGCCCTCAGTTTCTTCTTTACAGCACTGTTTGCGCACATGGGCTGGATGCCGCATGGCGGATTGGCACTGGCAAACTCGCTGGCGACCCTGCTGGAAATGCTCACCTTGCTGGTTCTGCTCAGAAAGCGCTTGCACGGGTTGGAAGGTCAGCGCGTGCTGGGAGCGCTGACATCGGCGAGCGTGGGTGCGCTGGCGCTTTCGGGCGGAATTGTGCTCTTCCTGAATACCATCCCACTGCCAGATATTCTTCAGGTAGGTGGAAGCGCTTTTCTCGGGCTTGGCATTTATGGAATCGTATTAGTTTTTTTAAAAGTACCCGAGACGCAAGTCTTGAGGCAATTTATCCAAAGAAAGATAGGATTTTCTTAGTCACTGGCAATTTCTTTCCCGGAGAAATTCTATGGGAAGAGATATAATGACATTATTCGATTTTCTGTTAGAGGTGAAATCATGCGCCAGTTCTTCGAAGAATTTCTCAAAAAAACCGCTTATGAATCCCTTTCCCGTTCTCCACAGGAACAGGGCATCCCCCAACCACCTCTGGAATTGCCCTACTCCGAGGAAGCCATCCTCATTCCTTTACCTGCGCCGGACACCTGGAGCATTCCCCCGGCAGATTTGCGCAAAACCATCGAACAACGCCGCAGTCGGCGGCATTATGAACCGGTGCCACTGACCCTGGAACAACTGGCTTACCTGCTCTGGCTCACTCAGGGAGTGCAGAAAAAGTCCAACCGTGGGGTTACATTGCGCACCGTGCCTTCTGCAGGTGCGCGCCATGCCTTTGAAACCTTCCTGCTGATTAACCGGGTAAAAGAGCTGGAACCCGGACTGTACCGCTACATCGCCACACAGCACGCCCTTCTGCGCCTGGATGCGCCGGAAGATATCCGCGAGCGCATGGCCACTGCCTGCTGGAATCAGGAACAGGTGCGCCAGAGCGCGGTGACCTTCTTTTGGGTGGCTGTCACCGAACGCATGGCGTGGCGCTATGTGGAACGTTCCATGCGCTACCTGCATCTGGATGCCGGGCATGTCTGTCAGAACCTGTATCTGGCGGCAGAGTCCATCGGCTTTGGAGTCTGCGCCATTGCCGCCTTCCACGATCAAAAGATCAACGCCCTGTTGCATCTAGATGGGGTGGATGAGTTTGTCATTTATATTGGAAGCGTGGGAAAACCCGCCATCAGCCGGTAAACGGCTCAGGGAATCTGTACCGTCATTCCTACCGTAAGACTTGTATCGTTTGTCAATCCATTCGCCGCCGCGATTTGCTCCGGCGGTGTGTGCCATTTCATCGCCAGAAGCGGCAGGGTATCGCCTACCTCAACGGCGATCTGTACCGTCTGTCCATTCAGTTGCTTTTGCCGCCAACGCCAGCGAAACATCTCAAAACCGCCGTGTCCGGTGCGCCCGTTGATGCGGTCTTTTGCCCATTCGTTGCGCAGGATACCCACTGTGGGGTCATGGGCGTTGTACAGCACCATCCGCTGAATGGCAAAACGCAATTCTGGCTCGACCCACACACGATTGGTCACCGAATACACATTCCCCTGCTCATCCACTTCGGTCACCAGTGCCACATGATCAAAGCCGTCGCCTTTGCCGTACAGGTACAGCACATCCCCCGCCGCCAGCGGGAACTGGCTAAAGTCAAAAGTACCTGCGGGTTCATTAAAGCGACGAACCAGATAGGTTTCCGACGGGAAAAGCGACCAGGGTCTGCCGTTGACGCTGGGCTTGGGAAGCCAGAAGGTTTTCGGCCCTTCGCTCCACTCGCCGTAACCGGGGGGAAAGGATTGGGCGTCGTAAAGAATGGACCAAGCCAGCGGTCCGCACATGGTGCGGGGACCTTCATTCTCACCATCCCCCAGCCAGTTAATGCGAAATGCCACTCGGTAGGCTTGTTCGGACGTTTCCGCCAGGTAGGCATTTGCCGCTTCTGCCCAATCGGGCAATTCCCAATGGGCTTGCTCCATCGTTCCGGCGGGTACATTCGGCGCCATGCCCGATTCCGTCATCCAGCGGCAGGGGGTGAGTTTCATCGTCGGAATGATGCGCTCATCCCCTGAGGGAGAAGAAACCGGGCTGAGCCAGTACGCTTGCAGATATTCCCCCCATACCCCACCAAGGGTTTGGGGTGTCAAAGGCACTGACAGAATCTCCAGCGCGCCTTGGGAATCACGGCGCAACCAGGCGGCAAAACCGGCAACGTGCAAAGCGTTCAGGGCTTGCTGGATAAGATAGCGTGGTCGGACATCCGAAACATCGAAAGCGTACACGCCGTCCCGGCTGGGCAGGGTTTCTTTTTTCTGCGGATGCCAGATGCGCGGCAGGGCGCGCTTTGCCAGCGGGCGCGTCCATCCCAGCAAAGAGTCGGCATACGCCAGCCATTCATTGGGCGTCTCCCCCCATTGTTCTTCGGACGGTCGGCAACCGGCAGGTTCCTGCCAAAACTTCATCTGCGGCTCTTCGGTTTGAACAGGCTGAGAGGCAGGGACTATTGCCAGGATCTCTTCAGGCAAAGGCGGGGTGGACGTCAAAACAACCTCTGGCAGGGATGGGCTTGCGGTCGCCGCAGGGGAAGCGGGAACCGCCTCGCCCTGTCCCGGCAAAGGAGAGCATGACACTACCAGGAACAAAATCATTCCTCCTGCCAGCCAACGCCAGAGCATACACCCTCCAGTGAATGAACGTCCTCTCATAGCCAAAATACCGCCTCTTCCGCGTATAATTCTAAAAACCGCGTTGCCTGATTTTAACACACCCTCACACAAGGACATCTCATGGAACACCCCTACCCCATTCTCGAATTCGATCCCGAACCTAACGCCATCCTCAATCCGCACCGCCCGAACTGCGAACCGGTAGAAAGCACGCGAGCGGTACTGTGTTTCTTTGCCGACATTCTCCGGGAAAGTCTGGAAAAAGGCGAACTGCGCATCATCGGCATGCTGGGGACAGAAATCGGCAACAATCCGATTTACCTGCACGAAAGTCCGGAGCGCCCGCCGGTCATCGTCATTCACCCCGGTGTGGGCGCACCTTTGGCAGTGGGATTTCTGGAAGAAATCCTGACGCTGGGCGTGGACAAGGTCATGGTCTGTGGCAGTTGCGGGGTGCTTAAACCCGAAATCAAGGTTGGCGATGCCTTGATACCAGTGAAAGCGGTGCGCGATGAAGGCACATCCTATCATTACCTGCCCCCTTCGCGGAGCGTCACTGCCTCTCCGCAAGCCGTGCAGGCGCTGGAAAGCGTCTGCCGCGCCATGGGCGTGCCTTACCGCACCACCAAAACCTGGACTACCGACGCCTTTTACCGTGAAACCCCCGCTAAACGCGCCCGCCGTGTTGCCGAAGGGTGCGAGATTGTGGAAATGGAAGCATCGGCGCTGTTTGCGCTGGCGCAGTTCCGTCAGGTAACGCTGGGGCAGATTGTCTATGGCGGAGATTTGGTCATTCCCGAAGGCTGGGACCACAGGTCCTGGAACCATCGCCGGGATGCGCGGCGCTTGCTTTACGAAATTGCCCTGGAGACAGTCCGACAATGCTAACGTCTTCCCTTCAAGAAACCCTCATCCTGCGCCCGTTCCAGCCACAGGATCAGGACGCCGCCAAAGGTTTGATTCTGGACGGGTTAGTAGAACACTGGGGCTTTCTCGACCCCACTCTCAATCCGGATTTGAACGATATCGCTCACGCCTACGCGAATGGATGCTTTCTGACCGCTTGGCATGGGAAAACGCTCATCGGCACGGGGGCTTTCCTGCCGGTGGATGAGCAAACGATTCAAATCGTGCGCATGTCAGTACGCAAAAGCCACCGCCGGCTGGGGGTGGGAAAACACATTCTGGAAGCCCTTTTGCTAGAAGCAACACGCCGGGAGTACCGGCGTGCTATTCTTGAAACCACCGCCACATGGACGGAAGTAATTGATTTTTACCTGCGCTGTGGTTTTATCATTACCCACCATGCCGAAGGCGACGTGTACTTTGAGCGCTGGCTTTAGCCGTACAACTGGCGGTGTACAGCACTGAGCACACGCACCTGTTCGGCGGCGTGGTAAGACGAGCGCACCAGCGGGGCGCTCTCCACCCACTTGAAGCCAATCTGATACCCAAATTCACGCAGTTCTTCAAATTCTTCCGGGGTGTAGTAGCGTGAAATAGGTAAATGCTGGCGGCTGGGTTGCAGGTACTGACCGATAGTCAGAATATCCACACCCCACGAGCGCAGGTCTTCCATGACGGCTTTGACCTCATCTATGGTCTCGCCCAAACCCACCATAATGCCGGATTTGGTCAGCACATCCGGATCCATCATTTTGGCATGGGTCAGGGTAGCGCGCGCCCACTCATAGCGATCCTGAGGCTGAACCAGTTTGAAAAGGCGCGGCACAGTCTCCACATTGTGGTTGAGGATTTCAGGGCGGGCATTCATGACAATGCGCAGAGCTTCGGCACTGCCCTTGAAATCCGGAATCAGCACCTCGATGGAACAACCGGGATGAATCTCACGGATGCGCTGGATGACCATGGCAAAGATCGGTGCACCGCCGTCGCGGCGGTCGTCACGGTTGACGCTGGTGATGACCGCGTGCTTCAGGTTCATGGCTTTGACGGCTTGCGCCACCCGCTCGGGTTCAAGGAAATCCAGCACAGCGGGCTTGCCGCGTTTGATATCGCAAAAACCGCAGGTGCGGGTGCACACATCGCCTAACATTAAGAAAGTTGCCGTGCCGGAACCCCAGCACTCGCCCATATTCGGGCACCCGGCTTCCTCGCACACCGTGTGCAGGGCTTTCTGGCGCATCAATTTCTGCAACCATTCGTAGGTCTCTCCCGAGGGTGCGCGAACGCGAATCCAGGAAGGACGACGAATGGGTGTCGTATCCATTTTTTGCGGATCTACCCGATCGCGCGTTGCATCTACCATGATTGTGACCTCCTCATTCGTTGGCTGGATTGTAACAGGCGCAAGGGGCAATGTCAACTCGGGATAGAGGCTATTCTTACAGATTCACTCGCAATTAGAGTGATCTTCGACTCGATTTTGGAGAGGTAAACATACCCATATCACCGCAAAGACGCCAAGCGCGCAAAGGGAGATTGGTTACGATATGAGAGAATACCTCAAACCTTCCAGGGCTTTATACCCCATCCTTCCCCCATGCGCATCCAAATCCTGTACAATGGGTTATGTTTCAAGAAAGGAAAACAGCCATGACTGCAAAACGCCTCAAACAACCCAATTCGCGCCACTGCTTTGTTTGTGGCGTGGAAAATCCCGTAGGATTACAACTCAAGATTTACCAAATTGAAGAAGGGGTCATCGAGACCACCTACACCGCGCCGGAGCACTTCCAGGGCTATCCGGGTGTCCTGCATGGCGGAATCATCGCCACCTTGCTGGATGAAATCAGTGGACGGGCGCACATGGGCGATCCCTCCCAGCCGCGCTTCATGTACACCGGCAAACTGGAAGTGATTTACCGCAGGAACGTGCCCATCGGCCAACCTCTGCGGATTGTGGGGAAGAAACTGGAAAATCGCGGGCGCGCCGCTCAAGGCTGGGCGGGGATTTACGATGAAAAAGGTAATCTGCTCGCCGAAGGCACTACCCTGCTCTTCGACATTCCCCCTCACTTACTGCCGCTGAAAGACCTGGAAGAACTGGGCTGGAAGGTGTACCCCGATTAATTCACCCGCCGCACAATCAGGCGAATGCCCTCCACACTCACCACCTCTACCCGTGAACCGCGCGGGATAGGCGTGGTGGGGTCAACATTCTCTGCTGTCCACAGTTCGCTTCCCAGTTGCACATTACCCACGGGGTTAATGTCACTGCGGGCATAGCCCACCTGCCCCAGGAGCGCTTCCTGCCCAATGCGGATGGGAGCACGTTGAGCGCGCAGAGCAAACGCCACCGCTCCAAAAAAGATCACCCCAATCGTCACTCCCGTGCCGACAACCAGCGGCACCGAAACCCGCGGCGTGCCGGGAATGTTGGGAGAGTTGAACAGCACCAGCGCGCCCACAATGAACGAAGCCACCCCTGCCGCGGTCAATGCTCCATGCGTAGGCGACTGAATATCCAGCACAAAGAGGATGAAAGCCATCACCAGGAAGATGATGCCGAACCAGTTGACCGGCAGGATTCCCAATCCAAACACCGCAAAGGTAATGCACACCGCCCCAATAAACCCTGCCACCCAGCCGCCCGGACTGGACAGTTCAATGAGAATGGCTTGCACGCCAATCGAAAGCAACAGGAAGACCAGATTGGGATTTGCCAGCACCACCAGCACCTGTTCCATAAAGGTCAGCGGCACTTCCACCACGATAGCGCCTGCAGTGTTCAGCGTGCGCCGGCTGTCGCCAAACTCAACCGATAACCCATCCAGTTTGCGGAGCAAGGTTGGCAGGTCAGACGCTATCACATCCACCAATCCATTTTCCACCGCCTCATTTGCCGAAACGGCGCGGGCATTTTCAATCATCTCTTCGGCAAGGCGCACTGCCGTTTCACCGCGCCGCAGGGTTAATCCGCGGGCGCTGGCTTTGAGGATTTCCTTCACCTTGCTTTCCATGGTCTCGCCGATATCCTCGCCCTGCCCGCCTACCGGACTGGCGGCGCCAATGGAAGTTTCGGGCGCCATAGCAGAAGCATGTCCTGCCAGGGTGAGCATGGCGCCTGCCGAAGCCGCCATGGCTCCCGCAGGGGAAACATATACTACTACCGGCATCGGACTGTTGCGAATTTGCTGAACCAGACGGTTCATCACATCAATTTGACCGCCGGGGGTATCCAGTTGCAGAATCAGCGCCTCTGCGCCGCGATCTTCTGCTACACGCATGGCGCGCTTGAGCGTTTCCTGCCAGATGGGGTTGAGAGCACCTTCCAGGCGCACCGTCACCACCACCGGCACATCGCTCTGAGCCTGCATGGGAGAGGCTGTCCCCAGCCATGCCCACAGGAACAACCCCAAAACCACCAGACGCACCCAATTCAACCTACCCATAACGTCCTCCACCTTCATTATAAGGCAAATGAAGGGGAAAACCTTCCCCTATTCAAAGCAACAGTTGAAGCATTTACTTCATAAAATAACAGGTAGCTTATGTATTGCATTCACTACTACAAAATTCTTACAGTTTGTTTACAACTCGCGAAAGGATATTTATCTATATTACAATGTGTTATATAATTTTTTTAAACTTTTTCAAGGAGGGCTATATATGACTACACTTCATATGGAAGTAGAGACTGCTCGATCTACAGCGAGCAACATGGCAAATACATACCAACAGTTAATCGGCCTCGTACAAAGTATGAACAGTTCTGTTAACAATTTACAATCTGCGTGGATGGGCAATTCTGCAACCGAATTCTTCGGTCTCTATGACCAATGGCGTTCAAGCATGAACACAATTCTGGAAAATCTCAATACCATGACAACAAAGTTGCAGACCGAGATTACCGAATGGGAACAAATGGCAAGCAATCTCTCATAATTTTTCTGGAAAACTAATCAATATTTTATTCTCTCAGCAAATCCTGTTTGCTGAGAGGTTTTTATCATTTCACAAATGATAGCTGTTTTATGTAATATAAAATGGTACACCAAAGAAATTCATTCACAACAATAGAACAGAATATATTTATTGCCCGAAAGCTTTTTTTCCCTGCACCCCGGGAACCTGTTTGCTTACCAGATGATAGGATAGATATTCCTTTACCGCCAAATGCCCCTTCACCACCACCAGCGCTCAACTTGTGGACCACACTCATTCCGCCAGTGCTGATGCTTGGCGGAATTGCAACCAGTGCTTTATTAAATTCACAAAACCCTTACGTGATGATTCCAATGGTTTTTATGGGGTTGGGATTTCCATTGGCTAATTGGCTGGGAACGAAAGCCCAAAAACAAAAATATGTAAAAGAATTAAAAGATAGAGAAAAAAATTACCAACATAAGCTAGACAAAATCCGCGAAGAAATCGAAACTCTTGCTTTACAACAGAGAAAAGCATTAGAAGATGCCTATCCCAATTTGGAAGGTTTACGTCAAATTGCATTGAGCGCAAATAAATATATGTGGTCCAGACGGCCTTCCGATGAAGATTTTTTAACTTTTCGAATTGGGTGGGGAAGCATACCGCCTTCTTTTTCTATTAATTTACCCCACCACGGAGATTCAAACGATCCATTATTCAACCAAGCCGATCAGCTTGCGCGTGAGTATAAAACAATTGAGAAAATGCCATTCTTGTTAAACTTGGGCAAGATTGGAAGTTTAGCAATAAATGGCAGAAGCAAAGTCATTTATCCTGTTATTTTCCGATTGATCGTAGATCTTCTGATACATCATTCCCCTCAAGATGTTCGTTTTATAGTATTTTCGGATACCCCGCAAGCTATAGATAATTGGGAATGGTTGAAATGGGTACCTCACACAGACGCACTGAATACCAAGCAGCAAACTTATTCATTAGCGTTTGACTCACAAACAATCGATAAAGCCTTGAAAGAAATAATGGAAGAATATTCTCGTCGACGAGAGGCATTTATCACATCTGAAAAGAAACCTACAAAGGCTTTGGTTGTAATTGTCGATGATTTAGGTAGTGTGCGCCAAAGCCCTGACATGTGTGAGTTAGCAGAAAATGGGTGGGAAGTGAGTATATATCCAATTTTCATAGGGGGGCGAGATTTTCCAGTTGGATGCAGAGCAAGATTAGACATTCATGAAGATTTGCGATTCTGTTTTGCCAAAACAAGCGGCCAAAAAGCAGAACGACAGGAGGGTTTTTATGAAAAATCCTCTCGTGAAGAATGCGAAAAGATAGCGAGAGCAATAGCATGCTGGAGAGCCCCTACCAACAAGACTCAAGTTTCTTTACCAGAGCAAGTTCGGCTATCGAAAGTCCTAGGTATGGAGGCTATTTCTCAAGAAGGAATTCAAAGTGCTTGGTCCATGCCATATGAACCTAAAGATTTATTACAATTTCCGATAGGGGTTTATACCCAGCGCGACCACTTGGAACTGGCGGTCCTTAATTTTTTGGATCAAGATAGAGGGGGGGCTCACGCATTTCATGCCATTTTAATTGGCTCAACCGGAAGTGGAAAAAGCGAATTCATGAAATCCCTAATTTTAGGAGCAGCCATTCGTTACTCGCCAAAATTCTTAAATTTCTTTATCATGGATTTTAAAGGCGGTAATAACTATCAGATTTTTACAACATTACCTCACCTCAGCGGTTTTGTTACCAACCTGGATAAAAATGAACTTGTCGAACGTGTAATCGATTCAATTCTTAATGAAATTGACCGAAGACAGGCTAAATTTACAAACGCCTCAAAAAAAGATATTTGGGATTATAACGAGGAATTCCCGAATAATCCTCTTCCCCATCTCATTTTATTTTTAGACGAATTTACTAGAGGTCTTACAGAATTTCCGCGATTGCGCGAACCATTGGATGTGCTGGTTCGCCAAGGACGTTCATTGGGAATGCATCTTATTCTAGCCAATCAAAGTGTTAATGCAGAAGTTGATAAATTACTTGAGAATGTGGGATGGAGAATCGCCCTGATGGTTAAAAAACCTGAAGAAATGCACTTTATAAAACGAGGATTACCTTCTCCAACACGTCCTGGACAGGGATACCTGTACTTAAGTGGTGCAGGCGAGATTATTGTATTTCAAGCCGGTTATGGGGGATACCCCGTACAGAACGAAGAAGAATTCAGTAACAACTTTCTCGTTTATGAAGTAAAAGCAGATGGAAGTTATCAGGAAATTGAAAACCCATCCTCCTTCACCTCTCATTCCCAGGAATTCACATCCTCAGCGTCTCTCAAAGAAGAAGATGTGATTTTGTTAAATATTCACAAGGTCACTGAGGTTTTACACATTCCACCTGCAAAAAAGATCTATCTGGATCCTTTGCCTCCATCTTTGTCGTTTACATCAATTCTTGAGGAAGCAAAAATTAAACCTGCCTATCTAGATGGAAAATGGATTAATCAACAGGATTCTTCTCATATTATTGTGCCTTGGGGCAAATTGGATTTTCCAGAACTAAGTTTACAAAAAATGTTAATTATAGATTTTGATGAAAAAGACGGCCATCTCTGGATTACAGGCGCTCCAGGTAGCGGAGTGGGAATAGCACTTTCCTCTCTCTTGATGATGCTTGCTTTGACACACACACCTGATCAGGTTCAATTCTATATCATCGACTTAGCCACTGGAGAATTATCAGCATTTGAAACCTTACCACACACTGGAGCAATAATTTACCCCAACAAAGATGTTCCACAAGAAAATGAGCGACTAGAACGACTGTTAAATATGTTGGAATGGGAAATGCAAAAACGTTCCCAAGTCCTCAAAGAAACAAGAGGAACACTGCACGGACATCCTAGCCTGTTTGTAATAATAAACAGCTTTGCTGAATTGCGGATTAATTTTCCAAACCTTGTTGACCGTTTAGCTTCAATTGCACGAGACGGGAAAAAATTAGGAATTCATCTGATCATTACTACTAGTAGGCGATCAGAATTACACCCCAATATTTCAAGCATTATTTCTCGTCGGCTTGTTTTGAAGTTGTCAAACAAAGATGAGTATACAGATACAGTTGGAAAAAACGTTGCTCCAATCACTGAAAATGTTCCTGGGCGAGGATACTGGATTGACGATAGAGTGGCAATAGTCCAAATTGTTTCCCCCCCAAATAACTTAGAGGAATATATCCACAACATGAGAATGTCGTGGAAAGGGCAACTTCCCGTAAAGATTGAAATTTTACCTGATAAAATACCTCTTTCCCATTTACTTCAGGAGCTAAAAGAGCAACAAAAAAGTGAAGAAATTTATATTCCTATTGGGAAAAAATATGATACTCTTGAGACAATCTCTCTTAGCCTTCACGGAACTCCTTCATTTCTTATCTTGGGTCCCAAAGGAAGTGGAAAGAGCAACTTTCTGTCCTCCGTACTGCTGAGTGTACTGAAACAAGATAGTGCAAACAAATGGGAATTGCGAGGCTACACATTTCGCCAAAGCCCTATTTCAGAATTGCGAGGACAGTTTTCAACACTTACAGTATTAACTTCAATAGAAGAAATTATTAGAGACTTTGAACAACTCATCGAAATATTGAGAAGGGAAGAAACACCACAAAATAAGCCTCTGTTACTGGTGATTGACGATCTTGGCTTTGCTTTCCACCCAGAGCGAGGAAATTTAACAAAATTAATTAACGATTTAGGTACTATATTGGATACAGCAAGCAATGTAGTGTTAATAGCAAGCGGATTATTAGAAGAACTCCGCGTGTACTTTGGAACGCCACTGGTGAAATATTTGCGTCAAAACCGAACTGGTTTGGTATTATCAAAGGACCCAAGTGAAGTGGAGTGGCTCGGAGTATCACCATCCACTCTATGGAATTATCGACAAATGGAACTTCCTACAGGCCGTGGTTTCTTTATCTACAAAGGGCATCTACAATTTGTACATACTCCTTATAGGGATAAAAACGGCTAAGATAGAAACATAATTTTGGCAAACAGAAGTAACTTAAAGTTTCTTTATAATGAACAGATTAAAAGCACAAATTATTTGAATCCATACGCATTACATCAATAATTTGTAGAGGGGAGACACTAAGCAATGAATATTATCCATATGGAAACAGATCTCGTATATGAACAAGGCAAAAAGATGATGTATACTGCATCAGATTTCTTTAACCTTGTTGATCATCTTCAAAACGCCATTGAAGATTTACGACAAGCATGGTCAAGCCCGCGCGCTACCACTTATTTATTAGAGATTGAAAAAATTCACAAAGACTTGGTAAATCAAGTCCATGTGCTAGACGAACTCTCCAGAAGAGTCAGGCAAGAGGTTGATGAATGGATTGAAACAGACAGAACACAATCTGCTTATTTAACCGCCCTTAGAGAATCCTTTGAGATTACCAGTTCAGATCTTGATAAAGTTGTTGCAGGTGCAGTTTTATCTTCAACCCTGCAATGGTCAGTGAAGCGGCCGAATAGCATCATTTTTACAGGTAATAACTGGATGCGAAAAGCTCTGGGAATCAAAGAGATGGTGCGAGTAATTAAACCCAGCACACTGGCACGAGGGATGGCAATTGGTGGAACAATAGAAGCTCTTGGCTCAGGCATTTCAACAAGTGTAGAAAGTTTCTTAGAAAATGGTCAACAAGATATAAGCCGGGGAATTTCAGCCGCAGTGATTGATTTCAACGTCAAAACTATTCTTACCGGTATCGGTTCCGTGGGAATCCCTGTTCTACTTGGAGGAATGGTATCGGTAACAGGATTACCTGTAATAGCAGGAGGCGCAGTAATCATTGGTGGAAGTGTTTTACTTGGGTTAGCCTACTCAAAATTTGTTGAAGCACCTCTCTGGGAAATGTGGAAAGGATCAACTTTGCACGAAGAAGCTATAGAATCAGGCAAGCGGGCTATTGACAAAATATCAAATGCTGTGAGCCATTTAACCTCTCAATTTGTTCAAAAGACAGAAAAGGCTTTCTCAAATGTCATTAGAGGAATTCTCGACACCACTCCTGTCGTATGTATTCCTGTCACTTCATAGGAGAAATAGAAAAATGAAAAACAATGAACTTTTTGAATACGTTATTTCTACTGAAGAGCTGGCAATTTCTCTGGCTCTAGTAAATCGCCCTGATCTTGCCAAAGCTACTCTCTTTGAGGTGTTTGGAGAACTTCCCAATAACGTTTTGGAGGAAAGGCTCAAATCATCCAGCCACTCTATCCTCGCTAGGGGATTGGCAACCATAGATAATAATGGAATGCCTCACCTTTCTGAGAAATTTCAGCAAGCACTGGCACCTCTCTTTCTATTTGAGGGCATGCTTCAAATGGTTATAAATCGAAACACACCGCAAATCATTAACATTCACTTGGGTAAAGAGCACCAATTTACGGCTCATTGGGTAGAACAAGGCGTTATTCATCATCTTGTATTTGGCGATCTTGTCAGTATCTTGGATTGGATAACAGAACAATCATCTCTCCCAGAACACCTGTCCGAAGAATTGTATTTATTGTCGGAAAAAATAAAAGGAAAAATTCCAATGGAAATTTTTGCTGATCTACCCGATAAGGAATTTTCCGATGGAGTGTTTGTTTTAACTCAATATGGGCTTGATCCTGAATTAGCAAAAATACTGCTGAAAGATATTCGTCAGCCAGAATTTCGTGGGTCTGTCAGTTATCTTCCTTTTCATTCAGATCAAAAGTTCGAATCAGAAAATTATTTTCAACCAGTAGCAGGGGTATTCTTCTTGAAAGGAAAATCTTCTTGGATTCTGACATTTCCCAAAGAGGAGAAAAAACAGAATGGTACCTTGTTACCTGGAACAAAGAATGAAATGCGTGTCAATATTCAGGAACTGTTACTAAAAAAAGATTTGGCTTTTTCATGACAAAAATAAATATTTGGATTCATTGTGACGAAAAATGAAAATGGTTTTCTGATACATCATTACAAAGCGGTAGGATTTATGTCTCATGTTGCAGTAACTCTTGAATATGACCAAAAAACCTTTGATTTGGCTCTGCCTTTACACGTCCCCGTTTACCGACTCGTCGAGTGGATACTATCTTATTTGAATCTTTCAACCACTTCTGGATACAGATATACTCTTGCTATTAAATCTGCAAACGGCATCTATCGGATTTCTCCAAATACCAGTTTAGGAGAAAGAGGAGTATGTCACGGGATGTTCCTGGTATTAATCAAGGATGATCTACAGTTACAAACAGAATCATTTCTCCAGACAGAAGGGGGGAAAAAAATACCTATAAAATCCAGAAAGACAATATTAGGACGTAATGACCCAAATAATGGGATATATGTAGATATTGATATTAGTTCATTGGCTGAAAAACCTTCTATCATTTCCCGTGAACATGCCAAAATTGAGCAAGATGAAAATAATTTTTACTTGGTAGATCTGAAAAGCAAAAATGGCACAAAATTGAATGGACAATGGCTAACTCCTCAGCAAAAATATTTATTGAACGACGGTGACGTAATAGAATTTGGGAAAAGCGCTATAAAATTAAAATTTTTCAAGCAATAAATATACATTTCAGCATATCACTATCTCAAAAAGGATTGCTGGGGCACCATTTTGATAATAATACGCCCCAGACTTATCCAGCAAAGAAACCATCAGTTTTACAAGGTTTATTAAATCTTCTTTTTATGTTTGGCTTTTTATCGAACTATCACAATGCTTCATCTAGTTCTATTTTCCACCTCAATAATAGGCTAGTTACAAGGCTTTTAAAGTAGGCATTTAGGTAACAAAATAGACCTTCTTCGGTTATGCTTTGAGTTGAACAAACAAAAAAAACATACCGAGGAAGGCCAAAATGAAGTGTAACATAGAAGCCGGAATTGTGTTTGATGTTGGGAGCCTGTATGCACATTTTCAACGTTTGCAGGACACCAGGAAACCCAAGGGGATACGGTATCCGCTGGCATTGGTGCTGCTGCTGATCGTGTTGGCGAAGATCTGCGGAGAAGATCGTCCCAGTGGAATTGCCGAATGTGCCAAACATCGCACGGAGATGCTGGTGGAATGGCTGAAGTTGAAAAGGAACAGCCTGCCGCATCACAGCACCTATCGGCGCATTCTGGCAGAGGTGGTGAATGTAGAAGAGTTGGAACACATCCAGCATATCTACTTGAGCGGGGAGAAATCATTTGGCACACAAGTGCTGGTGAGCATAGACGGCACAGTACTCCGCGGGACGTTGGATAATCAGCAACAAGGCACCTATTTGCTGGCAGCCTATCTACCGGCAGAAGGGATCGTGCTGATGGAAGTGGCTATCGAAGGGAAAGGCGGCGAGATCCCGGCGGCTCCCAGGGTGTTGAACCGCCTGGATTTACGGGAAAAAGTGGTCATCGGGGATGCTTTACACACCCAAAAGGAGCTTTCCAGGCAGATTGTAGCAGCCGGGGGGGGATTATATTTGGTTTGTGAAAGGCAATCAGGCACAGATAGAAGAAGATATCCGTTTGTGGTTTGAGCCAGACGTGCAACCTATTCCGGGAATGAACTTTCCGCCTAAGGATTTTGAGAGCGTCACCCTGACCAACAAAGGACATGGACGCATCGAACAGCGTACGCTCACCGTGAGCAGCCAGCTCAAGGGTTTTCTCCCCTGGCCGCACCTGGAACAGGTCTTCAAACTGGAGCGTCGTTTTACCTCCATCCGCACAGGTAAGGTGCAGAAACAGGTCGTGTATGGGATCACCAGCCTGAGCAGGCAAGACATCACCCCGAGACAACTGCTCCAGATGACCCGTGCGTACTGGGGCATTGAAAACGGGCTTCACTATCGTAGAGATGTTACCCTGTTGGAAGATCGTACGCGCATGACCAAGGGAAGAATGGGGCAAGCGATGGCTTGTATCAACAATCTGGTACTGGGCATTCTCCTGGGCAAACTGAAGTTTCGTTATCTTCCCCGCACCAGACGCTACTTCGCTGCTCATCCTGATGAAGCCTTATCCCTCATTACTCGACTTTAAGAAAGCCCTGATAAATACAACGAAAAATTTTCTGGAAAGAAAATTCGCTATAATATTGAAAGGATATCATCGATTTGATTCCCGAGCCTAATAAGCGATCAGTTAAAAGCCGGCTAGATCTCGGTAATAAAAGATGCTATATTTCCGGCTTATATTTCAGGTTGAGTAACTTCACGATTTGTTGTAGAATTTCCCATATATTTGAAGAAAGCTGGTTGATAAATTTACAGATAATTACGCCGGAAAATATTCCTCGATTGAAAAGGCATTCACTTGGAATTTTCCAGGGGGTTTTGGATATCATCGTTGTTCTGGATCGATGGTTAATACTTGATTTTCAAGAGCGATGGAAGATTATTGACCTGAAATCGGGTCGGATCGATGGTCCTTTTTATCCCCTCGACAGTACCAGCCCGCGAAGTTGGGTCGAAATTAAACCAAAGGGATTGATCCATTTCTGCTAGAGTGAACAAGGGTCGATGGGATGCAGTGATTTTGATCTGAACTCCGGAACCTGGAAAGGTAGTTCTATTGGGTATGAGAGTATGGGATCTGTAGTATTCATTAACGGCGTTGCATTTACTAACCCCAATCAGTACTTAAAAATGTCACAAGTCAGTAGCCACAACCCGATATGCGCTGGGTTACCGCTGGCTAAAGGGAGTTTAGTGAATACGGCATTCAACAACTCCTTGCTGGTTACGCTGGATAAGGTGAAACAAGAACTGTTGGTGTGGTATTGTGATATTCCAGACTCTCAGCAGTAAAAATAGCGTACAAGCATAATAATAGGATCCGTAAGATCGCGAAATGTCTTTTAGCCTAATTGAAGTCTCTTTGAAACCAGAAAAATTTCTCGGAAATTCCCTTTTTTTAACATGAAACTTGCGCAAGAACCAATTCATTGCGAATCATCCAATGTCCTGCGTAACACTTTGCCGTCTATGCTCACCAGCACTTGTGTGCCAAATGATTTCTCCCCGCTCAAGTAGATATGCTGGATGTGTTCCAACTCTTCTACATTCACTACCTCTGCCAGAATGCGCCGATAGGTGCTGTGATGTAGCATGCTGTTCCTTTTCAACTTCAGCCATTCCACCAACATCTCCGTGCGATGTTTGGCACATTCGGCAATTCCACTGGGACGTTCTTCTCCGTAGATCTTCGCCAACACGATCAGCAGCACCAATGCCAGTGGATACCGTATCCCCTTGGGTTTCCTGGTGTCCTGCAAACGTTGAAAATGCGCACAATAGACCTTCCTCAGTATGGTTTTGTTTGTTCAACTCAAAGCATAACCGAAGAAGGTCTATTTTGTTACCTAAATGCCTACTTTAAGAAATCCCTGCCTCCCCCATTTTGATAATTCACCCCAGCGCTTATCCAATAAGGGAATCATCATTTTTTACTAGGTTAACTTAATTTCCTTGCTCTGTTGCAAAGATAGGTTAGGAAGAGATACACCTAGCGGTGTATGTTGTAGACCAGTCCTTTGATAATCGGTTCTCGGTTTTGCAGGCTGCGTTTCCGCGAGCGGATGGCTTGCCCGAATTTGCGCTTGATGACCGAATTCACGGTTTCGGTCTTCCAGCGTTGACCATAGAGACCATCCAGGCGAGCCGCAGAGACAAGCTCGCTTCTTGCTCGTCGTTCAGGGGCCAGCAAATTTCCACCTCGCCGAACGGGTGGAATCAAGTCTTGAGGCCGGACAGTCCGACCATCGAACCCTGAATCGGCCAGCAAGACCCAAGCCCGACGTTTGGCAAACCGCCTGGCTTTGCGGCGCAGATAGCCCAGATAAGGGGCATCGCTACCTGGACCCCAGCCGGATTGCATCGCAAGGATGAATTGCGAGACAATTCCAACGGCATAAACGCCCTTCGCCCAGTGGCGATAGGCTTTTCCCGAACGGCTTTGGTAGTAAGAACTGGCCGGGCCGGGTGAGAAGCCGGTACTATCGGCAGCCACCCCTTCTTCTTCAGGCCGTCCGATTTCCTCGAGCAAGGTCTCGTTCATGCGCATCCAATCCGCTTTGCGTATCTTGGCGTAGGTACGTTGCAGGGTCGTATGATCGGGAACACGCGGTAATTCCAGCTCCTTACCAACCGCATCGCTTGCCAGCAGCCATTCTTCCATGTCGCGATAGCTGAGATTCAGGTAGAACATCAACAAAACACAGGCCCCCAACTGCGGCAACGTGAAGTGATGGGGACTCTTGGCATGTGAATACATCGGTAATGCTTGTTTGGCAAGCCGGTAGGCGATCCTCGCCACTCGGACGTATCTGCTTTCTCGTGTGGTCATACCGTATGTTTACCACATTTCAACCATGATTGCAACAGAGCAACTAAAGAACAATAATTTATTATCACTTTTATAAAATATGCTGAGGATAAACTCAGCATGGGTAGAAGAGTAATGTAATAATGTTTGTAAGTATGTCCCGATAATGAAACCAAAACATATTCAATTGGCAATGTTACTGCTATCAATTGCAAAAGGTTAACAAGCCATTTATTGTTATCCTTACCTAAGAAAATATCCATTACAAGTAAAATATAGCCTATCATCCCAAATTGAAAAAAGCCCGTCTCAGTTAACGGCTCAATCCCGGTTATTAATGGTGCTAGACGATTTAACAAATCTTTATTTTGGCTTGAATATACAAAGTTATAGTAAAAAGCCTCCAATAAGTTGGGTAATCCACCATGGATATAAAAATACAGGACCCAAAACGCAGGAAACAATGTCCAACCCAAAATAATTAAGAATATGTTTTTGAAAAGGAATAGTTGTCTTTTGCCAAACATTTTATACAGAGTGAGTACAATTATTCCTAAGAAAATACCTATGGTTGTTTGTTTTATACAAAACATTAATCCCGAAAAAACACCAACCGAAAAATATAAAATAGATCTGTTCTTTCCATTTATCCTATCAAACATAACAAGCAGTAAAAATTGAAACACCAGTGCATATTCCTCCGTAAGATTTCCACCTTGTAACACAAAAACTAGGGTAAGTAACCACAGTGTCGAAACAATCAAACCAACAAAATCCCCAAAATGCTTCTTAATTAACTGATACGCTAATAAGGATGAAATAACCAAACAAACCAGTTCAATCGTCCACACACCCCAGCGTGAATTATCGAATAACAAACCTAAAGCATTGACATAGTAAATTACGGGGGGTTTATGATCCCATATATCTCTATATGGCAATCCACCATTCAAAATCTGTTGTCCCACATACAAGAAAACCCCCGAATCTCGATGTAGCCCCTTCATAACCCATGGGGAATAAGGTAACAAAGTAAAAATGGGCAAAACGAAAACAACCAAAGCAAAAGAAATCTTCTTAAGACTATCTTTCATTTTCCAACCAATCCACAATTTTCATGACGCCTTTGCTCAGTTCAAATGAGCCTAGAAACCTTTCTCTAGCCCGTCGTGATAATTCATTCCGTAGAAATGAGTCCTCCAGAACCTGAACAATTTTTTCTGCCAGTAATTCATGGCTCCCAGGTGAAACGAGAAACCCCTCCTGCCCATCCCTGATAATTTCGGGGATACCGCCCACATTTGAAGCAATCACAGGTATTCCCAGAGAAATCGCTTCAATAACACTCAACGGACAATTATCCGCTCGCGCTGGATGAAGATGAAGGTAACTTTGTGATAATTCCTGCAACACCTGATTTGGAGAAACACTCCCTAAAAACAGTATGTGATTATCTACTCCCAAATTTCTACTCAGGTTTTGATATTCAATGCGCTTGGAACCATCGCCTAAAATTCTCAAACTGACATCCGGATACTGAGAGACTATTTCGGGCATCGCTTTGATTAAGATGTCCACCCCTTTCCAATACTCCAAGCGTCCTGTATAGGTTAATATTTTTTCCTTTGGACAAGGTAATATTCCTGCAGACAATGGGTCTCCGACCATGTTGTGAAAGACAGTAATTTTTTCTGGCAAAACTCTGTATTCGGTAACTAAATCTCGAGACTTGACAAAATCAGATACAGCAATAATATGGGTTGCCAATTTATAGATTAATCTTTTACGGATAATTTTTAACTCAGTAACCCAATTTCGTTCTTCAGCAGCATCAATCACTGTATGGTACCAGGCAATCCGTTTTTTGACTCCAAACAACCACCCAACGAGCATCATCCAGTTAACAGAGGCAAAATTTGCAATTAAACATGCTGGACGATATTGTTTGATCAGTCTTGCCAGATAAATTGCATCTTTAAGCCTGGTGGGGCGCCTGGAGGGCCAGGTTAAAATTCGGAGATTACCTTCAGCAACTACCTGCTCAGAAGACAATCCAGGAATAAGCACAACCACCTGCCATCCTCGCCTGACCAGTTCTTCTGCAACTCCTCGATACATTAAAGACAAAGAATTTCCAGAAGCCCAATGCCCACCAATTCCAAGAAAAATTGTCTCACCCATGAGCAAACACCTCATCAAACAACTTCTCCCACTGCGGGAGCACCACCGACCAGTCGAAGGCTTCGGCTTTGCGGCGGGCACTGCAAGAAAGACGTTCCGCCAGATCCGGCTCGCGCAGAAGGCGCAGAACCGCCTCCGCCATGGCATCGGCATCAGCAGGGGGGACGAGCAGGGCATCCTGTTCGTGCTGGAGCAGGTAAGGGGTGCCCCCCACGCGGGTGCTGACCACGCACAGTCCGCACGCCATGGCTTCCATCACGCTGACAGGGGTATTGTCTACACCAGCGGTGTTGAGGAAGATATCTCCCTGCTGAAGGACCTGCGGCACCTCTTCTTTAGGCACCCTGCCGGGCAGGGAAAGCGCGCCTTCCAGCCCATACCGCTGTGCTGTACGGCGGACTTCCTGTAAACTGCCGTCGCCTTTTTCGGGACCGTACATCGTTAAATGAACATCCGGTGCCCATTCTTTGACCCGGCGGAGCACCTCAACCGCCATCGCCGGGCGATAAATAGCGTGAAACGCCCTCAACCACACCAGAGAAGGGCGCAAATCCCGCCGCAGCCGAAAGGGGTAGCGCCTAATTTCCAGAGGATTGGGGATGAGGAGAATGTCCTGCCGGTACAGGCGCATGTGTTCCTGCAGGTAGGCAGAGGGGGCTACTACGGCATGGGCGTGCCGCAAAAGCCGGGAAACCCGCCCCGAGCATTTTTGCGCAAAGTGGGGCAAATTTCCTCCATGAAGCCAGAGGATATACGGCTTTTTCAGCCAGCGCAGTATCAGGCATACCGCTTCAGCCCACCGGAACGCCGCCCCGCTATACACCTCCACCAGGGCAAGGCGGTATTGATTTCGCTGTTTAAGTGCTGTGGTCAGCATGTCGGCAAGGCGCAGGGCGCGGCTGCGCTGATGCGAAGTGGTGATCACCTGCCAGCCGCGGGCGTGCAGATGCTCTGACAGATCTTCCCCCACAGCGCGCCCCAGTCCATGCCGGGAGAGGAAATTGCCCACAAGAAGCACGGGTGGATGGCTCATTAACGGGTCTGGTTTCCTGTCTTTTGGATGGAATTGTGACGATTCTCAGCCCAGCCCGCCAGCGCCAACCCGAAAATGAAAGCAATTGCCACCACCCGCATGGCGGCATGGGACATTTCCAGGAGAGGCCAGGCAAGCAGAGCCGTTGTCAAGGTCTTCTGCAGAGGCGTTTGAGCCCGCCCCCATGCCTGCACTGCCATACTCAGCAAAACCAGCAATGCAAGCACTCCAAAAAAGCCGTGCTCTGCCAGGACGCGGGTGTACTCGGTATGCGCGGCAACATCATAGCCTAACAACTGCAGAGAGGCGTACTTTGCCATGCCGGGACCCACCCCCAGCAGAGGATGCTCCCCCCACACCTGCAGTTGGGCTTGCATAATCTCCAAACGATTGGTCGTTTCCAGATTGGCATAGCGCACCCGCACCATGCCCTGGGTGAAAGAGTCGAGGAACGGCACAGCCCAGAGACTGGCTACCATTAAGCCAATCAGTAAAAACAGGATCAGCGCATTGCGCAGGCGGGGATTTGCCAGCATGGAGGGCAAAGCCAGAATCAACGCGCCGGCTACGTTGTACACGCCCCCGCGTGAGAAGGTCAGCACGCTGAAAATCAGGAAGGTCAATGCCAGCACTCCGGCGATCCAGCGTTCCCCCAATCGGCGAGTGCTGATAAATAACAAGATACACAACAGGGCCCCCAGCCCCACCAGCGCGGAAACCTGATTGGGGCCAAAACCGCCGCTGGTGACGAAATTTGACTCATCAGTAAACGCCACAATCCCTACCGAGCGGATGGTGCGCAAAATGACGGCGAGAACTGCTAAAAGGGGGGCGATGGTGACCCACAGGATGGTTTTGCGTTCTTCGCCGCTCAGGCGTACCTGGAAGAAAAACAACGCACAGATTGCCAACGCCAGGGGACCCGAGAGATTGAAACTGATGGCTGAACGGGCTTTCTCGGTCAAGCCCAAATCCAGCACCGTGAGAATGATGGAAGGAAGCAGAAGCGAGAAATACAGCAAGGGCATGCGCACCCCGCGCCAGCGCGGCAGGCGCATCAGCGCCAGCCCCAGCAGGAACACCGTGGCATATTTGCCGTATTCCCAAAAGACATTTGCGCCGGTCATGCGCCAGAGCACTTCTGCGCCGGTGATGTAAGCGGCAACATACAAAACTCTGCGGTAGTTCCGTCCAAGAACAACCAGAGTCCCTATTACCAGAGTGGTGATGGCATGGAGGGTGGAGAGTGCAGGATACTGAGAAAATAAAATACCCAGCAAAAGATGAAGAAAAAGCCATAAAATGAGGATAAAAGGATTTATCGGGCTCACGATTGACCTGCTAAGCGATATCCTGCTCAACAAACAATTCTCTAACTTTTTTCAGGTAGTACTCGTAAGTAAATTTCCGAGCGTGTTCTCTAGCCCTTGCCGATTCTTGTTCCCATTTATCTGGCAGATGGATATATTCCAGTAAGGTTTGCTGGTAAGTTTGAATGTCATCCACAGCGATCGCAGCCCCAACTTGAAAGGATTGAAGATACTGAGGAATGCAACTGACTGAACTTGCAATCGGAATCGCGCCAAACGCCATACCCTCGCTCAATACTTTGGGCCAGCCTTCACTACTACTACTGGGCAACAACACAAAGTGGGCTTTGGCATACAGAGAAGATAGTTCTTTTGGGGAAAGCCACCCCCAAAAAATCACTTTCTTCTCAATCATGGCTGGTTCACATTTTTCTTCGTACCATTTCCGCTTTTCTCCATCCCCCACTAAATGCAGGGTATACGGCACACGATTTTTCTCAAAGATCTGCACAATGTCCAGCGCTCTGTCCACACCCTTGGCTTCTTCTAAGCGCCCTACAAATAAAACCTGAATGGGCAGAATAAGTCTTTTCTCAGAGGACATCCTTTGCGCCTCTGCTAACTCAATTTCAGAAAAGGAAGGATTATAAAAAGAACGGATGAAAGCGGGTTGGTGGAACCAGGAGCCGTTCACGGTCACGACTCCCCGCAAAAGACCGGTGCGAAGAAACCAGCGCTGAAAAGAATACGACCATGGTTCTTTCTGTTGGGGCATCCAGGTCCCTGCGTATTTAAACCAGCGTCTTCGGGGAAATTTTCGAAACAAGAGCATGAGGAGAGCCAACATACTGATATTTGCTGGACAGCGTACGTGAACAGCATCCGCAATTTTCAAATATCTGGAAATGACGTTAAAGTACGCAGGGTAATTTTTAAGAATTCTCCATTTTTCACCCAATGAATTGCCGCCAGAAGGAGTCACAGAAGCAAGGGTGATATTCGCAGATGTATATGGCAAAGCGCTCTTTGGGGGAACACCGGGATATAAAGGAGCAACGTGAATTACCCTGCGAAAAAGAGAGGAGAGCCAATCGAGTTCCCGAATGGTCGGAGCCCATCCCCAGTAGCGGCCATCATGGTAATAGTGTGGGGTATGGGAAATAATCAGCAAGGTATCACCTACAATTTTTTGATCGGGAGAGACAGGTAGATTCATTGAGGTAACAATTGAAGGAGAAGATGATGATATTCCAAAACTCTTTTTTCCCAGGTTGCATGAGCCATTACATAGTGATAGGCATTCTGCCCCAGTTGTCTGGAATATTCCTTGTTTTCCAGCAAAGAGATCACCGCACTGGCTAATGCGGTTGGATCATTTTGAGGAACAAGAAGCCCCGTATACCCATGGAAAATGGCTTCTGAAGTCCCTGTCCCAAGCGTTCCAATAGATGGTTTTCCGCACAAGGCGGCTTCTAAAATGGCTATTCCAAACCCTTCCACATCCCCATCTGGCATTTCTCTGCTTGCCATGATGAAAATATCACAAGCGTTATAGGCTTCAACAAGTTCAGAATTTCCCAATCTGCCCAGAAAATGAACGTGATCCTGCACCTTCAACTCGCTTGCTACCTGTTCTAATTTATCTCGCAGGGTGGGCAAACCCACCATCCAGTACTGAGCATCAGAGAAACGTGAAAGAATCTTGGGAAGTGCCCGAATCACCACTTCCTGACCTTTCCGATCGGTGACATTTCCGACGGTTAAAAGAATTGGACTTTGATTTCCATTAAATTTCGCACGTAAAGAACTGAGACGTTTTTCAGGGAGAGGGAAAAAACGTTCCTCATCCGCCCCGTTGGGAATCACCGTAATCCGGTCAGAAAGGATTCCTAATGTCTCCATCTTGGCACGCGTGTACTGACTGACTGCAATCAGGTGATCCATACGATGAAAAGCCCAACGGGTAATACGTGCCTGCCATCCGGTAATTTTTCCAAACTCCGTGCCATGCCCCACCGCCAGAAACGCCATTCTGAAAAAAGGTTTCAACACCCCTGCCAGCCATACCATTTTTTCTCCACTGAAAATTACTGCTTGAGGAGAGTACAGCCGAATGCACTTCCATATTTCTCCCAAACGATATCCTGCAGTCAGCATTCTCCAACCTGAACGGGATAAAGAATGAATAGCAAAAGGCTGGGATGAATTAAACGCTTCTCTTTCCTGTGGTGAGACATAATCCTGAGGGGCGACCACCAGTACCTGCCAGTTGAGTCGTGCGAGATGCCGGCTCAATTGATAGGCATGGGTACCAATTCCACCAGGACCCGGAGGAAATTCCGAAGACACGATTAAAATTTTTCTCATCGCAATTCGGGGATTTGGGGAAACTGAGCCAACAGCCGATTTGCAGACCGGATTCGGCGCCGAAATTCCAGAACGGTAACAGGCAAAAGAAGCAGTCCTGCAATCATTTTGGCAATTTTTTGGAGCCAGCCTCCATGAACACTAAAAGACCCCAGGAAAGACATCCAGAGGAACTCCTGGACCTGATGCAACCGAAAATAACGTTTCACCAGATAAATTTCCGAAACGCTGGGCAGTTTTCGCACCCAAATCGAGCGGCGGCTTAAGGCATAGGTAACCACTCTGGCGCCATGAGCACGCAATCCCCCACGTGGAGCATGATGGTGGAGCACCTGGATTTCCGGATTAAGCACCATGAAAGCCCCGCTCAGATAAAGGCGCATTCCCAGGTCATGGTCTTCATTTTGTCCCTTATTGTAGGCATTATCAAACAATCCTGTGCAGGAAAGTGAAGATACGCAAAGGCAGGTATTATTGGTTGGAAACACATCACTAACTCTTAATCGCAGGAAACTTTCATGAAGTTGACCCGCGCCGATTTCATGGGCAATGCCACAAGAAGCATCACACTTCAATGCCAGGAGGGTTCGAAGATGTTTTTCCACCAGATCCTGAGGAATTTCGTCATCGTCATCCAGGAACAGGACATACTCCCCACGAGCATGCAATAATCCAAAATTTCTGGACAAGCATTGTCCGGGCTCATCCAGGAAAAACAGGCGCAGAGGGAGATCTTGAAATTCCTGATAAAACGCTGTACTGCGCTCTTCTTTCGGGGTTTGATCCACCACAATCACTTCATAAGGAGGGACGGTTTGCGTCTTCAATTGCTGAAGTACAGTTTTTAAATAAGGGTACCGTTGCAATGTCGGGATGAGTACAGAGACTCTGGGAATCTTTTCGGATGTTTGCGCATTAAACGAAAGCCTGCTGGATGAAGCAATTACCCTCTCAACGAGTTTGCCTTGCTCGTGATTTTCTAACAACACCTTCAGGAGATGAAACAAACCGGCTTTTTTAGTAAGCCAGGCTCTGATACATGCCCAGTACAACCATTTTTTTCCAAAATTCCGGCGGATAAACCGAATTTGATCCTTCAAAGGGATCTGGGGAGGTGTTAGAAGATACTGAGTCGGCATTTCTTTCAGCAACTGGGGGGAATAACGCAGAAAGCCTCCCTGCACCATGGAGCGGTATCCCCAATCCAACCCAGCGGCGTCCAGGGACTCGAACGTTTCTGAAGGCACACCATACCGACACAAAAATTCTCTCCTCACCAGCGCCATTCGCAAAGACACCCGCCAGGAGGAAAACTCAATATCTGGATCAGCATCCCGATTCAGCATCCAGGTCGGGCGGACAAAATCCATCCACTCGGGTTTCCCTGCCATCCCTAAACGCATTCCCGCATGCCATAGATCAATGGGCAGATTTGCCAAAAGCGAGGATAACACCTCGTCAGAAGGCAAAGGAAGGCTTGCCTCCGCTACCAGCAAAGCCTCTGCAGCGGAGTGCTCTTTCCAGGTTTTCAGAAAATCTACAAGACTGACGAGGCTGTTTTGACAGGTAAAAGAATCTCCCCATTTCCATTCTGACTGGGAAGAGGGTGCAGGAAACTGTAGAAGATCGACTTTTATCATCAAGTTTTATCCGGTGAAAAGGGAAGAGTACATCCTGTCGAAGGCTTCTTTCTGCTGTTCAAGAGAAAAGCATTCCAGAACCCGCTGTCGTCCAGCCCTGCCTATTTCAATTCGAGCCTGTGGATTCTGCAAGAGAAAGATTAATTTTTCCGCCAGCAACTGCGGATTACGTCTTGGAACCACAAAACCGGTTACTCCATCCTGAACATTCTCGGGAAGTCCCACAGCATCACTGCAAACCACAGGAACTTCCATCGCCTGGGCTTCAAGGACTGCATTGCCAAAACCTTCTTCCACAGCAGGGTGTAAAAAAACATCCGCTTTTTCCAGTTCTCTGCGAATTACATCCTGAGACTGCTTTCCGAGGAAAGTCACACAATCCTGTAACCCCAACTGATGAACAGCAAATTCCAACGCTGGGCGAAATTCTCCATCGCCAATAATGCAATACCTTACCGGAATCTGCTGTTGTTTGAGAATGGCAATGGCTGAGAGAGCATATTCATACCCTTTCACCCAATGGAGCCTGCCCACACTTAAGATATTAAAGAACTCAGCGTTTTTCCGTGTCCCATTGGGCTTGAAATCTGCGGGATTTACGGCAGGGGGAATGCGCCAGAACACACTATTTTCCGGGCAACCTCGCTGTAAGGCTTTCTGTCTTAACGCTTCACTCAATACATGAATGGCGTCCACTCGAGAGCAATCCACCCGATAGGCATCCGGTGCATCTAAATTCCAGAAATCGAGATCATGCCCGCGAAAACTGACCACCAACCTGCAATTCAGCACCGATTTCAAAAAAGATTTTCCGACCACCTGATACCCAAACTCAAAGTGAAGGATATCGGGATTAAGCCAGAGCACAGGAAAATCCAGATAAAACTGCTTGACTTTTTCCCAAATCGATTTTGCCGGGGAGAAGCGGAAATACCGAACCATTAACCCCGGGGAAAAACACAAAGAGAACAATAAAATGAACGGGAACAAGAAAAAGGCTAATACCGCAGGATGTACCGGGAGCAATGTGTGAATCCTCCCATGAAATTTTGGATACACCTCCTGATAATGAGAAATGGCTGAGCGGTTAATGCGCCCGCAAAGTAAATGAACATTCCAGCCTTTCTCCAGTAACCCCGAAAAATGATTGACAATAAACGTTTCTGAAGGTTGGGGAAAGACAGGCACCACCAAAAGGACTTTGCCTTTCATGAAACTGAACTCACCCTTTCAAACAAGGTTCGAAACGCTGGAATTTGATCGGACAGGTTGAACGATTGCACCACCCGCCGGCGCGCCGCTTCTCCCATTGTGAGACGCATTTCTTTGTCCAGAATTAAACGCTCCACTGCCCCGGCAAGCGCTTCCGGATCTCTGACAGGAACAATCCAGCCTTCCACACCGTCGGTGACGGCTTCAGAAACACCCCCACAATTGGATGTGACCACCGGCAAACCACATGCCATTGCCTCCAGAACTGCATTGGGCAGGCCTTCAGAAAGGCTGGAGAACAAAAAGATATGCGACTTTTGCAGAACTCGGCGCACCTCTTCTGGAGAGCATTTTCCATGAAGGGTCACGGTTGAGCACAAATCCAGGTCGTCCACAGTATAAAGCAGGCGCTGTCTTTCCGGACCTTCTCCGAGGATATGATAGTGAACCGAATATCCTCTCTGTTTTAGAAAAGCAATTGCCTGCAAGGCGTATTCATATCCTTTTCTCCAGATCAGCGCACCGGTGGTGGTAATGTGAATTGTGGAGTCTTTATGCAGAACCTGTGGCGGAGAGAAGAAAGAAACATCCACCGCCGGGTGAATCACCACCGCCTTGTTTGGATTCAACCCCAGGGGCTCGGCTGTCTTGAGAATATCCCGACTGACACAATGGACAACGCTCGCCGCAGAAAATATCTCCCGTAAGATTCCCTGCGTCCCCTCTCCACGGTGAGTAAAAGGATCCACATTAACCATACTTCCCCGGCAACTGACCACGAACGGAATGCCATGCTCCCTGAGATAGGGAAGATAGTCTTTGGCGGATAAAATCCAGGGGAAATACCATAAATCAAACGGTTTATCCAGCACAGGAAAAACTCGATACCATTCCCGAAGCGAGTTTGCACGGAGCGCCTTTAAAAAATCTTTTATCCTGCCCTTCTTCAAAGAAAGCAAAAGAATTCGGGTTATATTGAAGGCTTTTCTCCCTAATGGGACGTTCCAGGAAGGTTTCCATACGGTACGAATTTTCTCATGTACATTTAGAAGAGATCCTTTTTTTATCTGCTCTGTAGCGAGAAATACTTCCACTCCTTGCTCAGCCAGGCCAAGGATCAGTCTTTGAAGAAATGTCTCTGGTGGATTGGAAATTTCCGGGATTAGAATTTTCATTGGATGCGCTCAAAAACGTCCTGATTGAAATCATCTTGTCAGGAAGGGAAATTTGTAATTTTGATACTTCTTATCTTGCTTAAGAATTTTTTCTTTACTCTATATAATCGAGACACAATTGTATCTTTCACCTTAACCATAATCGATTTTCTAGGAAGCGCCTCGAACCGAACGTGAATTTTTTCGTTGTCTGCATATTGATATGCTTTTTCTGACCAGTAACCATTTACTACTGCTGTAAAAACATAATCAATACCATATTGCCGTTTAGAAACGCACAGGAAACGTTTTTTCAAGTATTGACTGCGTTTTGACCCCTTCACTTCAAATTCCCATGCAGTTTCGTGAGTATCCAGCAACGAGAGCAATGTCTCTTTACGCCATAATGCCATTTGTAATGAGGTGCGATAAGGGGAGGTTGGAGCAATAATTCCCAAACGGTGATCGTCCGGGAAAGGCAAATCTGGCGGTGGGGCGGGATACAAACGAATATAATCTGCTTTACCAGAGCGAATTATATCCAGATAATCTTCGATCAAAATCTGTTCAACAGGTTTTTGAATCCAATAATCTTCTTGACTATACAGAATATAGGGGAAATCTATTTGTGACAGTGCTTTTATCAAATTGCCCGCCCAACCTCGATCAGAACCGACGCTAAGCGTTATTCCTCCAGGCGCTTGTAAAAAGTTCGTAATAAAATAAACTTGCGGGTGACTTGGCCAGTACTTTTCCAACCCATGCCAGTACGGCTCCCAACAGGCTTCATACTTATCAAATGAACTTACAAGGATACAACAATCAGATAATCTCATAAACTTTTTCCTGAAAATCCTTATAGAACCCGTTAGGTGTAAAATGCTCTTCCCACAACTGTCTGCACATCCTCTGCAAATGGATAAAATCCTGATTTGACAAGCGAGAGTGGAAATCTGCTACAATCTCAGCCGCGCGTGGAAGATCCTCAACATTGATCCACGGGAAAATTTGTTGATAGGGTATCTTGTCGGGAAAAGGCAATAAACAATCAGTATCAACGAAAATTGGAATTTTTCCAAGCGATAGGGTTTCATAAAAACGTATTGAGAAATTTCCTCCACCGCGAATACAAACTGTATAATCCGAATTGAGGATATTTTGTATAAAATCTAACCTCTGGGGGCTAAAATCTGATTTATCTCGGTTGTTACCTGCATGATATTGTCTACGTAATCGGAAGTTCGTCTTTACCAAACCGGAACCTTCAAACTGATGGAGTACACGGCGACGAAAACTTACCGTTTCAAAAGGTGGCGGTTGCCATTTACGTAATCCTAACCGATATAACAATTTTTGATATAAATTACGCGTTTTCCGAAAGATATTGAAAAGAAAAGAGCTATCAGATTGGCCACAGAATCCTAAAACCGGAACTTCAGGCTTTGTCCGAAATTGCAGTTGTCCACCACAGTAAATGGTCAACAAATCCCTTAAGAAAAAAGGGATACCGGAATGGTAAGCCAGTCCTTGCACCGAGCGGTATCCCCCCATTTCAAACAAGATTACATTTGGTTGGATTAAATTTGCCGGAGCATCTCCACCACAAAAAACCACTATCTTCTTTTTGTGCTGTTGTGCCAACCGGATTTCTTCCTCTGCCTGAGAGATCAACCCATGATCGAGATAATAGTTCCATGTATTTGTTAACAGGACTACATCCGCATCGCTAACATTAGGCACGGACTCAAAACCACGCCACCAGTTACCATATACCTGATCTCGTTCCTCGGGTGAACGGTCATTCCACAATGCTTTGTGGATGTTGTTTAGAAAATATCGGTTCTTCCCATGATAGTGAGAGTAATCAGCATATACTTTCATTGTTTGGAGGCAACTTTCTCCTGCCACAGGGCTGCACTCAAGAGAATCCAGATTCCCCATGAAAAATCGAATTTTCCTGTTAAGTGCATGTTAAGGTACGCGCTTAAACTTTCCTTGTCACACTCCAAACCCAACAATCCTGGTAGCCTTAGCAACTTTTCTTCTAAAAGATCGCGTAATGGTCCCCGCAACCATTTAGCCATGGGGACGGTAAAACCCTTTTTGGGTATTATTTGCATGGTCACGTACTTTGAAAGGGCTTGCCGTAACGGAATTTTACCAATTCTGTTTCTTAGATCTAAACACGATCTCCAATCAACTTGGCAAGCCGTTTCAATCACCTCTTTATCCAGCAAAGGTACCCTTACCTCTAACGAGTTGTACATACTTGCCCGATCCACTTTTAAGAGCACCATGGTTAGGTGCCCTGAAAATTCATTCCAGCGTAACCATTGTGCAGTTTCATCGAAATGAAAGCCTTGATAGGTAAAAAGATCAGAGTTTTTTGGCCATTCTGGTAAATCTGGAAAAATTCTACAAGCCCAACCTTCACTCAGGTGCGTATGTTTACCTTTGTACCATTCGCCAATACTGTTAAAATATTGGACACTCCATAATCGAGAATTTTTTGAGAAATGCTTGAATATATGCCAATAAAGGCTGCGAATCCATTTCGGATATCTAAACAAATGTGCACTGTTTATGACTGGAATAAACCGATCAGGATACCCCCAGAAAAGTTCATCACCTCCATCTCCTGAGAGAATAACCTTCACCTCCCGACTGGCAAATTTCGACACTAATAAAGTGGGAAAAATTGAGTAGTCAGCAAAAGGTTCGCTACATGACAATATAATTTCATCTATTAGTTTCAGTGCATCATCTGGTGTAACCGAATACACAAAATGTTCTACCCCCAACTCCTTAGCATACTGAGAAGCGTTATTGGACTCATCAGCTGAATCACTGGGAACCCCAATAGTAAACGCTTTGAATGAATGGTTAGATATCGCCTTCATTTTCGCAGTGACTAATGGTGAATCGATCCCCCCTGAGAGAAATGATCCTACAGGAACATCACTAATCATTTGGCGGCGAACTGCAGAATCAATAGCGGCTTCTACTGCTTCATATGCTTTTGAACCAAACAAACTAGGCCGATTGTATAAAGGAAATTCAAAGTATTTTCCACACCGTTCCTTTCCATCCGCTTGTACTTCTAACCAACTTCCGGGTTCTAACATGAATACATTTTGATGAATGGCATAAGGCGCTGGGATATACCCCATACGAAAATACTGCGCTAATCCCTCTTGAGAAAATGCCAAGTCTCTCCCCCAAGGATGTGCCAAAATCTGGTCATATTGAGAAGCAAATACCACACCACAAGAATTTTTCAAAACATAAAGAGGTTTGATGCCAGCATGATCACGTGCCAAAAGTAAGCGTTTATCTACATTATCGTAGAAACCCAAAGCAAACATTCCGTTAAAACGTTCCAGTGCTTCTATCCCCCATTCAGCCAATGCATACAAAACCACCTCAGTATCGCCAGAGGACCTGAATTTAATTCCCAAGTGCTCCAATTGTGCACGAATTTCTTGAAAGTTATATACTTCACCATTAATCACAATGACATAACGCCCATCTTGGCTCAGCATTGGCTGATGTCCCATTGGGGAAAGATCCAGAATAGAAAGCCGTCGAAAACCAAGAGTGCAGTACATCCCATCGGACCAAATACCTTCATCATCTGGACCACGGTGGGACATCATTGCAGTTAATTTTTTAAAATCTAAATCAAAATAATGTCCGCGAGTTTGAATTCTAAATTCGCCAACTATTCCGCACATAATTTATGAGTGACTTCCCAATTACCAGGAGACGCGATAATTCCTATATAATCTACGTCAGATTGCCTCAGAGAGTCAACGTTAAACGAAAGAGACAACTTCCCAGGATTTAATCGAGTTTCACGATGCACCGCAACTATCAAATTAATGTGATATGTACCTTTTTGCAGTATCTTGGGTGGCATTACAAAAACCGATTCATATTCTCCGTATCTGTATTCGTTT